>JAUYAM010000002.1:0-300000 GCA_030693425.1 bacterium
CCCATACAACACCGCGGCCACTCTGTCCTGGACCGTGACCAACGCTACTTCCTGCAATGCTTCCGGCGATTGGTCGGGAGCAAAATCTGCTGCCGGGGGCTTTGAATCAACAGGCAACCTCACCAGCTCAAAGACTTACAACATTACCTGCACCGGACCAGGCGGAACTGCTTCTGATTCGGTCGGAGCCACTGTTCAGATTTTGCCGCCGACTGTCGATATCAAAGCCAATAACCTTAATGGCCCGATTACCATCAGCTATAACACTTCAGCTCTTTTGAGCTGGACAACGACAAATAATCCGACTAGCTGCGTGGCTTCAGGAAGTTGGTTTGGCTCAAAATCAGTGCCTACAGGCTCAGAATCCACTGGCAACTTAACCGCAACCCAAAACAATTACGTTCTTACCTGCAGCAATACTGCCGGCTCCCATTCAGACAGCGTCCTGGTCCAGGTTCTCTACTGCTTGGCCGCGCCGCCCGGTCCTCCACTCTAAAATCTTGAAATAACAAATTAAACATAAAACCATGAACAAAAAAACTTTATCAATTTTCTGGGTTCTGTTGTCAGTCCTTGGTGCAGGCATTGTTTTGCTTCCAACGGAAGCTAAGGCAGAGACAAGGTTCAATATGATGGCAGGCGACTACGAACTCCTGAAAATGAAGAACGAGACTCAAGGAACTGCCAGTTGGACGGACCCGGTTTCGGCCAATGCCGGAGACTATGTCAGGTTTAACGTTTATTACCACTGCGGCACCGATGGCCCTAATATCCCTTCCCAAAAGGCCCAGAATACGACTGTCCGTCTTACTTTTCCGGTACCAGCCCAAACAACTATTTCCACGAGCGCCCAGATTTCTTCTGCCAATGTCAGCGGCGCCAGCGACACTGGAGTTGTCAACGCTTCCTCGGCCCAGAGGCTCGTCTTTGACGGCACGGCCAAGTGGTACAGGGACAATAACCAGACTGTCAGCGACCTGACGGTAACCCAGGGAGCAGATTATGCTGAAGTCAACCTCGGCGAGCTCACCTGCGATTCTCTCAACTGCTTTACCAATGCCGGTTATGTCATTTTCCGGGGAAGATTATCGACGACTCTGCCTCCAACGGTTGACCTGAAAGCCAATGGCATGGACGGTTCCATCTCGATTAACTACAATACTGCCGCCACTCTGTCCTGGACTTCAACCAATGCCACTTCCTGCTATGCCACTGACACTGCCTGGCAGGGCAATAAATCCACGTCTGGCTCTGAATCAACCGGAAATTTACTGTCCGCAAGAACCTATATTATTACCTGCGCCGGCGCCGGGGGAACTGCTTCAGACAGCGTTACTGTTTTGGTCAATTCGCCCCAGCAAGCGCTCTATGCGGCTTTAGAAGCGATTCCCAACACCGGAAACGCTCCTTTAAACGGAGTTGACTTGAGAGCAACGGTCACCGGCACGGCTACGGGAACGATTAATTATAAGTTTGACTGCACTTCAGACGGCACCTGGGACCACACTTTTTACGGCATCAGCGATAACCCGAAAACCGTAGTTGACGCCTGCAATTACCAGAATCAGGGAAGCTATGTCGCCAAAGTCAGGGTCGAGCGGGGAACAGCCAATCCGGCTGAAGCGACGGCAGTAGTTGTCGTCGGCTCCGTGTCCCAGGACGTTAATATTGTCAAATTAGCGAGGAATTTGAGCGATAACACCGGCTTTGCCGAAGAGGCGACCTCTGATCCCGGCGAAGTGATTGAGTTTAGGATTCTTGTCACTTCAACTTCTGGCAGCCAGATTTCCAATTTAACCGTTAAGGATACCTTGCCCGAAAAAATGAGCTATTATGGAGGCTTAAAGATTGACGGCGCCGAGGTTTCCGGGAATGTCTTGACAGGGTTGGACATCGGCAGCCTTAACCCTCAGCAAACAAAGACGGTCATCTTCCAAGCGGTGGTGGCCAATGCTTCAAATTTTTCTTATGGAACGACCGAGCTGGTCAATACCGCCTTGGTTTACAACACCAGCGTTGCCAGGACCGACACCGCTAAAGTTCAGGTGACAAAGACCGAAGTCAAGGGAGCGACCGACGTTCCCACCGGCATTCTCGATTCGGCCAAGCTTTCTTTATTGCTCTCTGGTTTAGCCACTCTTTTGCTGACCTACTTTCTGCTCTTGAGATTTTATGTCAGCAAGAAAGCCTATGCTTGGGGAATCAACGACGTTTTGGAATCGGCCAAAGAGAAGGTGAGGCAATCTTTGCCCAAAGAACCGGCTCAAAAGAGCGAGGAAAGACTGGCAAAAATGATCGAGAAGATAAGAGAAAAGGAAAAATAAGAGATTTTCTCCAATAGAATGGAGGACAAGAGTCCCGCTTCCAGCGGGATTTTTGTCTGTTTATGCCCTTGACAAAATAGAAACATAGTGTATAATAGAAGATGTAGAAAACAGAATATCGCTTTGGCGAAACTTGGGAGAGAGCGCTAAAGCGAATTATTAGAAATCTGATTTATAATAATTAACCGCAGAAACGGCTCTCCCATAGAGAGTCGTTTCTGTTTTTTTCCCCATCCCTCTCTTTGAAAACGTGGGCCTGTAGCTTAACAGGCAGAGCGCTCGGCTCCAAACCGAGAGGTTGCAGGTTAAAGTCCTGCCAGACCCGCCATGAGCCCCGGCCTGCAAGTAATAATTGCAGGCGACGAGGAGACCGGATTCCGAACGCCTTTGGCGTGGGTCGGTCCGCCAACTCGAGACAGGACTCGAGCGGGCTCACCAACAATTCCGGGCGCCGCAGAAAAACTTTTGCGGCACCCGATAAATTGTTTGATTCGGCTTTTCTTTCAAGCCCGCGCAAAAACGAGTTTGAAAGAGAAGCTGTAGTTCTTTGAAAAAATATCCAAAGGATTCAAGCGAGGAGATAAACACATATCGCCAGATGCGGCCAAGAAATTTATCGCCGCAAAAAAGTCCAAAGATTAAATATCTTATAGACATATCTCTTCGCTTGAGCTCTTTGAGAAAACAGTCAAGTTTATTTATTGGACATGCGATGTCCTATAACTTGCGGAAGGTAACTTGGAGAGAAAGTTTTTGTCTCCAGCTTGCCTTTCGCAAGAATGGTACAGTGAGGACTTGGCGGGGTGAAAGGCCTGCCAAAAAACAAAGGAGGTGGAATAATGGCCACCAATAAGTTCGTTGTCGCCGGCCCTCCCCATAGCGGCAAGTCCGTTTTCTTGGCGGGTTTATGTGAGAACCTTCCAAGGGACTCCCGCTACCTGTTCCGGGCTTGCCCGGACGGAGAGGGAACCTGGCTCCAAAACCACTACGATCGCCCCGACGTGGTGGCTCTGCGCCGCAAGGGGCAGTTCATCAAGGAGATGGTGGATTGGTACAGTCGGTCTTTGGCCGATTGTGTCATGGCCCCCATTATTCTGGTGGACATTGGCGGCAGGCCTTCGGAGGAGAACCGCCGTATTCTTTCCGAGGGTCAAGTGAATTACGGCATCATTCTTGCCGGTGATCTCGAAAGAGTTCCCGAATGGGAAACTTTCCTTGAGAGCTGCGGAGTGACGGTCATTGCCGTCGTCCGTAGCGATTACACCGGTGAGGCGGATTCCATCCAGCGGCATTTGCCCCGGTTGGAGGGATCAGTTCACTTTTTGGAGCGGGGCGATGTCACAGTTTCGACACGGCCGGTAATTCAGGCCGTGGCGGAATTGATTCTTGGGCTGGTGGCCAGCCCATCCGAAAAGAAGGAGGAAAAAATGGCTACTATCGTTATCTCCGCCCTTGCGGCGGAAATTGGCAAGGTCGAAGTGGAGCGCACCTTGCCGAATGGCGTCGTTGTACGCCAGATCGTTTGGGAGGGCAGCGACCTCCCGGCGATCGCTGGCCTGCTCCACAACCAGTCAGCCGAAATGGCCGACCCCGTGGACATTGATGGGGCCGCTCCTGCTTGGTTGACCGCGGCACTCGCGCATGAGTGCCACCCGCGCTCGGTGCGACTAAATAGCCCAGATGGCTTCATTGCCGTGGGCTGCCGTCGGCCTAAGGGCGAGGGCGCTGGGTGCGGTTGGACTCGCATCGAGATCGGTACGGCCGGTGACGGTCGCAAGCTGATCAAGGTCGAGTTTCAGCTTGACCCCAGTATTCCGTTAGCCCCAGCCGCGCTGGGGACGATTACTCCGCCTGAAGTTGAAATGGCGGATGTGGTCGTGTTGTCGGGCCGTGGCCCGAACTGGCTGACTGCCAGTATTGCCATGGCCTATCACGGTCGCGCTGCCGCGGTTGCCTGTTGGCAGCCGGGAACCGGCGCTACCATCGCCTGGACTCACGTCCAGGACGTGCCGCTCGGGCACGTTTTCCATATCTAATCTAGACCGAGATGTCTGGCACAAGGCAGTAAGTTCGCCAAAAGCGAACACGGCTCCTCCGGCAGTTTAGCGGGAGGACTGCGATAAGCAGTTGCTCGTAGTTGTTAGAAGCCCCGAAACGAGCGTGAAAAACTAGGGGATTAAAAGTTGTTCTTCCCGGCCTTTCCCATCCTCAAAAATAAAGTTTAAGAGGAGCGATCTAATGATCGTAAGGGAAGCGGTAAATTTACCGTATCGGAAGGGAAGCCGCGACTAACGCGGTTGTTGAGATATCTACTTCTCCTATAATCCCGATACTCAACGTAAAAACCACGGGGCTGAGGAGATAGCACTTTATTGGCGGAATTATTTCCGTAATTATTCAAGGCGCGACCCTTGCTGTCGCGCCCTCATCCGAACTCATTACTTTAGAGTAGTGGGTTGAGACGAGGAATTAAGTTCGTTGAAAATTAAATAATTTCACAATATTCATATGGTTCGAAAGGAGGTAGGAAATGTCTCAAGTTTTAGAAATTGTCCGTTGGAATACGGACAGAGGATTTGGGTTTATTCGTATTAACGGGCAAGATTATTTTCTGCACGTTACGGCGATAGAACCCCGCCAGCCGCGCGGCGTGGATCTCCGCGGTCAAAAAATAGAGATTCATAAGATCGTGGTAGACGATCGCGGTCCAAAAATCACCTCGGCCACTTTGTGGTCAGAGGTGAAATCCGCACGGGCGAGGGATTTTTCGCTCTCTCACCATGAATGGTGGCCGTTTTCCGAGGTCATCCAAGCGGATATCGTCGATCAGGATCCGACTAGTTGGGATGTGCGCGCCAGCACGGTTTTTGAGCGAGAGTATGAAGCGCTTAAAAAACGTGCAGATGGCTTTGTGTGTTTTGGTTTAACCACCGATCTTAGCTTTGCGCATACGCGTGAATGCTTTGATGGTGGTCGGCGTCCCCCGGAGTTGTGCGATTTCGTGGAGCGGCTGGCTCGTCATGTTGAGATTTTTGAAAAACACGGCGCATTGATTTTCAAGGCAGCGCAGCTCGCTGAGGAAATAGGGCCAGCCGTTATCAATCGTGGCGTGAGCATTTCCCGCGATCTGGATTTGGGGGTTAGTGAAGAAAAATTACTTCAGAGAGCGGTCGCTGAGCCAGCGGAACGTCGCGAACGCACGGAAAAATTGGCTCGATTGCGCGAAAAGTATTCTTGGTTGTTGGAGGAAGATCCTTCCGACAGCGAGATGCTTCGTCGTGTAATCAACCATTTTTCTATCCTTGCTCGGCCTGATGAAGTTGTGCCGTATTGCGACATATACGGACGACAAGGATGGTCCTGCTGGAAGAAATTACCATTTCCGGTAAAGGATGCTTGGGAGAATGATGTGGAAGTGGATTCCGTCATGATCCCGATTTCCCTTGTTATTGTGGATGCCAGCCAGGGGATAGTGGTCGGTTTTCATAACGAGGATGAGCGCCAAGAGCTTCTTCAAAAGGAAATGACATTCCTTGTTCCTCAGAACCAGGAAGAGTATGAAGAAGTTTTATGGCTGCTTCAGGTGGTAGGGGTATATGATGTCAATGATTTCCGGAATACGCCAGTCCTTATGGCGTTGTATCCGGTAAACGACTGATTCCTCGGCGTTTCAAATACCTTCTGGACCATAGCGTACTAGCCCAAGACATCCTAAATCTTGGGAAGGAAGCGTGCAGAAAAGAAGGTTATAAAAGTAGAGAAGCGATTTTCTAACAAAATAAGGACGGCCCGGTAGCCCCAAACTACCGAATTAACTGGTAACGGTTAATTAACCAATTTTGGTTGGAGAACGCCTTTGAAGAAATCGATATCTACATCAAAAGTTGCAGTTCTGCTGCAACAAGGGGTGGTGAAGCGCACTTCACCCCTTTTTCTGAATCCATTACTTGAAAATAATAGATTCAGAAAAGGGAAAAGTTTTAAAAATATTATCTTGGAAGCGGCTCCGGCCCGTCCTTAGTCAATTACCGCAACCCAGCACTTTTAGTGCCGGGGGAAATCTCTCTCCTCTGCGGTGATCGTATTGGACCGACCGGAACCATTCCCCGGATAACTATTCCGAAAAGAGTTCTGCGCCAGCAGGGCTTTTTTGGTTTGTTTAAACTTGTTTTTATCGGTATAATATATCAAATAACAGCAAGAATTATGGTTTACGATTTGATTATTATCGGCGGGGGGCCGGCTGGGATCACGGCCGGGATTTATGGAGCAAGAAAGGTGTTAAAAACTTTGTTATTGACCAAGGATTTTGTCGGCCAGATCGGCAGGACAGATTCCATTGAGAACTATCCGGGGTTTTTGGAAATCGGCGGCATTGACCTGTCAAAAAAATTCAGGGAACACCTGAAAAAGTTTTCTATTGAAATTAAAGAGGGAAGCGAAGTTAAATCGCTTTCAAAACCCGACCGCGTTTTTAAAGTAGAAACAACCAAGGGAGAAGCTTTTGAAGCCAAGACTGTGGTTGTCGCTTCTGGGAGAAATCCGAGGCCCTTGAAGGTACCCGGAGAGCAGAGGCTTGAAGGGAGAGGAGTGTCTTTTTGCGGCACTTGCGACGCCCCGTTTTTTAAGGGAAAAACCGTGGCAGTTGTCGGCGGGGGCAACGCGGCCCTGGAAACGGTTTTGGACCTTTTGCCTTTTGCCACAGAAATCTATGTCTTAGAAATCAGCTCTCGTTTGGCTGCCGACGAAATCAACCAGCAAAGAGTCGGGGAATCAGGAAAAGCGGAAATCATTTTGAGAGCGCAAGTTCTTGAAATCAAAGGGGAGAATGCGGTAGAAAAGCTGGTTTACCGCGAC
Organism: bacterium; assembly: GCA_030693425.1. Taxonomy (NCBI): domain Bacteria; species bacterium. The sequence goes on from JAUYAM010000002.1 coordinate 7,182, forward strand.
TTAACCAATAATCAAGAGAAGGAGCTGACGGCGCAGGGGGTTTTCATTGAAATCGGCTCTTTGCCTGCCACGGATTTTCTAAAAGATCTGGTTGACTTTAACAAGGCGGGCGAGATTGCTATTGATCCTTTGACTTGCGCGACAAAAACACCCGGGCTTTTTGCCGCCGGCGACGTCACCGATATCAAGTATAAACAGATAGTGGTCGCGGCCGGCGAAGGGGCCAAAGCCGCTCTTTCCGCCTATAATTATCTTCAGAATCCATAATGATGAAGTTTCAGGGAGCGAAAATCGAATCGGTCAAAGCAAGAACCATTCTTGATTCTCGGGGAGAGCCGACAGTTGAGGCGGAAATCCAGGTTTTAGGCATGAAAGTTTCAGCTTCTGTGCCTTCGGGAACTTCGGTGGGAAAATACGAAGCGCCGGTCCTTATTCCGGCAAAAGCGGTTTTAAAGATCAACAGCCTGGCAAAAGACATTTGCCGGATGGATTTTGCTTCTCAGGCGTGGTTTGACCTCTGGCTGAAAAGCCGTTCTGCTTTTGCCAATGTCACCCTGCCTTTGTCCATTGCTTTTAGCCGGATTTTCGAAACCTTGCCAAAACCCAAAAGCAAGAAACTTCCCCAATTGATGGTTTTGGCTTTTGAGGGCGGAGTCCACGGCGACTCCCGCTTAAAGATCCAGGAAATCTTGATGGTGGCAAAAACTGTCAGCCGGGCCAAAGCGCTTTACCAGGGACTCAAAAAGCTGTTGGAAAAAAAGGGGATTGACACCGACGTCGGCCTCGAAGGCGGGTTTTCTCCCAACGACATTTCCGATAGGCAGGCTTTGGAGATTCTGGCAGGATTCCTGGGGAAGAAAGCCAAGATCGGCCTGGATTTTGGCGGAGCCTATTTCAAGGGGCAGAAAGGGGAGCAGGAAGCTTTGCTAAAAGAGTTTTCTCTTTTTTCGGTTGAAGATCCTTTTGGCGAAGACGATTACCAGTTGTGGCAGGAGTTTTTTAAGAAATTTGCCGAAAAATACCTGATAGTCGGAGATGACCTGGTTGCGACCAATGTCAAGAGATTAAGAAAAGCTTTAAAACTGAAACTGATTAAGGCGGTTATCGTCAAGCCCAACCAGATCGGCACGATTTCGGAAACTCTGGATTTCGTCAAAGAAGCGAGGAAGGCGGGTTTGAAAATCATTGTTTCCCATAGGTCTGGAGAAACGAACGATCCTTTTATCAGCGATTTCGCCGTGGCGGTCAATGCCGATTTTGTTAAGTTCGGGGGCATGGCTCGGGGCGAGAGAATCGCCAAATACAATCGTCTGATCGAGTTGTCGACTGGAAAGTAAATCGGATACCTCTAAATATGATAAAATTAACAAGTAGCAAAAATATGCAAAGAACTCTTATTTCGGAAACGATTAACAGTATCGGCCAAAAAGTGAAAGTGGCAGGCTGGATCCAGGTTAAAAGAGACCATGGCAAAATGGTGTTTTGCGATTTATGGGATAGGAGCGGCGTTCTCCAGATCGTGGGAGGAGAAAACCTTTCCTCTTTAAAGCCGCAAGACGTGGTTGAAGTAACGGGCATAGTCAGAGAGCGTCCGGCAAAAGACGTTAACGAAAAAATCCCCACCGGTAAGATTGAGCTTGGCGTCGAAGAAGCAATAATGCTTTCTAAGGCGGCTGATCTCCCTTTTGACATGGGGCAGGAGAGTTTAAACGTTGATTTGCCGAACCTTCTTGACTGGCGGGCCTTGAGTTTGCGCCATCCGAAAGTCAAAGCGATTTTTAAGGTTCAAGAAACGATTATTCAGGCCTTTCGCGAGGTTTTAAAACAAGACGGTTTTACCGAGATTCAGGCGCCGACGATTGTGCCGACTGTCACCGAGGGGGGAGCCGAAGTCTTTAAAGTCAAGTATTTCGACAAAGACGCTTTTTTGGGCCAGTCACCGCAATTGTACAAACAAATTATGGTCGGCGCATTTGAAAGAGTCTTTACTTTAGCCCATGCTTATCGGGCCGAGCCGTCGGTAACCACGCGCCACTTGACCGAGTATCTAAGTTTAGACGCGGAAATGGGCTTTGTCGACTCGTTCGCAGAGATTATGGAGGAAGTGGAAAGGGTGGTAAGGCATATTTTTCAAAAACTGAATAAAGAAAGAAGCGAGGAATTAAAACTTTTTGGGGCGTCAATGCCGCAGCTACCAGCCAAAATCCCTTGCTTGAAAATGCGCGAGGCCCAGCAAATTATTTTTGAAAGAACCGGTCGCGACAACCGTCGAGAGCCGGACTTAGAGCCAGAAGATGAAAAAGAAATCTGCCGCTATGCCCTTGAAAAATACGGCTCAGAGCTGATTTTTATCACCCATTACCCGACTAAAAAGAGGCCGTTTTACACCTACCCTGACCCAAAAGACCCGGAATACACCTGCAGTTTTGATCTTTTGGGCCGGGGCCTGGAGTGGGTGACTGGCGGGCAAAGAATCAATGATCATCAGACGCTTTTAGAGAACACTAAAAAGTGGGGCAATGATCCCGCAGATTTTGAGCTTTATTTGCAGGCCTTTAAATTCGGCATGCCGCCTGAGGGCGGATTCGCCCTAGGGGCCGAAAGGATTACTATGCAGGTTTTGGGCCTGAATAATATTCGGGAAGCGGCGCTTTTCCCGCGCGACATGGAAAGAATTGACCAAAGGTTATCGGTTTTAAGAAAAGCAAAAAAATGAAAGGACTTAATTTTTTTACAATCGGTTTGGGTTTCAGCCTGATTTTCACTCTTATTGTCAACGGCGCCGAAAGCGAGTTGGAAGTTTTTTTAATGAATAACGTTTATTTCCCCCAGACTGTTTTCCTGGCCCAGGCGCCAGGAGACATACTTGCGAAAAAAACTTCTTTTGATCCTGGCATTGAAGCTAAAAGCGCCCTGGTCGTCAAGATTGACGATAACGGCCGGCAAACGGTTCTTTTTGACAAGAATTCCGGCCAGAAGCTGCAGATCGCTTCTTTGACCAAATTAATGACAGCTCTCGTTTCTTTGGAAACCCAGCCGCTTTCAGAAAAGATCGAGATCACTCCGGAGATAGTTTCCCAGGAAGGTGAAAGCAGTTTGAAAATAGGGGAGAAGATTGCCGTCAAAGAGCTCATGAAAATGGCCATAGTTGAGTCGAGCAACGATGCTGCCGACGCCTTGGCCGAAATTTACGGCCGGGAGAACTTTGTCAATTTGATGAATTTCAAGGCAAAAGAAATAGGATTGAGATCAACCAATTTTTCGACCCCGACCGGCCTCGAAGCCTACAATAATTTTTCTACGGCAAGGGACGTCGCCAATCTGACAATTTTCATCTTAAAAAAATACCCCCTGATTTTGAATATTTCCGCCCAGGCCTCAATTATCATTTTGAGCGAGAATGAAGAGGTTCACCATCGGGCTTTCAATACCAACGAGTTGCTGACGTCGTTTGAGGAAATCGCAGATCTTGAGATTGTCGGCGGCAAGACCGGCTATACCGATGAATCCGGAGGCTGTATTATTCTGGTTTTGAGGGACGGCGACAATTATTTTGTCAACGTCATTCTCGGAGCCGGTTCCAGGGAAACTCGCTTTTCTGAAATGAAAAAGTTAATCGAGGCTTTCAACTGAAATGAGATTTTCCGGTCTTTCTTTCGACGTCATCAAAATTCTGGCTCTGGGGACTTTTGCCTTTATTTTCGCTTTTTTGCTGGCTGGCCCTTTAATCAAATTTCTGTATAAACACAGGATGTGGCGTAAAGAGGTGAGAACCAAGGCGATTGACGGAGGCGACGTTCCTTTTTTCCAAAAGTTTCATGCCGACGGGGAAGTCCGCACCCCTAGATTCGGGGGAGCTCTGATTCCCCTGACTGCTGTTTTTCTCATTTTTATCTTCTTTATTCTTTCTCAGATTACCGACATTGAGATCTTTGACAAATTCAATTTCTTGAGCCGCAGCCAAACCTGGCTGCCATTATTCGCCCTGGTCGCTGCTTCCTTGCTCGGATTGGCTGATGACTTGCTTCAGGTTTACGGAAAAGGCAAATACATCGGCGGCGGCTTGAGCTTGTTTTACCGTTTGGCAACCGTGTTTTTAATCGGTTTAATCGGTGCCTGGTGGTTTTACTTTAAGCTTAACTGGCACACTTTGCACATTCCTGGGCTTGGGAATCTTGAAATTGATGGCCTCTACCTGCCGCTTTTCGTGGTGACGATGATGGCGGTTTATTCGGGCGGGGTCATTGACGGCTTGGACGGCCTTTCGGGCGGGGTTTTTGCCACGATTTTCGCCAGTTTTACCACCATTGCCCTTTTTCAGCACCAAACCGATTTGGCCGCTTTTTTGACCGTGATTTTAGGCGGCCTGATGGCTTTTCTCTGGTACAATATTCCGCCCGCCAAGTTTTATATGGGAGAAACCGGCATTTTGGGCTTGACCGCCACTCTGACCGTGGTTGCTTTTTTGACGGATTCGGTTTTGGTCTTGCCCCTGATCGCTTTTGTTTTGGTGATTGAGTCAGGCTCGGTGATCTTGCAGCTTTTATCAAAAAAGTTTAGGAAAAAGAAATTATTCTTGGCTTCGCCTTTGCACTATCATTTTGAAGCTCGGGGCTGGCCGGCCCACCAGGTGACGATGAGGTTTTGGGTCATTTCCATGGTGGCGGCCATGATCGGCGTGATTATCAGATTGTTCGGTTAATGTTTCGAAGACATGGAACTCGAAACTCTTAGAGAGAAATATCCTAGGTTTGTCTACGAAAGCTTTTCGTGGCAGGTTATCAATGGAAACTTGCGGATTTCTTTTGCCTTTTCCGCCAAAGGCGGATCCGCCTCTGGCGGAGAAGTTCCTCCAGACATGAATTTTCGGCCGGAGCTGACAATTATAAACGTTGACAAAGCAAAAGTTAAAAATCTGGGGCGGGGGACTATAGATACCCTTGTTTTTAATTTGGGTCTGATAGAAGCTTTTTCTTACTGGAAGGCAACTTGCTCCCCGGAAATTGCGGTTAAATGCGGTTTTCTAAACAACGAGCAGATTCGCTGGTGGCAGAACTTGCTGATTAAGGGCATGGGGCAGTATTTTTACGAAAACAGAATTGATTTTCAGGCAAAGGATTTTGTTGCTATTAAAACTATTCTTTCGGGACCAAAAAAGCCTCATAAAAATTTCACGAACGTAAAAAATATGCGGGGATTAAAAAATCGATTTTTGGTGCCTTTGGGCGGAGGCAAGGATTCGATCGTCACCCTGGAAATTTTAAAGAAAGCAGGGAAAGAAACCAATTGTTTTTCTTTGAATCCCAATCGAGCGATAAAAAAGGTTATGAAAACGGCCGGCTGCAAGGATCCCGTAATTGTTCTCCGGAAAATTGATCCAAAATTGTTGGAATTGAACCGCCAAGGCTTTTTAAACGGCCATACGCCCTTTTCCGCCTTGCTGGCGTTTTTGAGCGTTTTTGCGGCCGTCATCTTTGACTATAAATATATCGCTTTTTCCAACGAGAGGTCTGCCAATGAAGGCAATGTTAGATATCTGGGCTGGGAAATAAACCACCAGTATTCAAAAAGTTTTGAGTTTGAGCAGAAATTCAGGAAATATTGCCAAAAATATCTCGTCAGGGGCGCGGAATATTTCAGCTTTTTAAGGCCTCTTTACGAATTGCAGATCGCCAAGATGTTTTCCGATTATCCAAAGTATTTCAAATCATTTTTAAGTTGTAATCAGGCTATTGCCACTAAATCCGGGACCAAAGAACCCATTAACAAATGGTGCGGCCAATGCGCCAAATGCTTGTCTGTTTTCGCTTCGCTTTATCCGTTTGTGAAGAAAAAAGAACTAATTGAAATCTTTAAACGGGATTTATTTCTAAGAACAGATCTTTTGCAAATAATGAAAGAATTGGTAGGGGAGAGCGATTTTAAGCCTTTTGAGTGCGTTGGCACCAAAAAGGAAAACATCGCCGCTTTTTATCTGAGTTTGAAAAAAGCAAGGCAAGCCGAAGAAGCGCCATTTTTATTGGCTTATTTTAGGAATAAAATATCATCCCGGTATTTTAATCTGGAGTCCGAATCAAAAGAAATGTTGAGATCTTGGGATGACGAGAATAACCTGCCGGCTGACTTGACAAGATTAGTAAAATGTGATATATAAAAGGCGGTGAGAAGGATAATGATTCAGTTCATTGTCCAACTCCCAAATCCTTGACAGAAAGGAGGTGAAAAAAATGAGTAAGGCGTTAGTGCTTGCTCTCGCTGCGATAGGGCTCTTAGTAGTCCTGCACGGCGAGACTCGGCGCAAGTTACTTGAGTTCATCAAGTAAATTCGTCGAAACAGGGGAGGGGCCAATGGCTCTAAACCTGTTATGCAAGCAGTTTCTTGCGCCCCTCCCCAAATTTCTCCTTTCTATAAAACAGACCAAAACGGGAAGCATCTTCAAGCTTCCCGTTTTATATTAAAGATAGTCATTTTCGACTTTATAAGGCCGTTTTTTTATGGTATTTTGAATTATTATGATAGATAAAAACTTTCTTAGTAAAAATGGTGTTTGCCCCGCACATAATTTCGCAAGAAAGGCGACGGCGGCAGCCTCTCCACAGGAAAGGCCTATTCGGCCCCGGCTGTCGCAAATGATGAACAAAGACATACTGAAAGACAACAATAGATTATTAGAACTTCGGCGAAATTTATGCGGGGCGAGGATTGTGATCCTCGGATTTGCCAGAGAGGGGATTGATACCCTGCGGTTTTTGCGAAAGCTTTTTCCAGAAAAAATTCTTGGCATTACTGATCGCTTAAACTTAGAAGAATTTCCCGACAAAACTCAAAAGTTTCTATATCATCTTTTTCACGGCCGTGAAAAAAAGAAGATAAGAGAAAGATTATATTTAGGAGAAAATTACCTCAAGGCGTTGAAAGATTATGACGTTATTATTAAGTCTCCCGGCATTCCGCTAAAAACTATCAAGCCATTTTTAAACAAGGGCCAGATCGTAACCTCGCAGACAGAAATCTTTTTTGACAATTGCCCCGGTGAAATCATTGGCATTACCGGCACCAAGGGCAAAAGCACGACCGCAAGTTTGATATACGAGGTTTTAAAGAAAGGAGGGTTAAAAGCGCACTTGGTCGGCAACATTGGTGAGCCGGTTTTATCGCATTTATTTAAGGCAAAACCGGACGATGTCTTTGTTTATGAGTTATCCAGCCACCAGCTTTCAAATCTAAAGAAATCTCCCCATATTTCCGTATTTTTAAACATTTATCCCGAACACCTGGATTATTACAAGGATTTTAAGGAATACCTAAGAGCAAAGCAGAATATCTGCCGTTATCAAACAAAAAGCGACCTCTTCCTTTATAATCCCGAAAATAAATACGTTAGGCAGACCGTCAAAATCAGTCAGGCGCGGAAAATCGCTTTAAATCCCCAAAAAGCCAAGATCTTTCTAGAAAAACGTGGGAGGTCCGACCTCCCGCCAAAGCTTTTGGGTGACTTCAATTTTTTGAATATGGCGGCGGCCATTGAAACCGGCCGTATTTTTGGCGTGCCCGACCAGAAAATTGCCGAGGCGATCCAAAAATTTAAGCCCCTGCCGCACCGTTTGGAGTTGGTAGGGGAATACCGGGGGATCAAGTTTTACAACGATTCTTTGGCGACTATTCCGGAGGCAACCATAGCCGCCCTAGACGCTTTGGGAAAGGATGTTGAAACCATATTTCTTGGAGGCTTTGACAGGGGCTTGGATTTTAAGAGGCTGGCAAAAATAATTTTAAAGAGCCGGCTGAAAAACTTGGTCTTTTTTCCCACAACCGGCAAACGGATTTGGCGGGAAATCGGGAAACTGAACAGGGAAAACCGCTTTTTCCACTGTCTTTTTACTGACCCCGCAAGAAACTATGATAACAAAATGGCCGATTTAGTTTATAATGAAAAAAGCAAAGGAAAAAGAATATTTTCTCCCAAAAGAGTTTCTAACGGGGCAGGTAAAATGAAAGCAGCAGTGGAATTGGCTTTTAAACATACGAAAAAGGGGAAGATCTGTCTTCTTTCCTGCGCTTCTCCGAGCTTTGGCCTATTCAAAGACTATCGGGAAAGAGGAGATCTTTTTAAAAAGTACATAAAAGAGCTGGAAAGAAAATGAAAGGCTTCAAGAAACCAGATTACATTTTGCTCTTGGCCAGCTTGACCTTGCTGCTGCTAGGGATTTTGATTTTATCCAGCGTTTCGGCGGTTTTCTCAATGGAGAACTTCGGCGAGCCCGATTACTTGTTGAAGCATCAGCTGCTTTACGGGTTGCTGCCGGGAATGGCTTTCGGGCTGGCTGCTTTTCTGATTCCTCTTGAAGTTATAAAGAAAGTTTGTTTCTGGCTTTTTTTTGCCAATCTTCTTTTTTTAGGCCTTCTGGTTTCCTCAAAAATAGGATTGAACCTGTTCGGCGCCTCGCGCTGGCTGAAGATCGGGCCGGTTGTTTTCCAGCCGTCAGAATTCTTGAAACTCAGCCTCATTCTTTATCTCAGCGCCTGGTTCTCGAGCCAAGATTTTTCCCTGAAAACCTATGCCAAATCAAGATTTTTTAGCAGATTAAAACCGTTGGTTCCTTTTCTGATGATTATCGGCGTCATCACCGCCTTGTTGGCCCTTCAGCCTGATATCGGCACTCTCGGGGTGATTGTTCTCATCGGGGCGGCTATATTCTTTGTTTCGGGAACTCCTTTTTGGCAGAATCTTTCGATCTGGACTTTTGGGCTGGGGATCCTGGCTCTCTTAGTAAAACTTGCCCCTTACCGTTTGAACCGCTGGCTAGTCTTCATAAATCCCGATTTTGACCCCATGGGCCGGGGCTATCAGCTGAAACAGGCGTTGATCGCCATCGGTTCCGGCGGCGTTCTTGGGCTTGGTTTGGGAATGTCTCGCCAGAAATTCGGCTTTCTGCCGCAGACTATCGGCGACGCCATCTTTCCCGTTTTTGCCGAGGAAGCCGGCTTTCTGGGAGCGGTTGTCCTAATCCTGGTTTTTTTGGTTTTTCTCTGGCAAGGTTTTAGGATCAGCCGGCGGTCTAAGGACGCTTTTTCCCGGCTGGCCGGAGCCGGCATCTCTTTTTGGATCGGTTTCCAGGCATTGATAAACATTTGCTCGATGACCGGTCTTTTTCCTTTAACCGGAGTCCCACTGCCTTTCATCAGCTACGGCGGCTCTCATTTGACCGCAGAGCTGATCGGTTTGGGGATATTATTAAATATTTCAAAAAAGCCATATCAACAAAACCCATGAAAATCGTCCTTACTGGCGGGGGATCGGGCGGCCACATCTTTCCCTTGATCGCCGTCGTCAGAGAGATAAAAAGTCTTTATCTGCAAAAAAGGCTTGAAGAAAGCTTGAATGTTTTCGGCGAGGCAAAAGGCCGGGCTAAGTACCAGGAGAGCCTGGAATTCCGTTATTTGGGACCGCGTGATGATTTTAGCCTGATTTTGCTGGCCCAAGAAGGGGTGAGAACCAAGGAGATTGCTGCCGGCAAATTGAGGCGTTACCTCGACTGGCAGAGTTTTCTCGATAATCTGGTCGATATTTTCCTGAGAACGCCCTTGGGAATTATGCAGTCGTTTTTTGATCTTTTCTTTTTTGCTCCGGATTTGATTTTCAGCAAGGGCGGATACGGTTCTTTCCCGGTAGTCGTTGCTGGCTGGTTTTTGGGAATTCCCATTTTTCTGCACGACTCAGACGTCGATCCCGGCCTGGCCAACCAGCTGCTGGCGAAGTTTGCCAAAAAGATTCTGGTTTCTTTTCCGAAGACGGAGAGATTTCCTCCTTCAAAAATGATTTTGACCGGCAACCCAGTCAGAAAAGAATTGCTCTACGGCAATCCTTTAGAAGCAAAAGAAGTCCTGAACATTGCTGGGGGAAAACCGGTTATCATAATCATCGGAGGCTCTCAGGGGGCCCAGCGCATCAATGATTTGATCTTGGCCATTTTGCCGAATATGCTTAAGTATTTTGAGATTCTGCACCAAATTGGCGAGAAAAACTTCGTAAAAACCAGGGCCGAAGCCGTCGTCACCGTTCCTAAAGGCAGGGAAAAATATTACCATCCGTTCCCGTTTTTACGCGAAGAGGACTACAAACAGGCCTTGTCGATTTGCGATTTGATAGTCGCCAGGGCCGGCGGCGGCACTATTTTTGAGATCGCCGCTGCCGGAAAACCCTCGATTCTGATTCCTTATCCGGAGGCCGCCCAGGGACATCAGCTGAAGAACGCCTACAGCTTTGCCGCGGGCGGAGCCACGGTCATTATGGAAGAAGCCAACCTCACCCCGAATTTCTTCCTGGAAAAACTCAAGAATCTGTTTTCCCGTCCCGGAGAGCTCGAGAAAATGGCTAAGGCTTCAAGGAATTTTGCTAAGCCGGAAGCCGCCAGAGACATCGCCTCGATCATTTTTAATTTCCTAAAAATGTGATAGTTTAAAGAGATGACAACCTTAGATCCCAGCCAAAAAGAAAAAGTGGTCCGCACCAGGTTTGCGCCGTCTCCAACGGGCTTCTTGCAGCTTGGGAATTTAAGAACAGCTTTATTTACCTATCTTTTTGCGAAAAGCAGCAACGGAGTTTTTATCTTAAGAATTGAAGATACGGATCCGGAACGATCAAAAGCAGAATACGAGAAAGCAATTTTTGAAACTTTAAGATGGACGGGTTTGCTATGGGACGAAGGACCCGAGATTGGCGGGCCTTACGGGCCTTATCGCCAGAGTGAAAAACTCGATGTTTATGAAAAATATTTGAGGCAACTTTTGGACGAGGGCAAAGCATTTTACTGTTTTTGCTCTGAAGACGAGCTTGAAACTTATCGCCAGTACCAGTTGAGCCAGGGCCAGCCCGCGGTCTATTCCGGAAAATGCCGGGACATACCTTTGTCGGAAGCCCAAAAAAGGTTTCTTGAGGGAGAAAAAGCGATTATCCGTTTTAAGAATCTGATTTCAGAGCCCGTAGTTTTTGACGATATGATTCGCGGCAGAACAGAATTTGATCCCCATTTAATCGGCGATTTTTCCATTGCCCGCGACCTTCGTTCTCCGCTTTATAATTTTTCTTGCGTCATCGACGATTTTGACACAAAAATTACCCACGTTGTCAGAGGCGAAGATCATATTTCCAACACTCCCAAGCAAATTATGATTCAAGTAGCTTTGGGGTTTCCCAGACTCAAATACGCCCATTTGCCGATGATTTTAGCTTCTGACCGGTCAAAATTAAGCAAACGCCACGGCGCCGTGCCGGCTTTGGAATATAGAGACGAAGGATACTTGCCAGAGACTCTGATTAATTTCCTGGCGCTTTTGGGCTGGCATCCGGAAGACGAAAGAGAGATATTTTCTTTAAAGAGCCTGGCCAAGGAGTTTTCTCTCGAGAGAGTCCAGAAGTCAGGGGCGATTTTCAACCAGCAGCGCCTTGATTGGCTTAATGGTTTTTATCTGCGGAACTTGAGTCTGAAAAACCTGACAGAAAAATGCCTGCCTTATTTGATCAGCGCTAATTTTCTTAAGGTCGCCGAGGAATCCGTTCCGGCCCAGTTAATTCCCGTTCCGACGGAAGAACGCTGGAGGGAAAGGAGGTATGAGGTGATACAAACAGGAGAAACGGTTGATTTTGACCACGTCGCAAAAGCAATCAGCCTTTATCAGCAGCGCTTAAAAAAGCTGTCAGAAATCATAGAGTTAGCCGACTTCTTTTTTAAAGAAAAGATTGTTTTTCCAGCAGACCTTATAAGGTGGAAGGGAATGATCGATAGGGAAGTCAAAGAGTCTTTGGAAAGACTGGAGAAGATTCTTGAGAAAATAAAACCGGAGGATTGGCAGAAAGAAAATCTGGAAGCAATTCTTTTGCCGGAAGCAGAGAAAACAGGGGATAGGGGAAAGCTGTTATGGCCGCTGCGAGTTGCTCTTACGGGCAAACAGGCTTCGGCCGGTCCATTTGAAGTGGCGGCGGTTCTAGGAAAAGACAAAACTCTTAAAAGAATCAGGGAGGCCAGGAAAGTCACATCCCCGTAGGAAAACGCAGGGGTTTTCGTGGAATGGCAAACCCCGTAGCAATTCCGCCAATAGCCAACGAGGATATTCTGACTGAAAGGCGGTAGCCGCCTATCGGCTTAGGCCAGTCAATTTTCAACGCCTCGATGATGAATTGCTACGGGGCAAAAGAGTAAAATATTTTCGTCCAAAAACCCCTTAATAGTCTTTTTACCTTAGCCATATAATATTCCGTAGCTTAAATCGATTAACCACGGAAAATATTTAATTTCCTACGGGGTATTATAGGCGGAGTATATTATAGTTTATTGTTATTTTTCACTTACAAAACTATGGTAAAGCGCTTGATCGTCTTCTTAGCCATTTTTGGCCTCATCTTGGCTCCGGTTTCCAATACTCTGGCCGAAGAGCCGGAACCCATGTTTTCCGGCCCTCCAGAGAGCCTGGAAGACGTCAAAACGATGTTCTCAAGGGCCCTGGGAGTATTCCCGGCTGGCGTCAAGGCGGCTTTTGATTGGGCCAAATCCTTTTGGCGGCAGCTTTTTCAGAAGCTGAGGTCCTGGTGGGAAGCCAATTTAGCGGACAAGTTTCTTGCCTGGGCTAAGTCCATCTGGCAGAAGACTAAGGAACTGTTCTTTAAAAGAGGGGCTATTTTCAAAGAAGAGTTCGGCAAAGAAAAAACTGAAATGGAGGAGGATATAAAAAAAGAGATTCCTAAATGGTGGGAAAAATTCTGGGAAAAGTTTAAGGAAATAATCAAATAATCCTCTAAAAAAGCGTCAGAAGGCTGATAGGGGCTTGACTGAGGGTTATTATCTCAGTTATTATTAAATCAAGAGGTATTCGCACAATTGAAGTTAAGAGAATACTAATATACTATGGGGATGGAACAGAGTCAAAAACCTATTTTAGATTATTTCCAAGATTTCTTGGATTGGCTAGAAATTGAGAAAGGTTTATCTTCTAAATCTCAAGAAAACTACGCAAGATTTATCAAGAGATTTTTTGAATGGTTGAAGAAAAATAACTTAGAAAAACTGAAACCGCACGATTTAACCTCCGAACACATCTGGAAGTACAGAGTTTTTTTGTCTAGGCAGTTCTTACCAAAATCCAAGCTACCCTTGAAGAAATCTACCCAAAACTATTACCTTATAGCCCTGCGGTCTTTATTAAAGTATTTTGCTGACCGTGACATTGCTTCTCTGCCGACAGAAAAGATAAAATTAGCTAAAGATAAAGGTGAACGGCTGGTAAAGTTTTTGACCAAGGAGCAGTTAGAGAGATTGTTCTCTTGCCCGGATATTACGACTCCTCAGGGCTTGCGCGATCGGGCGATCATTGAATCGTTCTTTTCTACAGGAATGCGGATTGCCGAGCTGGTAGCGCTCAACCGAGAACAAATTAAATTCAATACCGGCGAGAAAGAACTGGAAATTGTAATCGTTGGAAAAGGTAACCGTCCAAGAACTGTTTATTTTTCTCACAGAGCCCTCGATTGGCTTAAGAAGTATTTGGATAGTCGCCAGGACAAAGAAAAGGCGTTATTCGTGCGTTTTGCCGGCAAGAAAGACGCTCCCTTAAGATTGACCCCCAGATATATTGAGAAATCAGTTAAGAGGTATTCGATAGCGGCGGGCATTCCCCCATCAACTACTCCCCATGTTTTGCGTCACAGCTTCGCGACAGATTTACTTAACAAAGGAGTAGATTTAAGAATAATACAAGAATTTCTAGGGCATAAAAGCATTACCGCTACCCAGATTTATGCGCACGTCACTTCTAAGAGATTAAGAGAGATCCATGAAAAATTCCACAGCGGTAATGAATTAAAATCTTAATATTTCTATGATCCCATTTTTTCTAAGATGCTATTAATCCTTTGTTTTTCCGCTTCGACTAACTCGCCCCCGTATTCACCCGAATGCCTTGTCTGACCTTTGTAAGAAGGCTTTTTTTGATCGAGGTGCAAATTAAGGCTTAAGTTATTTCCTTTTTCTCTAAGATAAAGATGAAATCTTGGGTAATCTCTGGCCAAAGGTCTTACAAAGTTAAATTCGTCGTCAGTCCCCTTCAAAAGCCTATAGCCTAAAATCCTGGCCAAATTAGCAACATTCTCTTTAGGTTTTTGGCAGCTGAACCTCATATTTTATGATGAAAACGGCGGAATATTCAAGTAACTTTTGTTATATTCCACCCTAATCGGCTCTTTTTCTTGGTATTTGGCGATCAAGAAGCCCGCAGTAAAAGAAAATAGAGAGATCAAAGCGACCATGCCCGCAAGCAAGATTTCATTTAGATGGTCTTTGACAAAACCTTTAAATTTTGCTAGCATAATTATATTGATTTTTAATGGTGGCTACCCCGCACCAATTTTACAGAAATAATTTTAGCAGTCCGCTTCGCCTCTAAGGGATGGGGCTATTCGCCCCACGCGGACTGCGAAGAAAAAATCTTTTTTGTTTGTTGCAGGTTTTTATCTATAAGGTCTTCTAGATGGTAAAATTGTTACGGGGTTGCCATCTTTTTCAAAGATGGCAAAAACCAAATCAGGAGGCTCATCAAGGCTGGGAAGATCTTCTCGGCCCAAATATTTAGGCATTAAAGTCAACAACAACCAGAGCGTTAGGCCGGGGATGGTTATTGTTAGGCAAAGAGGAACCAGTTTTAAGGCCGGCGAGAATGTCAAGCGCGGCGGCGACGATACCCTTTACGCTCACAAGGCGGGAGTGGTTAAGTTTGTATCAAAGAAAGTCACAAAGTTTGACGGTTCCCGTAAACTGATCAAGGTTGTCAGCGTCGTCGATCAAAAAAAGTAAGCCCCGCCCCAATTTTACGCCTGACGCTTCACGCGAAGCGCGGGTGGCGAATAGCCACATCCCGCTTCTTGGGCGCAGCGCTTCGTCCCAATTCGGGGTGCAGCTATTCGCTGCGCGCACTGCGCTAAATTATTCAGAAGTAAAATTGGGGCGGGGTTATTCTTTTTCTTCTTTTTCTTTAAGATCTTCCCCGCTGATAATCACCTGGATCTGAGATTCTAAGTTGTGGTCGAATTTAATTTTGATCGGGTACTCCCCCGTTTCTTTCAAGGGTTCTGGCAAGTCAAGCTGGCCTTTTTTGACGTCAAAACCAATTTCTTTCAATTTCTCAACGATTTTCTGGGCGGTGATCGATTCGAAAAGCTGGCCTTCGGGGCCGATTTTTACCTGGATGGTTACTTCCTGGCCGTCGATTGACGAAGCCACTCCTTGAGCCTTTTTCAGGCCCTCTTCAGCTTTCTTTTCCAGGATCTCTTTTTGAATCTCGGCCCACTTTAACGTTTCTTCACTGGCGGCTTTGGCCAGCTTTTTGGGTATCAAAAAATTGCGGGCGAAGCCGTCGGCCACGTCTTTAATTTCGTATTTCTTACCCACTTTATCGACGTTTTCTAGGAGGACGACTCTCATGGTGTTTTTATTTCGCCAGAATCAAACTTGTTTATTTCTGCCATATCCTATTCTATATTCTACTTGAGTTCTTTCAAGATTTCAAGAGCTTTGTCGAGCTGAGGGTCTTTGTCATTCTCGTAATCCTCGTCGGTGATTTCGACCTGAATGTCGGGGGTCAAACCGTGATCTGAAATAGACTGGCCGCTGGGTGTCAGCCACTTGGCAACAGTGATCTTTAAAGAAGATCCCCCTTCAAGGTTTTCTATTTGCTGGACAGAGCCTTTGCCAAATGAGGTTTCCCCTATGAGCTTAATTTTACGGTTGTCTCTCAAGGCGCCGGCCAGAATCTCACTGGCTGAAGCCGATCCTTGGTTGATCAAAACCACTAATGGCAGGTTGGAGAAGATGTCGTTGCCGGTAGCCAGATATTTCTTCGGCTCTCTTTTTTCACCGAAATCCTCGATCGCCACCAGGGAATCTTTTTTCAGGAAAAAGCTGGCAATGTTCTGGGCAACTTCGAGATAACCTCCGGGGTTATTCCTCAAGTCGAGAACTATTCTCTTGGCCGGCGATCTCAAGATTTCCAGAGCGGCTTTTCTGAAGTCGGCGCTGGCCTTTTCCGAGAACTGGTAGAGTTCGATGTAGGCGATATTGTCGTCTTTGGCCTCCCATTTCAGAGACGGCACTTCGACGACGTCCCGAGTCAGCTTGAAGTCTTTAGCGTTGTTCCAGCCGTCTCTGAAGATAGTCAGGGTGACGGTAGTGCCTTTGTCGCCGCGGATTCTGCTGACGGCCTCGTCAACGGACATGCCGATGGTAAAGACGTCATCGATTTTGACAATGCTATCCCCTGCCCTCAATCCGGCTCTCTGGGCAGGAGTTCCTTCCAAGGGGGCGATGATCTGGAGCTGCCCTTTTTTCTGGCCGATTTTCATCCCTACTCCTTCGAATTTTCCGGAGACGTCTTCCGAAAACTTTTTACTTTCCTCGGGATCCATGAAAATGGTATAGGGATCGTCAAGAGACTGGACCATGCCGGAAATGGCTCCGTAGAGCATTTTCTGGCTGTCGAATTTAGTTTCATCGATGAAGTTTTCTTTTAAGGCTTGCCAGGCGTCCCAGAATAGCCTGAAGTCAAGGTTTTTGACGTCTTGGCCGGCTCCCTGGTTGAAAATGCCGTTGATAATCCTTTTCTCGGCCTGTTTCTGGCCAAAATAAAATCCAAGGCCGGTACCAAGGCAAAGTAAAAGAATTACGGCAACTAGTTTCAGTAGTTTTTTGGAACCTTTTATTTCCATGTAATTTCATTATTAGGATAGCAGAATTAAGCTAAAAAGTCCATTTAAAATTATGAAGAGGACTGATTCAAGATTCAAAGGATTCGCGAAGCAAATACCTAAATAATAAATGAGACAATAAACAATTATAGAAAAAAATAGAGCCCCTAAGCGGAATTGAATTCCACAAAGGGGCTCATTCGGGGCGCTCGCCGGGCTGGATAGTTGTTAATACTACTCATAGTGGATGAGCAGTCCGACCACGATCGGATGACCGTAAGCTCCCGCATTGCCGGTGACGATGGACATCGCGATCACTTTCTTGTCGGGAAACTGTCGCTCCCACTCCGCTTTCTTGGCTATGATGTCGGCGATGGCCGCATCCCCTCTCTCTCCTTTCCACGACGGGTCCGACGGGTCGTCCACCCTGATATAGACAGTGCTCTGCTGATCGTCATAGACGTTTGGCAGAACTTCCGTCCCGATGGAAGAGAGGGCTTTTTCGGCGGGCGAAAGGGTCTTCTCGGCGGGCACAACACCGATGAAGGAAGAAAGGGCCGCTATTCTGGCGGACGAAGAGGCTACGTAGAGCCAAGCCAGTCCGATCACGAGAAGCAATACAGCGCCCGCTATATAGAATTTCTTCATTTCATACCTCCTTAAGGAAATGTGTTCTCTACGGCATTATTACCGTAGAGGTTATCGGTTTTCCATGATACCGATGTTAATTAATAGTTAATACATATTTCATTGCAGAAGTCAAGCCCAAACAAAAATCAGCATTTCTGCTGTTTCTTGTATCAAAATTATGAGAAAACTTTCTTTCGCTCAAAATTCCTTACGATATTTGTGCCCCTGCCGCGATTTGAACGCGGAACCAACTCCTTAAAAGGGAGCTGCTCTACCAAATTGAGCTACAAGGGCGGGCGCTACAGCTAAAATTAAAGATTAAAAATAAAAAATAAAATATTTTATGTTTTTTATTTTAAATACCCTCCTCCTTAAGTTGCTCCAACAACTCCTTTTGCTTCTGGTTTAGTTTTTTGGGAACTTTAAGAACTAACTCGATATACAAATTTCCCTGTCCGCGTCCCTGAAAATGAGGGATGCCTTTACCCGTCAATCTTAGCATTTTTCCCGGTTCTGATCCAGAAGGAATGTTTAAGATGAACTTATTACCTGCCAGGTCGGCAATCTCAATTTGGCCGCCAAGGGCAAGTTGAGAAAAAGCCAAGGGCAGGTTCATAAAAAGGTCGTCTCCTTTTCTTTTGAAAACGCGGTGGGGTTTGAGAAAAATCCTCAAGTACAGATCTCCCGGCCGGTTTCCCCTTTTTCCCGGGTCTCCGGCTCCCTCAACTTTGATTATCTGATTTTGGTCAACCCCGGCCGGAATGAAAACCTTGAAATTGTCGATCCCTTTTATTCTGCCTTCGCCTTTGCAGACATTGCAAGGCTTTTCCGGCTTTTGGCCTTCGCCCCTGCATTCGGGGCAGGTAACAAAACTGGTAAAGGCCCCCAGGAAGCTTCTCTTAATTTGCTGAACTTCGCCGGTGCCTCGGCAAGAAAAACATTCTTTTATTCCAGATCCCGGCTCTCCCCCGCTTCCTCGGCATCTCTGGCATCTGACGAATTTTTCCAGAGAGATTTCTTTTTCTTGAGCTCTCAGGGTTTCCTCGAGGGCGATTTCTAAGCCGATTTCGATATCCCTGCCTTTTTTTGCTTCCTTTCTTCTGCTGGGGCCGCCGAAACCGAAAAACTCCTCGAAAACATCACCCAGATCCCCAAAATCGAATTCAAATCCTTCGCCATCAGGCGCTGCTCCCGGTCTGCCCCAGGACCAGTTGAAATCTGGTCCTCTAGGTCCGCCGCCCGGGAAAGCCTGCCCGAACTGATCGTATTGGGCCCGTTTGCCTCTATCGGAGAGCACCTGATAAGCCTCGCTGATTTCTTTGAATTTTTGTTCGTCGCCGCCTTTATCGGGATGGTGCTGATGAGCCAGCTTATGGTAAGCCCGCTTGATTTCGTCGGCGTTGGCGTCTTTTTTGACTCCCAGAATCTGGTAGTAGTCCTTCATAGCGCTCCGCTAAAATTAAAGATTAAAGATAAAATATCAAAAATACAGATGTTAAAACGTAAAAACCTTAACAAAAACTAATAAAACCTTTCAATGTGCAGTAGAATTTTTGTATTTTTGATTTATGTTTTTTATTTTTTATTTTTTATTTTTTATTTTTCCTTGTACTCCCCTTCTTGGGCTTCCGGACCTTGCTCGGGCGGTTTTTGCTGGCCCTCTGAGCCCGTTTGTCCTTGCTGCTGGCGGTATAACTGCTCGCCGATTTTCTGGGCCGCCTGGGACAGATCTTGGGTTTTTACCTTGATATCTTCAAGATTATCCCCTTCTTTTGTCTTTTTAAGGGCTTCAATTTTTTCTTCACATTCTTTTTTAATGTCTGCCGGCACTTTTTCAGCTAAATCGCGCAGAGTTTTTTCGGTAGCGTAAATCAGATTGTCGGCCAGGTTCTTTGCCTCAATAAACTCTTGTTTTTTCCTATCTTCGTCGGCGTGAAGCTCGGCTTCTCTTTTCATCCTTTCCACTTCTTCTTTAGAGAGTCCGGTTGAGCCTTCAATTCTGACAGACTGACTTTTGCCGGTGGCTTTGTCTTTGGCGGTGACGTTAAGGATGCCGTTGGCATCGATGTCAAAAGTGACTTCAACCTGGGGCAGGCCTCGAGGAGAAGGCGGGATGCCGTCTAAAATAAATCTGCCGAGAGATTTGTTGCTGTAAGCCATCGGCCTTTCTCCTTGCAGGACGTGGATTTCGACCGAGGTCTGGTTGTCGGCCGCAGTCGAGAAAACCTGGGTTTTGGCGGTGGGAACGGTCGTATTCTTGGCGATAAGAACGGTGTTCACCTGCCCCAGAGTTTCAATACCCAAAGACAGAGGGGTGACATCCAAAAGCAAGACGTCTCTGACTTCTCCTTGCAAGATTCCGGCTTGGATAGCGGCGCCGATGGCGACAACTTCATCCGGATTAATGGATTCGTTCGGATCCTTGCCGAAAAACCTTTTGACGGCTTCTTTCATGGCTGGCATTCTGGTCTGACCGCCGACCAAAACTATCTCTTCAATGTCTTTCGGCTCTTTGCCAGCCTCTTTCAGAGTCTGTTTTACCAGCTCGATCGATTTGTCGATATAACTTCCGACCAAATTTTCCAATTGGGCCCGGCTGAATTTGTAGAAAAAATGCCTTGGGCCTGAAGAGTCGGAAGTGATAAAGGGCAGATTTATTTCCGTTTCCATGCTTGAAGAAAGCTCGATCTTGGCTTTTTCCGCCGCTTCTTTCAGCCTTTGAACGGCCAGGGCGTCTTTTGACAGGTCTATGCCCTGGTCTTTTTTAAAGTTGTCTACCAGCCACTCAATTATTTTCTGGTCAAAGTCGTCTCCTCCCAAGTGGGTGTCGCCGCCGGTCGCCTTCACCTCAACCGTGTCTGCGGTGATGTCGAGAACCGAGATGTCAAAAGTGCCGCCGCCAAAGTCATAAACAACGATCTGCTGGTCTTTCTTTTGCGTCAGGCCGTAAGCCAGGGCCGCGGCCGTCGGCTCGTTAATGACTCTTTTGACGGAAAAACCGGCGATTTCTCCAGCCACCTTAGTCGCTTTTCTTTGGGAGTCGTCAAAATAGGCCGGGCAGGTAATAATGGCATCGGTAATTTTTTCGCCTAATTTGGCTTCAGCATCTTGTTTCAGCTTCTGAAGAATGATGGCCGAGATTTCCGGCGGTTTGTGCCATTTTTCTCCCATTTTAATTTCGACGCCTCCGTCTGCAGATTCCCTGATCTCGTAAGGCAGGATTTTTTTGTCCCGCTGGACTTCGGGATCCGAGTATTTCCTGCCCATCAGCCTTTTAATCGAGTAAATGGTGTTTTTGGGATTGGAAACGGCTTGCCTTTTGGCTAGGATTCCGACCAGCCTTTCATTAGCCTTTGTCAGGGAAACTACCGAAGGAGTGATTCTCGCTCCTTCTTTATTCTCGATGATTTTCGGCTCCCCGGCTTCGACAATTGCCATCGCCGAGAAAGTTGTTCCTAAATCGATACCTAATATCTTTGCCATAAGTTTATTGAAGAATTATTTAATTAAATCAATGATATATTTTGATGGCCGGCAGATTCCCATATTTGCCGGAATATCTGCTGTTTTCCCGTCTGGTATCGGGATTTTTGCTGAAATCTTTCCGCTGACAATGCCGATAACCTTGCCGTCTTCGACGGAAAAAACCGGTGAGCCACTGGAACCATTATTGGTATGGGTATCTATAATAAAGAAGTGCAATGATCCATCCGCTAATCTCTTTTTTACCGAGCTGACTATACAACGATTCGCAGTCATTGTAATGCCAAACCCGATATTTATCAGTTCTGTTGCCAAAGGATATCCCAAGAAAACAGCTTCTTCCCCTTCTTGGACTTTTTCTGAATCTCCGATTGACTGGATCGGCGAAAATTCTGTTTTCCCATCGGAGACGATTTTCATCAGAATAATGTCATTTTCTTCATCGGTTTTCAGAACCTCTATCGGGTATCTGCTGTAATGCATAATTCCCTTTTCATCTGTTTTGGTAGGAACCTTTGTTCCTAAATACTGCCTTTCGTTTTCTGGAATCTCTTTATAAACATGAGCGCAGGTTATGAACTTTCCGTCTTTGGAAACAATGAAACCAGTTCCTCTGATACTAAAAGTCACTTGATTGTTTTCTTTTGGGATTAAAATCTCCAAAAGAATTATCGAGTTTTTATTTTGTTCGATAATTTTAGGTATTTTCATTTTTTAGGGTGTTATTTGAGACTTTTACTTTAGCCGGTCTCAATAGCTGGCCCTGGATTAAGTAGCCTTTCTGGGTCTCTTCGACAATCGTTCCGGGCTCTTTGCTTTTGTCTTGGATTTCCTCAACTACTTCATGAAATTGGGGATCAAATTTCTTACCCAGAGATTCTATTAATTCTACTTCATGACTTCTGAGGAGATCCTCGAATTGAGCCTTGATCTGGAGCAGCCCTTGGACATACTGATTCTCTTTTAGATCTTCAGGCAGGTTTTTTTCCGCCAGATAAAAATTGTCGAGTAAGGGCAGAATTTTTAAAATCATTTCCTCGCCGGCAAAGTTAATAATCTCTTTAAACCTTTCAACCTCTTCTTTCTTGTAATTTAAGAAATCGGCTCTGGCCCTTTGCCAGCCGGCCAAATACTCGTTTCTCTGCTTTTGGCAATCTTCAAGCAGTTTTTTTAAATCCTCTGCTGGCGGCGCCTCCTCTTTTTTAATTTCTTTGTTTATCTCAGAAGTCATTGGAAAATATATTGATTATTGAGTTAATAATGTCTATATTCCGGTCATATTCCATTCTTTTTGGTCCGAAAATAGCCATCACTCCCCTTTCTTTGTCCGGCAAAAGTAGGTTGCCGGCAATGGCGGAAAAGTCCTGCGATTTTTGGCTCGGATTCTCTTTGCCGATGAAAATCTTGATTTCGCCGGAAAAATCCATTTCCGGAATGATATCCTTTTCCCACGAGTCAATCATTCTTACGAAACTTTCAAATACATGGCTGTTTTCAAACTCTGGCTCTCTGATTATCTGGCTCCACCCCTCCTTAAAAAACAGGTTTTCTTCGGGTAAATAACTTAAAACTAGAGAAGAAGTCAGTTCAGATATTATTCTAGTTAGTTCTTGGGTGGCTTTGGGGCGATCTTCTTTTGCGCCTGTAAATTGCTTGATTTTCTCAGTAGATCTTTTGTGGCCAATCCCCTGTTCTTTGCGTATCAGGAGATTGTTTACGAAAAAACGGTATCCTCTGTCAGTAGGGATTCTGCCCGCTGACACAAAAGGCTGGGAGAGATATCCTTGGTCAGTGAGTTTTTCCATTTCAATCCTTAACATCGCCGGCTTAATGCCAAAGGCGTGTTTCTTTGCCAAAGCAGCCGACGCCACTGGTTCGGCAGTTTTGACGTATTCTTCAATCAGTTTTTCCAATATGCTTTTCTGCCTTTCAGTAATTTCCATATCAACTATTGTAGCAAACCCAGATTAGCAGTCAAGACCTTTAACTGCTAATCTCCATCCGCCCTTGACTTTCCAAGAAGAGTATGCTATAATTGTAAGTAGAAAAAGAGAATAAAAGAGTTTGTTCCTTAAAAATACATTACCCCTGCTGCCTGATGAAGATTTGACCAAAGTCTTTATGAGGCAGCAGAGGTTACAGTCAGCGCGTGTTGGCTGACCATAAGCTGTTGGCGGGCTTTCCTCCGCTCCGCCAAATTTCTCAGAAGGAGAGAAAAAATGAATAAGCAACTGTTCGAGTTAGTAAATCTGTTGGATCTACTGGCCACAGCAGATCCGATCCGGATTCAGGGGGGAATGGTCTGGATCTACAGCTGGGAGGTGGGGGACCTAACAGGAACATTTTTCCCAGCCGACGACTCTCCGTCTCGCTGCGCAAGCGAGGCGGAGATTGACCAGGGCTTGCTCGTCGCCCTGGACAAATGGGGCGACAAGCTTGGTCAGTCCGCTGCGGCTCAGCAGCGGCTGATCGATATCATAAGGGGGTATTGGGCCGGACAGGCCTTGCTGAGCAAACAAATTGGGTTTAAAGAGTTCAGGCGCATTATGCGCGAGAGCTCCTAAAGCCCCGGCGAGGTAGGTTCAGCGGATTCGTATCCTCGCCGTAACAAGAATCTGCGCAATAAGCAAAAAATGCCATTTGGAAATCCAAGTGGCATTTGCTTTTTATATAACACCAGAGGATACCCGAGAGACACCCGAGGGGACGTCCGGGATTAGACCTTGGGTCAAACCTAACTAGTTGGATGTCGTATGTTACGAAAAATCCACGATCGTGGGTTTTTCGTAAGGTTTTGTTCAGGAAATATTGTTTTAAAGTCGAGACTTTACAAAATTTACACGATCGTGGATTTTTGGTGATTTAACCAGTTCCTCTAAAGTCAGATTTTAGATGGTTTAATACGGTCGTTTTAGGCAAATGTATCTTTGTGCTAAAATAAGCTAATGGAAAAGAAACGTTGCTGTTTATGTCTCTTATTGGCAATCCTTATTATCGCCGGCTTTTTGAGATTCTGGCAGCTGGATTTAATTCCTCCCGGGCTTTACCCGGATGTCGCCATTAACGGCAACGACGCCCTGAACGCTTTAAAAACCGGTGATTTCAAAGTCTTTTATCCCGAAAACAATGGCCGGGAAGGCCTTTTTATCAACCTGATTGCCTTTTCTTTTGCCATTTTTGGCCCGAGCGTCTGGGCAATCAAGGTAGTGGCGGCCATTATCGGAACTCTAACCGTCTTGGGCCTTTATCTTTTAACGAAGGAAATTTTCGTCAATACAAAATACGAGATACAAAATACTAAATACAAGTTCGTCCCCCTGCTCGCTACTTTCTTGTTTGCCGCTTCGTTCTGGCATCTGAATTTCAGTCGCCTGGGCTTTAGGGCTATTATGGTTCCCTTTTTCCTGGTCTTCTCTTTTTATTTCCTTTTCAAGAGCTTGAACGGAAGAAAAGTTTTCCCGGCCGTCTTGGCTGGAATCTTTTTCGGCCTTGGTTTTCATACCTACATTGCTTTTAGGGTAGCCCCCCTATTATTGCCATTGGTTTTTATCCCTTTTTATTTTGTTTACCGTAAAGAGGGTTTCCAGAAAAAATACTTTTTACTGGTTCTGGCTTATCTTGCGGCCGTCTTTATCGCCGCTTTGCCCATTGGCCTTTATTTTTTGAACAACCCGCAGGATTTTATGGGTCGGGCCGCCGGGGTCTCGATTTTTGCCGCCGCCAATCCCATAAAAGAGTCGGCTTTGAGCCTGATCAAGCACTTAACGATGTTCGTTTTCATCGGCGATGGCAACTGGCGGCACAATTTCGCCAATTCTCCCCAGCTGCCTGCGGTTTTGGGAATCATCATGTATCTGGGCATAGTTTTCATCCTCAAACAACTGGCTCTAAGGGTAAAAGAGAAAAAATGGCAGGAAGTCGCTGCCTCCCTCCTCTTAATTGGCTGGTTCTTTACCCTTTTGCTTCCAGGGATTCTGACTGCCGAGGGCACCCCTCACGCTTTGAGAACAATCGGGGTTCTACCAGTCGCTTATATTTTTGTCGGCTTTGGTTTATTTTGGCTAAAGGAGATTCTAAAACAAAGGAGAATGGCTTTTCTTCTGATTCTTTTCGTAGCGCTTTTCTTTGGAATCTTTTTTGATCCCCTCAAATACTTTGTCGTCTGGGCGAAAAACTCCCATGTCAAGGGAGCTTTTACGGAAAACTATGTTGAAATCGGGAAGTTTTTGAATTCGCTTCCCGAGAACGTTTCCAAATACGTTGTTGTCAACGAATCAGGCACTCCGGTTCCTTGGCCGAGCGGAATTCCCATGCCTGCCCAGACGCCGATATTTTTTGAAAGCATTGTCTTTGGCAACCCTCAGGCAACTTATCTTTTGCCGGAAGAACTGTCTAAAATAATGATAGATAGAGAAAAGACCGTAGTCGTAATCATGAAGGAAGATCAGGAGTTATTCGGGAAGCTGGAAGAGAAGTTTCCTTTCGGGAGGCTTAAGGAATACGGCGGAGTCTGGAGATTCGAGATTGATTAATAAATAAGCCTTAATTAAGATGACAAATCGCTTAACCAATATTGCCGCCGTATCTTTGCTGGTTTTTGTCTTTGCCATGGCTGTTTTCAGCATGAGGAATGACTCTTTGACTATGGATGAACTTGCCCATTTGCCGGCAGGCTATTCTTATCTGACGCAAAAGGACATGCGGCTCAACCCCGAACACCCGCCTCTGGTCAAGGATTTGGCCGCTTTCCCCCTGCTTTTCATCAAAGATATCAATTTTCCCTCCGACATCCAATCCTGGAAAGACGATGTTAACGGCCAGTGGGCATTCGGCAACAAATTCCTTTTCTGGTCGGGCAACCCCACAGAAGAAATGATCTTTTGGGGAAGACTGCCGATGGTTTTCATCCTTTTGCTCCTAGGGTTTTATGTTTTCAAGTGGGCGAGGGAGCTTTACGGGAACAATATCGCTTTGCTGGCTCTTTTCCTTTTTTCCTTCTCCCCCACTCTTTTGGCGCACGGCCGGCTGGTGACCACCGACATCGGCGCCGCCCTCGGCATCACCGCCGCCGCCTACTATTTCCTTAAGTTCTTAAAAGAATCTTCAAAGAAGAACTTGCTGATTGCCGGTTTGGTTTTGGGCCTGGCTCTATTGACTAAGTTTTCAACTATTTTACTTTTGCCTTTTCTGGGTTTCCTTTTACTGATCTGGCTGGGCGTTAATTTTCAATCCCTGCCCCAATTTCTCAAATCATTTATCGTTTACGGCTTAAAGTTTCTGGTCATTCTGGTTGTTGCTTCGGCCGTAATCTGGCTGGTTTATTATTACCATGTTTTCAATTACCCGCCCGATCGCCAGGCCAATGATATGGAGTATATTTTGGGCTTCAGTTCTTTTCAGGGTTTGCGTCAGGCTTTACCCAATCTATCCTATAATCCTGTCTTGAGGCCTATAGCCCAGTACCTTTTTGGCTTGATTATGGTTTTTCAGCGCGGGGTGGGCGGAAACACCACTTATTTTCTCGGCGAGGTTTCAAATATTGCCTGGAAAACCTATTTTCCTATAGTTTACTTAATCAAAGAACCTTTAGCCTTCTTTATTTTAGCGATTTTTGGGATTTTAGCGGCAACCTATCTTATGAAAAAACCTTTTTGGCAAGATTTCTGGACTAGATTAAAGAGCTGGGTTAAAAGCTATTTTGTTGAGTTTTCTTTTCTTGCCTTTATCGGTCTTTACTGGCTGATGAGTCTGACGGGAAATTTAAATATCGGAGTCCGCCATCTTTTGCCCATATTTCCGTTTATGATTCTGCTGGCAAGCCGGCTGACAGCTTTGTGGATAAAGCCGCCTTATCTTAAAGCCAAGATGCTTTTCTTAGGAGCTCTTCTTTGTTGGCAGGCAGTTTCCGTGGTCAATACTTATCCGTCTTTCCTGGCCTATTTCAATGAATTGGCCGGCGGGCCCAATCAAGGATATGTTTATGTCACCGATTCTAATCTGGACTGGGGCCAGGATTTAAAAAGGCTGAATCAGTGGCTCGAGAAAAACAAAATCCCCAAAATCTATGTTGACTATTTTGGCGGGTCAGACGCTAGGTTCTATCTGGGCGACAAGTATTTGCAGTGGTGGAGCGCGAGACAGCCGGCGGAAATGACTGAAACTCCGTATCTGGCGGTTTCCGCCACCTTTTTACAGAGCGAGCGCGGCTTGCCCTCCAAGGGTTTTAGCCAGCCGACTGGCCGCTATTTGTGGCTTGATGATTACCAGCCGGTTGCCAAAGCCGGCTACTCAATCTTCGTCTATAAGCGAAGCTTGAAAACTACGTTTTAAAGCAAGCTTTCAAACTTCGTTTATAAGATAAAATAGTCTCTGTCCCCGTAAAGAAATTGACATTTCTGTGAGGTTGTGTTAGAGTTTCGGATCTGACGCGCTCAGGAGGTCGCGTAAAATGATTAAAAAGGGAGATTGGGGAATCGCTTGGCTGGTCACCAAGGTGATCCAGGGTCTGGACGCCCTCGTTCTTCCCGGAGACCCTATTCCGGCAGAAATCGTCTTCACGGTTCCTGCAAAGGACGATTATGGGAAAAGGAGCTATGTTCGTTACACATCCGGAGAGGAATCTGGGGAAAGATATGTTGTTTTCGTGGTCGGGATAGCAGCGTATCTTGAAAAACAGACCCAGGGTAAAGATACCAAAAAGCACCTAGCTTTGATCAAAGGGTTGGGCGCTGACGATTTTGCGACTCTTCCAGTTTTCACGATGGAAGAATTGATCGTAGCGATCGCTAGCCACGAAATAAGGCATCGTCTGCAGGATCAAAAACCTGCCCTGCGTATGTTTTCTCCGACCAACGTTTCTTCTTGGAGCCCCGAGTTAAGGCCTCTCGGGGAAGCGTTTAAAACCGCTTTTGCCAAAGGATTTCTCGGCGGCGACGTCCAGTCGGAATTCGATGCGAAAATCGTCGAATACCTTGCCGGCCTCGCCGCACGTCTCGGGAAAAACCCTGAGGAAATAGCGGCTGTCATAAAGATCGAACCATAAAAGGCTCTTCCGGAGGAAAGGGCCTTTTAACTACCCAAAATAATTTCTATTTGTAGTAGACTTTATTAAACCTGAGATCGAGGTATTCAAGGCCCTGCCTTTTCTCTTGAGGGAGTTCTTTCTCTAAAACTAATTCGAGCTCGATCAGCTGCCAATTGAGGTCGCCGTTTAAGTCAAAAAAGATTTTCCAGCCTTCTTTGGTTTTGGCGTCTAATCTCGCCTCGTTCTCAAAAAAGGTAAACTCCTTAGCTTTGATTTCGGCTTTTTCCTCGATTGTTTTTTGGACTGTTAGAATTTGCAAGAGCCTTTTTTCTTCAATTACATTTTTTCCCAGAGATATTTCTCCCTGAAATTGTTTTGACTCAATTGTCAGGTCGGACAAAGTTTCTTTGAGGATTTCTTCAAAAATCACCCCCTTTTTATCTAAGGAAAAATAGGACTCCTGATTGCGCCAGATTCCGATGGCTTTCCTTTCGACTATCTCAATTAACAGGGAATCGGGCAATAATCTTTTTACTTTTAGTTCGTCTATGAGGGGGAATTTCTCTGAAACCAGAATCTTAATCGAATCCGGGTCAGCCAGGAGAATGGCTTTGGTTTCAAAGCCGAGAATCTTTTTTTGGATTTTTGGCCAGACCAGTCGTTCGATTTCCTGACCAGAGATTCTTCCCCCGCCTGAAATTAAAATCTTTTTTACCTGGAAGGCCGGGCAGAAAAAGAACAGCCAGGAGATTGCCGTCAGCAAAAAAGTTATCAAAACAGCCAGCCGGAAAAAGCGGTTCTTCAGAATAGATTTCTTTTTTCTAATTCGGTATCTTTTACTGGAAACTCGCATAATTTAGAGTCCGCGTCTTAACTTTCTTACTTTCTCGAAAACATAGGTTAACCAGTATCGATTGGAAAGCGCCAGGTCTTGGGTTTTTATATATTCATGAGCTTTGCCGCCAAACCCCATTTTGAACTGGGTTGGGCCGGCCCAGGGATGGTTCGGCTGTACTTTGGGGTCGACAAATCCCCAAAAGTCAAAAAGGCGGCACCCTCTTTTTTTTGCTTCTTTGACCGCTTCCCAAAGCAGGAGATAAGTAATTGAGAGCTTGGCGAACTTGGGAATAGAGACGGCGTGATGGTAAAAGCCGATACCCGACCAAAAAAGGACAAATGATCCGCAAGCCACCTCTTTGTCATGATAGCCGAAAAAGAGGGAAACTTCGTTATTTTCGCTGAAAGCCGAAAATTCTTTTTGCAGGTATTCTAGGGAAAAAGGGACAAAACCCTGCCTTTCTGAAACCTGGTCGTGGAATCGGCTGAACAATTTAACGTCTTCTAGATTTTTGCTTTGCGAGACGCTGATCGCCGGGTTTTTCTGCGCCTGGCGGATTAGATAACGGGTAGTTTTCCTCATTTGGGAAAAGAGCTTGTCTTCTGGAGGCGTAATGTCAAGTTTCCAGCTCGCTTCAGGGTGCATTTGCAAAGGGGCTTGTTTAAATCCCGCGGCTTTGAATAAAGCAATCCCCTTTTCTTCCCTTTTCCAGATAGGGTTTATCCTTATGAAGCTTGCCTGTTCCTGCCCGGCGGTTATTTTGAGCTTTCCATGCAAAGTTTTTAAGATTTCTTTTCTGGAACTTTCTCCTGGTTTTATCACCGGGCCGTGGGGTACGAGCAAAAAGGTTCCCCTTTTAGCAATCTTTTTTTCCGCCAGGGCAACGCTTACCAATTCGTCGTTGTCGTATATCCCCCATCTCCAGATTTTTTCTCCCATTTCTCGGCAGAACTCGCCCCAATTCCAAGATTGGAGAAAAGTTTTTTCCTCGTGATCTTCAAGGAATTTTTCCCAAGTTTCTTTATTTTCTATCTCTTTTACTTCCCAGCTCATAAAATTGTCTTATCATAAACTTACTTACGATCGTAGTAAAATGTTTATATTTCTGTCTCCTCTATTAAAAATATTTTGACGTACGGATCCAAAGAATATTCTCGGAGAAACTTTTCTGTTTCACTTTTAACGTCAAAGGGGCAAACCCAGATGCTTTTTTGGAGCATTCTATATCCTAAAAATATAAGATTGCTTCTCAATAAATCTCGTAGCCTTCTTTTTTTCTCGGGAACGTCAAAGGTTATCATTTGCCATTTTCCATCTCTCCGTTTATCTTTTTTCGAGTTTTCATATTTAATTTCAGAAATCTTTTCCAATCCCATTGGGGTAATAGCAATAGCTTTTCGGCTTTGCAGATTATTAATTCTTATCAGGCCTCTCTTTTTTAAATAATAAATCAGTTGAGAAAAATATTTTTGTCTGTTTTTCTTTTCCCAGGCGCGTCTAAAACTTAGCAGGTCTGGAGAGGTCGCTTCATAAATTGTTTTTGGGGCTCGCGGTAGCCTGATCGTCTCAATAAAATTACACAGATCCCACAAAAATTTGTCAGTTATAGGAATATTCATTGCGATCTTATTATATCATACTTTTTCTACGATCGTATTAAAACATTTATGGAGAAAGTTGACGATTTTTTGGGCCTTTTCTTTTGAAATATTGATGTGGGTCGGCAGGTTGACAATCTTTTTGGCGACGCTTTCAGCTATCGGACAATCTCCCGCTTCATACCCCATTTTAGCCTGATTTGTGTCCGGAGGCATAATAGCGGCGTTTCTCCAGCCGTCGTCAAGGAAGATTTTTTCTTTGCGGGCTTTATCTAATATCATATCGGCGTTAGTGTCTTTAAGCAAAACAGGATAGCGGAGATAAATCCGGCCTTCTGCGCTTGGCGGCAGAACCAATTTAAATCCTGCCAGGTTTTTGTCGTAAAGTTCAGCGATCTGGCGTTGGTGGCTGATAAACTTTTCTAGTTTTTCAAATTGGTTTAAAGCCAAAATTGCCAGGGCCTCGGGCATTTTTTTGGCGGGATTAACTGGTAATTTTCCCTGTTTTTCTCTTTTGGAAACGGCTTTGGACAGCAGGCCGATCTTTTGTAGAAATATCAAAGCCCATTTGCCGATTTCACCGAAACTATATAAAGGTATAATCAGGAAAGTAGTTAAAATCGGATGCAGGAGCTGTTGAAATGTCCAAAGGCAAGAGGGCTCGGGTAAGTTATTTTGATAGTCTTTTAGTTTTTGCGCCAACTGGTCGTCGTCGGTCGCAGCCATTCCACCGGCAACAGAAGAAATAACCTTATCCCGGCCAAAACTGAAAAATGCGGCTTTGCCGAAAGTTCCCACCTTCGCTAAAGCTTCGGTGGGCAGGCCCGCTTTTTTACCATTATAAGCGGCGCCGAGCGAATGGGCGCAGTCCTCAATCAAAATTAGGTTGCGTTGTTGGCAAATTGACTGGATTTTTTCCAAGTTAGCCGGTAAGCCGAAAGTGTGTTGAACCAAAACAGCTTTACTTTTAGGCGATATCTTATTTTCTAGATCTTCGACATCAATATTTAAGGTTGTCTTGTCAATATCGACAAAAACAGGTTTTAACCCGGCAGCCAAAATCGGGTTGACTACGGCGTTGCAAGTAAATCCTTGGATTAAAACTTCGCTGCCGGGTTCAAAGTTCAGGCATTTCAAAATTGCCAGGAAAGCAGTCCGGCCGCTATTAAAAGCAAAAGCATGTTTTATTCCCAAGTAGTGCTCAAATTTTTGTTCGAGCACCAATGACGGATTTTCAGCGATCGCTTGTTTTTTGTCATTGGTCCATTTCCAGGGCTGGAAAATTAGCTTCAATGCTAAAATAATATCGTCTTTTTGAGTGTTGGGCGAAAGGGAGGTAAAAATAGGTTTGTTATATTGACAAAAGTTGTTTTTCATTGTGTTCGTCGTGGGGGCGGCGCTCATAACCTGGGCACTTGATCTTTTTTAGGAGACTGGGCCCTGTTGTAGATTTTATATGACAGGGCTCTTAAATTTTCAATAATTTTTTCAATTCTTTCAATTTTTGCGGTAGTCCTCCTTCCAAAAGAATTATGCTTTCTGGTTGGCAAATAGAGTTTGTTTTTTCAAATATTTCTTTTGGGTTTTCTAAAAAAATGATATTTTCCGGATTCATGCCAGCGCCTATTGCCGCCTTTCGCAGTTCTTCAAACCAATCCTTAGTGGTGATAATGGCAAGATCGCAAATTTCGCCGATTTTCTTGCCGATTTTCTGGTGCGCTTCTTTGGCAGCCGGACCGAGTTCAATCAGGCAAGGCATTATAATTACTTTTTGACATGACCAGAGTTTTAGGTGTTCCAGGGCCGCTAGAACGCCGTCGGGATTGGCAGAATAACCGGAATCAATAACATCCACTCCCCCGCTTCCTTTTTTGAGCTTCATGGC
The DNA here is from genome assembly GCA_030693425.1 of bacterium. Classification (NCBI taxonomy): domain Bacteria; species bacterium. Next base: position 39,370 of record JAUYAM010000002.1, read on the forward strand.
TCCCTGGTCTGAAGTTATTTTCTGGCAAGCTTTGGATATTTCTTCAAGAGTCATTCCCAGTTCTTTGGCAACTAGTATCGCTCCCAAAAGATTTAAAATATTATGACTGCCCAAAACATTAACTTGAAAATCCGCTGTTTCTCCTTCTCTGGCAACCGCTTTAAATCTGACGCAGTCTTTCTCAATAATTATATCCTCGGCCCAAATATCCGCTTTGGTATCTAGTATCTGGTATCTAGTATCTGGTATTTGATATATTTTTTTTGGTTTTTCCGTTTTTCGGTACATTTCTAAGCAATATTTATTGTTGCCATTGAAAATTATCAAGCCGTCTTTTGGCAAACTCTCAATAAGTTCCTCTCCTCCTTCTGCCGACAATAGGTTTTCCATTGAGCCAAAAAGCGCCAGGTGCTGTTCATTGACGCCGGTAACGATGCCGATTTTGGGCTTGGCAATGCCAGAAACCTCTTTGACTTTGCCTTTGTCATAGGCTCCCATCTCGCAGATAAAAACTTGATGATCGGGTTTTAACTCATTTAAAACGCAGCGAGCAATAGCGATTTCCGAATTTTGATGTTCTGCGGTTTTGGCAACCTTGAACTTTTCAGAGAGAATTGTTGCCAAAAATTCTTTACATGAGGTTTTGCCGTAACTGCCGGTAATGCCAACAACAGTCAGATTTTTAAATTCAGCTCTTTTGGCTTTGGCTTGGTTGATTATTTGTTGTCTGAACAAAACCGCAATTGGCTGGAGCAAAAGCACTATTCCTGAAACAATGAGGGGCAGAAGAATATCCGCCAAAAGCAAAGCAATAATTGCCTGGCTTTCTGGCAAATGACTAGAGTAAAGCAAAATGGCGGCAAAAATGGTTAGATTTGCCAAAGCCAAGATTATCATTTTGGTAGTGAAAACCGGTTTTTTGGGGTAGGTCTTCTTGGCCAGAAAAGCCGCGGCCTGGACGACGTAAATAATCAGGAGCGGCCACAGCATCGGTAAAAACAGAGCCAGGACCAGAAGCAACATTTTTACGAGCCGGACAGGATTGCGGAGTAATTGCTTTCCTTTTGCCGTCCTAAAATGGTCAATAAATCTTTTGAGATGATATTCTTTCAACTGCCAGAAGTACAGCCAAAAAAACATGGCTTTGGTTATTTCAATTATCCAAAAGATATAAAGAATGTAGAAGATGTCTAAGGAAGAGTTTGTCATTGGCTTTAGGCCAAGAAGATTTTTAAATCAATGATATTGTCTTTGGTGATGGAATTAAAGTGTTGCCCTGGAGTGATAATCAATTGGCTATTCGTCAACAGGGTTTTAAGCTTTTGGGAAAGTTCAAGAGGCATCAAAATGTCTTTTTTGCCAGCAAAGATTAAAGTCTTATTTTTGATTGTCTTTAACAGCTGGCGATTGTCTATTTTTAAGGCAGAATCAATAATTTCTTCGTCTTTGTTTATCGGGATTTTTAAAATTAGTTCTATATTCTTTTGACTGTCCTGCCTGTAAATCTCTCTGGTTGAAGCGTCTTTAGTGTAAGGGCGCGACAAAAAAGCATAAAAAGAAGATAAGATCTTTTTTGGCATTGACCCGATTGAATTGTAGGCCAGGCCCAGGAGTTTTTTATTGGCCATTGCCTTATAGAAAAAGCCGATTATTTTTGATTTTGGCTTGAAACAGGAGCCGGTGGCAATCAAGATAAGTTTTGAATCGGGGTAGTTCTGGGCTATTAAAGGAGCGATTAATCCCCCAAGGGAGACGCCGACGATAACATCTGGTTTTCTGTCTTCTAATTCGTTTTCAAGGTATTTTTGGACATTTTCTGGGGTAAAAATAAATTTGTCAGTAAATAAGTAAGGGGCAATGATTTCCCAGCCGTTTTGCTCAAAAAAGTCATACAAAAAATGGCCTTTGACAACCGGCTGAGGATAGCCATGGATAATGAGGGCGGTCTTTAGCATTTTATTCGTGTCTGTTAACAAAATCCAGGATTTCTTGGGCGACTTTTTCTGGCGCGTCAACGTGGATCATATGCGGAGCGCCGGCAATGATTCGCAGCAAAGAGCCGGAAATCATCCTTTCCATAAATTTTCCGTCAGATAAAGGAGTGGTTTTATCTTTATCTCCCCACAAAATCAGGGTCGGGGTTTTGATCTGCGCCAGCTGGCCAGCCAAATCTTCCTCAATCACGTTTTTAAAAGTCTCTTTCATTGTCTGGGTTTTTAAGGTGACATAATCGGTTTTTCTCAAGATTAGACGGTAGAGCGCTTTTCGACAAAACTGGTAGCCGGGAATAAAAGATAATTTATTGATGGCTTTAGACAGTTTGGCAAACAGGTTGTAGACTTTTGATATTTTTTTGTTCCGGATGCCGGCGGCAGAAACCAAAATCAATCCCTTAAGTTTCTCCGGATATTTTACAGCAAACTTAATAGAAACCCGGCCGCCGAAAGAATGTCCTAAAAGAAAAAAATCGGCTAGGCCGTTTTTATCGGCATAGGTTTTCGCCCATTCAACGTAGTCGTCAATGGTCCAGGGGCTATTTAACGGTTGGTTTTCGTCTAGTCCCGGGAAAGGCGGATAAAAAACCTGATAACCCTGTTTTTCCAGCAGTTCTTTAACAGGCGTCCAGGAGCCGGTAAATCTGCCCCAGCCGTGGAGAATTAAGATTTGCTCTTGACAAGTTTCCATGGGTATGATAGAATGTAGGCGGTTTGAGATAGTCTTTGGTTCTGCGTTCGCGCGGGGCCAAGCATTCTCGGACCACGAATTTTTCCTTTCGGAAAAATTCAGCGGCACCCCTCTTTCTTTTTGAGAGTAGGGGTGTTTTGCATTTTAGTTATCTTATCTCTTTAAAGCAGGTGTATTTCTGCAGGATTCTGGGCACTTTGATCGAGCCGTCCTTCTGCTGATAGTTTTCCAAAATCGCTAAAATCGGCCTTTCGGAAAAAACCGTGCCATTAAGAATATGGACGAACTCTAATTCCCCGCCTTTGCGCTTAAATCGGATATTCAATCGTCTCGCTTGATAATCAGTACAGTTTGAAGCGGAATGGGTTTCCCTATACTTGTTTTCCGAAGGAAACCAGGCCTCAATATCGTATTTGGCGGCGGCCGGGTCGCCCAGGTCGCCGGTGCACATTTGCACCACATGATAAGGCAGGTTTAAGGATTGCATTAGCTCTTCTTCTATGGCTATTAAAAAGGCGTGCTCTTTTTCGGAATCCTCGGGCTTTACGAAAGAAACCATTTCCAGCTTATTGAACTGATGGACGCGTAAAATCCCCTTGGTGTCCTTGCCGTAGCTTCCTGCTTCCCTGCGGAAAGCCGCGGAAAACCCGACAAATCTTTTCGGCAATTCTTGTTCTAGCAAAATCTCGTCTTTGAAATAAGGAACAATCGCGTGTTCGGCCGTTGCCACCAGACAGAGATTGTCCTGATCTAGACAATAAGTTTCTTCAAAACCGCGGTTATTGTAGCCCAAGGCCATCAAAACGTCTTTTTGGATCATTGCCGGCGGCAGAATCGGGGTAAACCCTTTTTTAATCAGAGTTTTAAATCCCAAATCGAGCAGGGCCATTTCCAGCATCACTCCTTCGTTTTTCAGGTAGCCAAACCTGGTGCCTGAAACCTTGCCCGCTCTTTGGGTGTCGATTAAATCCAGGGTTTCTCCCAGTTCAAAGTGGCTTTTGGGCGGAAAGTTAAACTTGGGGATATCTCCCCACTTTCTGATTTCTTTATTCTCGCTTTCGTCTTTACCCTCGGGAACGCTGTTTAAGGGTAGGTTCGGGATTATGGACATTAAACCCTGGAATTCGGCGTCAATCTCTTTGAATTCAGCTTCAATGCGGTCGTCGCTTTTGTCCAGTTCTTGCATTTTCATAATCACCGCTTCTCTGTCGGCTTTGTCGTGGAGCTGCTTTATCTGTTCATTAGCCTGGTTTTTCTTTGCCCGGGTATCTTCAAGGGCGAGCATTAATTCTTTCCTCTTTTTGTCTATTTCCAAGAGCCTGTCAATGTCTATTTTGGCCTGCTTTTTGCGGCAGGCGTCTTTGACTTTTTCCGGGTTTTGGCGAATAAGTTTGATGTCTAACATGGTTTTAGTTTAGTTATTCTTGCACTTTACGCCGCAGGCGTAAAAATCAAGAAATGAAATGGGAGCATTAGCGACCATGACATTTCTTAATTAAGATTAACATATTTCTCGACCTTTTTGAACTATCTTTAAAATTGGTAAAAGATTGGGAGTTTCTATAGCGAAACAGAGTTTCGATATATCAAGCAGATTTGTTATAAAAACATCGGCATTTTCTTTAACGATTTGTCTTTTGACAACACCGCCAAAACCGATAAAAAGATCAACTACATTTTTAGCTTCAAGATCCGTGGCGCCGTCGCCTATAAGCACGGTTTTCCCTCGTCTTGCTAGTTTCTGAATAATATACTGCTTGCCCTTATTCCTTGTAAGAGGATTTTTCCAATCGGGGCTAAGATAATTTCCGTTTTTCCGGAACTTAAGATTAATAGCAAAGACGTTTTTATTGGGGATTCCAAGGTATTTTGCAAAAGGCAGAACGGCTTGCGAGTACGCGCCAGCAACAATATAAACCTTGCTTCCCATCCGTTTTAATCCAGCAATGGTTTTTCTCGCTCCCTTAACCTCGTTTTTGATATAGAGGTTTGCCAGCCGGGCTAAATCTTTTTTGCAAGGCCTGACTATTTCTAATCTTTTTCTGAGAGTTTGGCGGAATTTCGCTTTTCCTTTCATAGTAGCAGCGGTTAGTTTGGAGACTTCCTTTTCTCTTCCTTTCATTCTGGCTAATTCATCAATTCCCTCGATTTTAGTCAGGGTGCTGTCGCAATCGAAAATGACGATGTCATAAGTATTTGGTTTTTGGAAATTTTTGTTCATGGCTGCTGGGGAGCGCCTTGCCTTTTGCGCAAGGCGCTCCTTTGCTTATTACGGGACGATGCTGTCCACCCCCTTAATGCGAGAGATTTCGTCCCATTGTTCCTGACTTAGGCGGATATGTTCTCCGTCTTTCCAGACCTGATACACCCCTTCGTCTCCCTCTTCATTGCTGCAGAGGGCGTACTCTGGCCCGAGCACGGCCTTAACCTCTTGCGCCGCATGGGCCTCCATAAAGATGGCTGTTCCCTGCATGTCTTTCTCCTTTTCTCGTGCTTCTTGGGAGCACGGAAGAGATTTTTGAAAAACAAAAACTCTCGTCCCTAATCCCAAATTGTCTTGGGTTCAAAGACGAGAGTTCTGTCTCGCGGTGCCACTTTGATTCACGGCCGTATTGCTACAGTCGCCTTTTGGGCCCGGCATCCCATTAAACGGGATAGCGGGTCGCGAAAGCTATAACGGGCCTGCCCGGGAAACCTTAGTCCACGCAAGATCATGGTTTTCGGCTCCAACTCAAGAAGGGGAAATCCTTCTCTCTTCGTTTTTCCAGATTGTATCTTATCATAATCATATTCAAAGAATCATGTCAAGCGCAAATGGTGAAGCCGTCAACATGTGACGGCTTCTGTTTGTTTGGGCTTTTACCGCTTCCGGTGATCCTTTTTCTTATCTTTACATCCCGCACATGTGATGTTCTTGGCTTTACCCCCTGGCTGGGCGGCCAGCTTGGTGCCTTTCCGATTGCGGAAATACATTCTACAGAACTGACAGCGGAATATGCGAACCATGCGAACCTCCTAAACTGAAAAAGAATTATCCTCTCAATGCCGCGCATTGAGAGGCAGAGCCCTTATAGACGTGCTTTATATAAAGCAGAAAAAGCCGGTGGTGGCAAGACCCTATAGACCCAGCTGGCCGCTGATTTCCTGCATCGCTTCCAGGCCGATTTTGACAAAATCCTGTAAATTAAGCGGTTTAAAGCCTTGTTTTTGCCGCCGCCTTAATAAAAGCGACAAATAGCGGGTGGGGAGACAAAGGCCGCGACTGATATTCCGGATGAAACTGGGTGCCGACGAAAAAAGGATGGTGTTTTTGACTAAGCTCAATCGCTTCAACCAATTGGTTATCCGGAGAAACGCCGGAAATAATCATCCCGTTTTTCTCAAGAAGCTCACGGTAATCATTGTTCACTTCGTAGCGGTGTCGGTGGCGTTCAAGAATGGTTTCCTTGCCATACGCCCTGGACAAAATCGTGTTTTCTCTGATTTTACAGGGCCACTGGCCGAGGCGGATGGTGCCGCCGTATTGACGTTTATTTAAATATTTTTCTTGTTCTGGCATAATATGGATTATTGGATAAGGGGTTTTCTGGTTGACTTCGGTGGAGTTGGCGTTTTTTAACCCAACAACATTTCTGGCAAACTCTATGACCGCCATTTGCATGCCAAAACATAATCCTAAATAAGGAATTTTCTTTTCTCTGGCAAGCTTGATAGTTTTAATTTTTCCTTCGGTTCCCCGGCTGCCCCAGCCTTGAGGGACGATAATGCCTTGATATGTTTGCAGCTCTTTTTCCATTCGGGGCGCATCTTTTTTGTTTTCCAGTCTTTCCGAGTCAAACCATTGGATTTTTGGTTTTATTCCCAGACTCCAGGAAGCGTGTTTTATAGCTTCAATGACGCAGACATAAGAATCTTCCAGGGCGAAATTGCCGGAGGCGAAGTATTTGCCAACGATGGCGATTTTAATTTCTTTTTTGGCCTTGTCGATTTTGGCGACAAAGTTTTCCCATTGGTTCAGAGTTTTTTTTCTGGGTTTTAACTGGAGTGTCTTGAGAATCTTTTTTGCCAGCCCTTGGTTTTCAAAAAGAAGCGGAATGCGGTAAATTGTGTCCACATCCGGGGCGGCAATAATGTTTTCTTCTTTGACGCCGGTGTTAAGGGCAATGGTGTGGCGTCTTTTGTGGTCAATTTCCTGCTGGCTCCGGCAAATGACAAAATCCGGCTGGAGGCCTAGGCGATAAAGCTCGTAAATCGAGGCCTGGGCCGGTTTGCTTTTCATCTCGCCTAAAAACGAGGGAACCGGCAGATAAACAACATGAATTAAGGCTACGTTTTTCGGGTTTTTTTGCTTGAAGCGGCGGATGGCTTCAAAAAACAGGATGTTCTGGTATTCTCCGACCGTCCCGCCTACTTCAATCACGGTGATTTCCGCCTTATTTTTTCTTTGGACTTCTTGGATGCGCTGGATGATTTCTTCCGGAATGTGGATATTTCCTTCGACGCATTTGCCGCCGTAAGCTAATGACCTCTCTTTGTTGAGGACGTTTTTGTACGCCTGGCCCATGGTGAAGTAATTTTCCTTGTTCATGTCCTGTCCTAGGAATCTTTCGTAATGGCCCAAGTCCTGGTCGGTTTCAGCGCCGTCAACAGTAACAAAAATCTCGCCGTGTTCTAAAGGGTTCATGGTGCCGGCGTCAAGATTCAAGTACATATCAGCCTTCATCACCGAAACCTTAAAGCCGTAGAGTTTCAAGAGGAGAGCGGTGGTGGCTGTGGTTATCCCTTTACCTAGACCAGAAATAACTCCGCCGGAAACGAAAATATATTTTGATTTTGACATGCTAGGTTGCTTTAAATGTCTCCTAAAGGCCTAAGTTAGCGGCGATGTTTTGCATCGCTTCAAGGCCGATTTTGGCGAACTCTTCCAAGGAAAGATTAATTTCAGAGCAGGTGGAAATTGCTTCTCTTCTGGCGCCTTTGGCAAAAGACTTTTCTTTGAAGCGGTTTAGGACGTTTTCCGGAGAAAGATCTCCTATTTTCCTGCTCGGAAGAACCAAGGTTGAAGCAACGATTAATCCAGTCAAGCAATCTACGGCATAAATCGCTTTTTCAATTAAGTTATCTCTGGTTTTGCCGGTGGCTTCGTTGTGAGCGCGAATGGCGTTGGTAATTACAGAATCTACTCCCATCTTTTCAAGCATATCGGCTCCGACCGCTCCTTGTTGCTCGGGGTGGGTTTTCCAATCGACAATTTCTATGTCCATGTCGTGCAAAAGCCCGGCCAGACCCCAGGTTTCCTCATTCTCACTTGCACTGAGCGAAGCCGAAGTGTTAAAGCGCCGCGCCAAAGCCCGCATTATCGCTTCGGTAGCTAACATATGCTTTATGCTGTTTTCGTTCTTAACGTATTGCCTGACTAAATTTAAAGCTTCTTCTCTAGTCATGTTTGCTTATCTTCATAATTTTAAAAACAAGAATAATAAAAGAAATTAATCCTATGACGGCCAGGACAAGGGTCAGCGGCCAGTAGAGAGTCCAGCTGACCAGAAAGAAGTTTTCTTTCAAGGGCCAGAAAAGGAAAACGTCTCTGTGAACCAAGGCGTCAAAGCCAATGTGGGCCAGCCAGGCCAGAAAGCTGCTCAAGAACAGGGCTTTAAAGGAAAAAGACTGTTTAATTTTAAGGCTCAAAGAAATCTTTTCTAGGATCGGCTTGAGCTTTAAGATGATAAAGCTTAGGATTAGGCTTCCCAGGATAGCTCCCAAGATTGAATGGAAAAAGCCGTGGTGATAACATTTCGGGCAACCCTTAAGGTTATTGGCAATTACCAAGAAAATATTCTCAAAATCCATGGCGACGCTGCCCGCCAGAAGCGCCCATAAGTTAAAAACTTTCAGGCCAAGGACTCCTAAAAGCAAACCCGAACCTAGATGAGCCGGACTGAACATATCAAATTTCTAATTATTCTAATTTCTAATTATTCTAAACAATTTCTAATTATACTAATTATTCTAAACACGAATTAGGTTAATTAGGTCAATTAGAATAATTAGGTCAATTAGGAATTCTGTTTTGGTTTTAATAGGGGAAAAACCTGGCATTCCCTGATCGGTTTTCCCATCAGAAAACTGAAGAATCTTTCCGAAACCCCAAAGCCGCAGGTTGGAGGCATGCCGTATTCCAGGGCTTCAACAAAGTCCTGGTCGTACATTTGCGCTTCTTCATCGCCAGCCTCCCTTAATTTCTGCTGTTCCTTAAACCTTTCCGCCTGCTCTAGGGGGTTGTTCAGCTCGCTGTAGCCGTTGCCAAGCTCGCTGCCGGCCATTATCACCTGGAAACGCTGGGTCAACTCTGGATTTTTGTCGCATCTTTTTGCCAGAGGCGAAACTGTCACTGGCACGTTGATTAAGAATCCCGGGCCAACGATCTTCTTGCGGCAGTATTTCCAAAGATTATCCATTGCCCGGCCGAGATTAAAGCCTTCTTTGTCGTATTCAATGTTCAGTTTTTTAAGCTTGGCCTCAATCTCTTTAATGCCGACATCCAAGACGTCAACTCCGGCGTATTTCTGGACCATTTCCCGATAATCGTACCTTTCCCATTTTTTGCCCAGATCGATCTCAACGCCCTTTATATTGAATTTCAGGGTCCCGAAAGTCTTTTTGGCGACATGGCGATACATTTCTTCCACCAGGTTCATGCCGTCTTTGTAATCGGCGTAAGCCCAATAAAATTCCATCTGGGTGTAGTCCTGGACGTGTTCTGCGTCTATGCCTTCGTTCCGGAACTGCCTGCCGATTTCAAAAGTTTTTTCAAGGCCGGCGACCATCAAACGTTTCTGCCAGAGTTCGCCCATAGAAATCCGCAAATAGACGTCGATGTCGAGAGCGTTGTGGTGGGTTGAAAACGGCCTGGCGTCAGCTCCCCCGGGGGTTGTTTCAAAGACCGGAGTTTCCACTTCTAAAAAGCCTCTGGCGAGAAGAAATTCCCGCATTGACTGCCAAAAAACAGCTTTTTTCTCAACCATCGTTTTGACTTCTGGATTAAAGAGGATATCGAGGTATCTTTTGCGCAGTTTTTCTTCTTCGTCTTGCAAGCCATGCCATTTTTCCGGCAAAGGCAATAAGGACTTAGCCAGCATTTTGTAATCAGCAACCTCAATTGTCTTTTCCTTTGTTTTGGTCTCAAAGAGTATTCCTTTGAGCTCCACAAAGTCGCCGATGTCAAAGTGCTTCAGGAAAAAGGCGTAACCCTTCTCTCCTAGGCGGTTTTCTTTCAAGAGCGCTTGGATTTTCGCCGAACCGTCCTCAATATTCAAAAAAGTCAGTTTACCGTGTTGCCTCAGGGCGCGGATGCGGCCGGCCAAAATAACTTCTTTTTTGCTTTTAGCTAGGACGGAAAAGTCGTCCAGTGCCTCAATTATCCGATGCGTTCTTTTGGTTGAGGCCGGATAGGCCAAAACGCCAGCAGTTTCCAGTCCCTTTAGTTTTTGCAGACGCGTTTTTCTTATCTCTTCGAGAGTTTTTTGAATCATTATACGATTATAGCGGAAAAATCAATTAATTTCCAGGATTTTGTATTTTGTTTTACCCGCCGGGGTTTTTGATTCCCCACTGTCCCCTGTTTTTTTGCCCATTAGCTCCGTTCCCAAAGGCGAAACGTCGGAGATCCTGCCTTTTATGGGATTGGCTTCATTGGGTCCGACAATTTCGAGTTCCTGCTTTTCGTTGTCAATCTCCAGCAAAACCTTAGATCCGAGGGCGACTCGGCCCGACGCGCTTTTCTGGATAATCTTCGCCTCTCTGACGATTTCCGTCAATTCTAAAATCCGGCCTTCCAGAAAACCTTGGGATTCTTTGGCTTCGTGGTAGGCGGCGTTTTCCGATAAATCGCCAAAAGCAATCGCCTGCTTTAAGCGTTCAGCGATCTCTTTTCTTTTGCTGGTTTTCAGGTATTCCAGCTCTTGTTTTAATTTTTCCAAGCCTTCTGAGGTAAAATCTGCCATGTTATTTCGTAAAGTACCACTTTAAAGTTTCATTGGCAACCGGCAAGGCGGCTGCCCTGACCCCGGGAACGTCTTCAATCAGGACCGTTAAGACGATTTCAGGATTGTCGTAAGGGGCAAAAACCGTCACCCAGTTGTCGTAATAATTTGCTCTCGGCGTCTGGGCGGTGCCGGTTTTAGCAGCCGCTTTTACTGGCAAGCCAGCCAGAATCGCTGATGATCCGTAAATGACGGCATCCCTCATTCCTTCTCTGACGATTTCAAGGTTTTTTTGGTCTATGGGAAGTTCGCGGATTGTCTGGGGCAGAAACTCTTTGACGACCTTTTGGTCGTCGGGCCTGCCGTCAACGATTTTTGCCACGATTTGAGGCTTCATTATCTTTCCGTTGTTGGCGATAGCAGAAAATGCCGTTGCCACCTGCAAGGGGCTGACTTGGAGGTAGCCCTGGCCGATTGAGAGATTGTAAGTATCGCCGGTGTACCACGCTTCGTTGATATTTTCTTCTTTCCAACGATGATCGGGAATAAGGCCGCTGGTTTCCTGCGGCAAATCGATATTGGTCGGCTGTCCCCAGTTAAAAAGATTAAGATAATTTTTGATTTTGGTAGAACCCAATCCTTTTTGCCCCTTATATCCGCCGCCAATGGTGTAGAAATAAACGTTGCAGGAAACGGCAATCGCTTTTTTCATATTAACCCAGCCGTGCGGTTCCAGGTCGTGGAAGACATAAGTGATTTCCGGATCATATTGGTTTTGGATTTCGATGAAGCCCTGGTCGTAAATTTGTTTTTCCGGAGAAATTATCTTTTCCTGGAGAGCGGAAGCGGCGATCAAGGGCTTGATTGTCGAGCCCGAGGCGTACTGGCCGGAAACTGTCCGGTTGAAAAGCGGCTGGTTGGGATCGTTGAGGATTTTATCCAATGTTTTTTGGGAAATCCCTTTAGAAAAAAGGTTGTTGTCAAAAGAAGGAAGAGACACCAATGCCAATACCCCGCCGGTCTTGGGGTCTAGGGCGACGGCAGCAGCTTTTTTGGTGCCGATTTCGGCAGAAATCCTGGCTAATTCTTCCTGGAGTTTTTCTTGGAGATCTGAGTCCAGCCAGAGAACCAGACTTTGGCCGGAAACAGCTTCGGTTTTTATTCCCTCTTTGACTTTTTTGCCGACGGCGTCTTTTTGGATTTCAAAGACTCCGGGCTTGCCCCGCAAAATTTCTTCGTAGGATTTTTCCAGTCCCTGCTTGCCCAGGTAATCTGAAACAAAATAGTTTTCTTGCTTTAAGTTCTGGTACTCTTTGGCGTTGATTCTGCCGGTGTAGCCTATAACCTGGGCGAAAGAGGGGCCCTCGAAATAGTCCCTGACCGTGTTTTTCTCGATCTGGAATCCGGGCAGGTTTCTGATTTCGGTTTCAAGGAGAACAATGTCCTCGTGGCTGAGGTTTTCGGCAATGAGCATCTTTTCTTCCTTTGAGCTCTCAATTTCTTCTCCTAGGATCTGAGGCTCTTTCTTGATAATGCCGGCGATCTTTTCGATCTCTTGAGCTCTTTGGTTTTGATCTTTGGGAAGATCTATCTTGTCTAAGACCAAATCAAAGCTGGGGAGATTGCTCACCAGTTTTTTGAGAGAGCGGTCGTAAATTATTCCCCGGTCAGCTCTTATAGGAGAAATCCTGGAAAAGTTTCGATCAGCCAAATCTTTAAAAGCCTTTCCTTCCAGGACAACAAGCTGGAATGCTTTTGAAAACAGGATCAGGACGGCCGCCAGAGAAAAGATCAAAAGCCCGATCAAAGCCTTTCTTGACGGCGGAACCTCAAACCTCATTTCTCTGATTCTGGCTTCCCCCTCTTTCTTTTGAGCCAGGCCGTCTAAGAATACTTCCTGGGGCTCGATTTCCTGCCGGCCTCTTTTGACGAGGTATTTTTTAAAAAGAGTCATTTTATTATATGGTTGGCGTCAATTCCTAAGCGAAAATACTTTTTGATAACAAATTTAATTATTAAGGAGGTTGTCAGCAGAATTGCGGTATAGAAGCCGAAGGGTTTGCCAGAGAAGACGTCCAAGATGAAGCCGGCGACAAAACTCATTATCAGGCCTGATTTTTCTCGCCTTTCTTCAAAAAGATTCAGGAGGACAAAAAAGACAATAGCGATATTCGGGAGGTAATCCAAAAACTTAAAATGGACCAGAAAGCTGGTCTGAAAGACAATCAGGGAATAAAAAATCAGGGCAAGAACGATATATTTTTTCATGGCAAGTCGGCTTACCCCGCACTGCGCGATCTAATAATCTAGCAAAGTTGGTACGGGGTTTATTTTAAACCGGTTATTATGAACAAGGCGTTCAAGTCTTCGAGATTGAAAGCCGATTTTATCCTAGCCGTTCGAAAAGGTTTTATATCAGAGAAATTGACGCCGGCGATTTCCCCTATCAGCAATCCTTTAGGAAAGGTTTTGTCCAAAGCGGTGGTGACGACGAGATTTCCCTTTTCAATCTTTGCTTCTTGAGGGATGAGGTCAAAAATAATTTCCGATTTTCCCATACCCTTGGCTACCCCGGCAACTCCGTCCAGCCCCTCAATTTTTACGCCCAGGGAGCTTTTTTTGTTCGAGACAAGGATAACGCGGGAAGTATTCGAAAAGGCCTCCTCGATCCTGCCGACCAGGATTTTTTCCGAAGTGATTACCGGAAACCCCGTCGAGATTCCGTCATCTGAACCCTTGTTAATAAAAAGAGTGTCTTCAAAGGGGTCTTTGCCGGTAACGTCTGCCATCGTTAATTTAAAGTCTTTTTCAGGCGCAAAATCCAAAAGCTTTCTTAAATCTTCGTTTTCGCTCTTCAGTTCCTGAAGCCCGGCAATTTCCGCCTTTAGCTCTTGGTTCTGCAGTTTTAATTCGTGATTTTCTTTCTCCAAAGCCGTAATCCCCTTCAGAGTTTCAAAAAAACGAGAGACGCTCTGTCCTTGCTTCCAAAACAAACCTTGGACCGGGGAAGAAACTAAGAGAATGGCATTTTTGGTTTCTTTGCCGAACTCGGTTCTGTTAAGAAGGAAGAAAACAACCGCGATCGCTATCAAGAAAAGCGCGGTTTTTGTCCTTTTAGAGCTCTGGAGATTATTTGCCATCTTTTTATTATATTATTATACTCTCTTTTTTATGCCTTGGCGCGCTTTTCCAAAAACTTGAGGTAGACTTCCCGCAGAAGCTTGGCGTCGTCTAGGGCGTGGTGCTTCCGGTAGTTTTGGGGGCGGGCCATCTCTAAGCTGTCGTAGAAGTCGTTTTCATCTCTCAGGTGGTAGAACCCCGGATCCATTCCCAAAGCAAAGAGGATGCTGGCAAAATCGATCGGAATCCAGAAAAAGGGAGTGTTTTCCGTGCCGACCAATTTGTAGAAGTAGACGGCGTCAAACTGGTTGACGTGGGAAATCACGTAGGGCTTATTTTTCCCGACGAACTCTTTTATTCTCTCGGCGGCTTCTTCCCTGGACACTTTCTTTTCCGTCAGGAATTGAATAACGTTTTCTCTCACCCAGTCGCTGACTTTGCCGTCGTATTCCAGCTCGAGATAGAGCTCTCGGCCGTCTAATTTTACCAGGCCCACCGACAGCAGCTCTCCTTCATACGGGTTTAGGCTCGAGAACTCCGTGTCAAAAAAAATTATATTATCTGAAAAAGGCTTGAACATGAATTTATTATTTTCCCATGGCATTTCAGTACCAGAACCTGCGGTTCGGTACGGGGCTTCGGCCAGCAAGACTGGCCTCGCTTTTTAATTTCATTTCTGCGTCCGCAGGATTATTTTAAATCAAATTCTCTGATAATATTCGTGCATGTACCGCTTGGACCCATTTCGGAAATACCCATCCTTACAATCTTTACAACTTTCAAACCGTTAGTACTGTTTAAATTATTTACAGCTTTTTCTGCGGCTTCTTCAGAAATTAATCTTCCTAAAGATAAATGGGGATGATAGAGTTTCAGCACATTCGGATAACCGTATTTCCGTATCATTTCCTCTTGTTCCTTGTTATACCTCCCCTCTTTAATCTCATTTAAATGCTTCTCCCGAATTTTCCCATTACGAAACTGATTTAACGCATTGACAATTGTCTCATGAATTTTTACCACTATATCAGTTCTTTCAAAATCGATTATTACAGATTTGTCTCCCGCATTTAATCCCACTACAGGTAAGTCAAATTTGCTTATTCCTTTCGAAATTTTTTCCACTACTTCAATAATCTTAGGAATATTCCCCTCGGAAAACTCTGGAGAATATACAGTAATGTGAATAAAGTATTTCTTGTCGTCAATATGAAACACTTCCTCATCCGCAAACCCGATCTTACTCGCAAGATCTAAAACTTTAACCCGAGATTTATCGTCTACTATCAAAATGATATTTAACCTTCTCCATTTCATATTATTTTTGTCTTCATTTCCCATAGCCCTTCTGTTATTTATTTCAGTGAGTGAGATATCATGCGGACATTTCTTTTTTGTGGATAATTATATCTTCCAACAGCTTTTTAGCTTTTTAGCTTTTCGAGTAAAACGGATGTCCTTTTTTTAATAGCGCGACCAACCCTTCGCTTTTAATCGGTAGTTTTCTCAAAAACCTTTTTGCAACAGTAAAAAGATACTTTTCATATTCTTTGCGTTGTTCTCGAACCGATCTGTTGGTTGCTACGGGCAGAGGAGTAATTTGGTAGTTTTCTCCTAAAACCCTGCGGAATATCCATAACGCTCATCTCATATGCCAATCAGATGTGATAAGTAATATCCTTTTCCAACTCCTGTGTTTTTCATTTTCCATTACCTGTTTTGAGAAAACAGCATTGCTAATGGTATCAAGCGATTTTGTTTCTCGATATATCCTCTTTGTTTTAACTCTCTTCGATACCAAATAATCTTTCATTGCTTGCGCTTCAGTAATTTTTGGCGTCTCTTTCGCAAGACCGCTCCAACGACCGCTCAACAATACGGGTATACCGGGAAATTTCTCTTTATTTCTTAGAAAACCATCTAATCGTTCTTTGGGAGCTTGCAATATCCTGCCTTGTCTATCAATGCCGCCACCCAAAACAATTACTACATCTATTTTTTTCATATTTTTATCCCTCATTTTCCGTGATGCCTCGTTTCTCTTTTTCACGGCCGTTAAAATGTGATATATTTTGATTTATTTCCTATGGCACCCCAGTACCAGAACCTGCGGTTCGGTACGGGGCTTCGGCCAGCAAGGCCGGCCTCGCTTTTTAATCTTATTTCCTAGTCCGCAGGAATTACTTGCCCTGTTCCATTATGCTTATCGCTCCAATTATCCATTCACTGCGTAATTTGTCTTTCATATTTTGAATTTCTTGCCAAGTAAACCATTTTGTATCCAAGATTTCGTCCTTCGGCCAATCAAGTTTTCCACCAATGATCTTTGCCTCAAAAGCATGTTTTGGGGCGTTTTGGTATTTGCTTGAAATATGCCTAGTTTCCGAATTAACTCAACGTTATAACCAATCTCTTCTTTCGCTTCTTTTACAGCAGTTTTCTCTATGGTAGCTCCTTCTTCTACCTTGCCTGCTGGAAAATTCCATAGGCCATGAACTTTTGTTCCTGGACGATTCTCCTGCGCCAACAAGTATTTGCCGTCTTGTTTGATGACTACTCCCGCAACTATGTTTGTTTGAGCTAATTTTTCCATAGTCTTATTATCTCTTATTTCCCATAGCGTTTCTTATATTTCTACGGTGTCCCGTGCGGATGACTTTAATTATCCTCAAGGATTTACCATCTGTTAGAAACAAAGCTGTAATTATGGCTTTTTGAATCTGACAGTATAATTCCAGATATTCCCTGAAACTTTATCCAGAATAAACCCCGCCCTTTTACATATCTTGATGGCAGTTGATTTTAAAACATAATCTGGGTCAGGTAAAAGCTCGCTCACTGCCAAAATCCCGTCTGATTTTAATACCCTTTTAACTTCTTTTAACGCCTTCTGTCTATCAGGTATTTCTTGAAGAACAGTTACCATATAAACTAAATCCAAAGAATCATTCTCAAACGGCAGTTCATAAGCATCACTTTCAATTAACTTTATATTTTTAATATCTTTATTTTCTAGTTTGTTTAACTTATCTTCCAACTGCCTTAACATATCTGGCTGAATATCAAGCGCATAAACTATCCCATCTTCACCAACAATCCTAGCCACAAAAGTGGTAAATGCTCCGTTTCCACAGCCAAGGTCTAAAACCTTCATACCCTTCCTAATTCCGCTACGCTCTATTAGCTTATCTGGTGGTTGTGCTTTTCTTCTATAATTACTATCTAAAAAGCGTCCAATAAAAGCTGGGGCGGGGAAATGAAACAGTTTCCTAAAAACTCTGATTAAAATCTGCCATCCAATAAAAACTACTAAAATTATTAATAAAATTTTGATTAACATAGTCATTTTAATACTTATTCATACAACATTTCTTATACTTCTTTCCGCTCCCGCACGGGCAAGGATCATTACGACCGACTTTTTCTCCGGCTCTTTGAGCCGCAGGAAAAGACGTTGTGGCTTTTGGCTGGGGGCCGGGCTTCATGCCGTCAATGACTCTGGCGGCTTCAGCCTCAACCGTGGTTAATAGGCCCTGGAACATCCGGTGGGCCTCGTTTTTGAATTCAACCAGAGGGTCTTTCTGCCCGTAGGCTCTTAATTTGACGGCGTCCTGGAGAGATTCGAGGTTTTCCAGATGATCTACCCAGAAGCTGTCGATCACCCTGAGGAAAACGAATCTTTCAACCTGGCGGAGTTTTTCTTCGCCGATTTCCTTTTCTTTCTTTAAGTAATCGTCCTGGCTGAAACCGTGCTTTTTGAGGATTTCGAGAATTGAAGATTTCAAGTCGTCTGCGGATTTCTCGAGAATCTCTTTTCGCTTCCGATAGATCGTTTCCCGGTGCTTATTGATGACGTCGTCGTATTCCAGCAAGTGGCTTCTCATGTCGAGATTAAAGCCTTCGATCTTTGACTGGGCTTCTTCGATCGCCTTTGAGATCATCGAAGCCTCAATCGGCTGGTCTTCCGGGATTTTCAGCATCTCCATCAGGCCCTGGATTTTCTCTCCGCCAAAGATTCTTAGGAGGTCGTCCTCTAATGACAGGAAGAATTGCGAGGATCCCGAGTCCCCCTGCCGGCCGCCTCTGCCTCTTAATTGGTTGTCGATTCTCCGGGCGTCGTGCCTTTCGGTGCCGATAATATGGAGCCCGCCGATCTCCTTCACCCTTCGAGCTTCCTCAGGATTAGGTGGATTACCGCCCAAGATAATATCAACTCCTCTGCCGGCCATGTTAGTGGCGATGGTGACTGCTCCCAATTTGCCTGCCTGGGCGATTATCTGGCCTTCTTTCTCGTGCTGCTTGGCGTTCAAAATCTGGTGAGGAATGCCTTCTCTGTCTAAGAGTTTGCCTAGAAATTCGTTCTTCTCAACCGATCTTGTGCCGACCAGAACCGGCTGGTCGGTTTCGTATCTCTTTCTAATCTCTTGGACGACCGCTTTGAGCTTGCCGTCTTCGCTTTTCAGAACTTTATCCGGAAGGTCTTTACGGACCAAGGGCCTGTTAGGAGGAACGATAATCACTTCGAGACCGTAGACTTTGGCGAATTCTTCAGCCGAAGTTATGGCGGTGCCGGTCATGCCGGCCATCTTTTTGTACATTCTGAAATAGTTTTGGAAAGTGACGGTTGCCATAGTCAAGGATTCCGGCTGGACTCTGGTATTCTCTTTTGCCTCGATCGCCTGATGCAGGCCTCCCGACCATCTCCGGCCGGGCAGGAGCCTGCCGGTGAATTCGTCGACGATGATGATCTGATCGTCTTTGACCACATAATCCCTGTCTTTTTTGAAGAGGACCTCGGCTCTCAAAGCTTGTTCTAGATGGTGAAGATATTTTATCCCCCATTCCTGGTAAATGTCGGTCATTCCCAACAGTTTTTCGATTCCATTGATGCCTTCTTCGGTCAGGGTGACGGTCCGCAGCTTTTCGTCGATTTCATAATCCCGAGTTTCTTTTAAATGGGGAATGATTTTGGCGAACTCCTGGTACATTTTTGAGGATTCCTGGCCGGGAGCAGAAATTATCAATGGGGTTCTGGCTTCGTCGATCAAAATGGAGTCAACCTCGTCGATAATGGCGAAGTTAAAATCCCTCTGGGCTTTATCAGAGAGGTCGTAAACCATGTTGTCTCTCAAATAGTCAAAACCAAACTCGTTGTTGGTGCCGTAGGTGATGTCGGCTGCGTAAGCCTCTTTTTTGGTACAGGGCTTGAGAAAACTCTGGACTACCTTGAAGCTGCCGAGTTCGTCCCGCTCTTTGTCTTTATCGTCCTGGTTTTCGGCTTCAATCTTATACTCGGGATCATAAATATATGACGACTCGTGAGTGATGCAGCCGGTTTTTAATCCCAAGAGATGATAGATTTGCCCCATCCAAACGGTGTCTCTTTTGGCCAGATAGTCGTTGACGGTTATTAAGTGGCAGCCTTTATCCTCTAGGGCATTTAAATAGAGGGGTAGGGTGGCAACTAAGGTTTTTCCTTCGCCGGTCAGCATCTGGGCGATTTTTCCCTGGTGAAGGACGACGCCGCCTAAAAGCTGGACGTCAAAATGCCGTTGTTTTAAAGTTCTTTTAGCCGACTCTCTGACCAAGGCGAAAGCTTCTGGCAGGATTGCATCCAAAGCTTCAGCCTTTGACAGCCTTTGTTTGAGCTCGAGAGTCTTTTCCCCTAGCTTCTCGTCAGAAAAACCTTCAAATTCCTTTTCCAGAGAATTGATTTTATCGATCAGGGACTCCAGGCTTTTAAGGTATTTTTCGTTTGGGTTGCCAAAGATTCTATCTATGACGGACATCGTTTAATCTTAAAATTTCTTAAATTATACGTTAAATCAGGGCAAAACGAAAGAGCGGGAAACTTCCTTTCCCTGATAGAGAGATAAAAATATCGGATTACCTGGTCACTTCAAAACTTTTCACCTTTTCAAGCAGGGCTTTTGCTTCTTTGTTTTCGTTGAAATGCTGCCTGACCGGCTCAATTAGTTCATTGATGAGTTTCGCTACCGCTTGTTTGAGGTCTTGAGGATGGATTTGTTTTGCTGCGAACAAAGCCTCCAGTTCCGTAAATGATTTAACGGTAATGTCGCCGCCGAATTTTGTCGGCCGCTCAATCGTCATTTTGGAGAATCTCTCAAAAATGATATAGCGGCAGTATTCCAGGATCGGATTTTCCTTGATTTCCCCTTCCGGGCACCAGGCCTTGCCAATTTTCCGGGCAATGTCTTCTTTAGTGTCGGTCATAAAAATTGAAGTTTCGGGCCGTGACTTGGACATTTTTAACTCAACCGTTCTGGTAATTTTGTCCTCAGAGGCGCTCGCTGGCTTGCCCAAGCCCATGAGCATGTGGTGGCTGACAACGACCGGTTTCCAAAAGCCTAATTGCGGCCCGATTTCCCTGGCTAACATATTAACTTTTCGCTGGTCCATGCCCAATTGGGTAATTTTGGCTCCCAGAGTGAAGATGTCTGCTACCTGCATGCAGGAATAAATAATATGGGCGCCGGTTAGATTGTCAAGAGATTCCTCCCTGCCCATCATTTCTGCGGTTCTGACAAAACGCCTCAAGGCGTTAGATTTACCCACTTGGACCACTAGTTTCCAGTAATCAGGGTTTTTGGCCATATCCGAGGCCCACAAAAACTCTACGTTTTTTAAGTCCATGCCGCAGGCCTTCCAGACCTCAATAAAATATTTGCCTACAGTTTTGATCTTTTCCAAGTCGCCTCCCATTTTATTGTTAGCCATGGCGTGCCAGTCAGCCACCCACATCTTGAACTTTACCCCCGCCTTTATCATTTTATTGACATTGATGGCGCGCAAAATCCCCTGGGCGATGTGAATCTGGCCCGAGGGCTCAAAGCCGTCATAGGCGACCAAGTTTTTCTCGGTTTCCAAAAGACGCCGCAGTTCTTCTTCAGAGATAATCTCCTCCCCCACTTCTTTGATGAGTTTTAACCTATTTTCGGTAGTCATATTATTTTTTATAGCCGTTATCGTCGATTGAAAGCAAGGGGTAAACATCTAGAGCCATTTCTTCGTAAGGATGGACTTTTCTGATTACTTTTATGACTTTGGCCAAGTCTTTTTCAGAACAGACGGTTTCTATCCGTTCTTCTGCCACTTTTTCCAACCTTCCTATCTTACCGATGGCGGGTCGGGCGTCTTTCATGGGAAGAAATCTGCCAACGCCTTTGACCGAGAAACTCGAGAATTTATAGTTTCCGATGGCTCCGGCTCCGGCCTCTCCCATTGCCTTTCTGACAGCATCGGCGTAAGGAATCGGAACAAAGACAACGATTTTTACAATTCTATCTTTCATAATTCTATTCTATCAAAAAACCACGTAGTAGTCACTCGGTGTTAATAATAAGACCACTAGGTTCTTTAAGCAGCCAGAATTCTTATTTGAAAACGAAAAAGTCCGGGCATTAATGCTTGCTCGGACTTTTTGCGTTGCGCTGGACCACCTTTTTATTTATGTTGAGACCGCCGCCCATTTCCCCAAAACAAAGGGGATGGCCCAGGCTGCGGCCTTCGTTCCTGGCAAGAGCAATCCGCACGATTTCATAAATTCCGCTGCAGCCATTGCGATAGCTGCGATGAGGTCGGCGTCGTGCGGGATGTACTTTGGCTTCGCCGAGAAACAAATCGCTGCCAGAAAATCCGGGAAGTTTCCTGACGTTACCAGCCTCAAGATTCGACCCAGGATGGTCTTTGGGCCGAGGCTGACGTGGACTGCAATACAATCTGTATTGAAATCCAATTCGTTTGCCTCCTGAATCTTTCGAGGGATTGCCCCGAAGGCAGCCGACCTTGTCCCGGCAAGGAATTTCTTGGTGTCGCCATTTGCCAAGGATCCCTTAAAGTCGATCGTTATAATGAACATTCCTTCCTCCAATATGAGTTGCTGAACGGCAACTCTTGACAAGCTATTATAACAGTTATATAATACAAAGGTCAAATAAATGTCTGTTTATATGAACAAACAAATAACTTCGTCACAATTACAATCATTCGGCCTAGATGAGATTGAAATCAAAATCTACCTGTATCTCTTAGAAAACGGGGCCAAGACTCCGCTTGATCTTTCTCGTGAGACAAGCATCAACCGATCAATGATCTACCGGTACCTGGGCAAACTTAAAGATAAGAAGCTCGTGGAAGAGTCCAATATCGGCCGCGGCTTAAAACTTAAAGCGTCCGATCCGGCCAATCTGCAGCTTTTGATCCACGAGCAAGAATACCAATTGCAAAAACAGAAAGATCTGCTGCCGCAGGTGATAAAGGATTTATCCGTTCTTCCTTCTCACCTGCAGAACGAGTTTGAGATTAAGCAATACCACGGTTCAGAAGGGCTTAAACAGATGTTGTGGAATCAGCTTTCCGCCAATAAAGAAATCTTTCTTTACGGCTACCAGACAAGAAACGAGATTGTCGGGGCTTCTTTTGCCGATAAAGTCAGAGAAGAGCAGATACGAAGAAAAATTACTCTCTATGAAATAGAAGAGGAAGTTGATCCGGGAAACTTTACCGGCAGTTTTACCTATACAAAAGTACGGAATTGGAAAAAGTATTACGTCCCCCGCTATATCGATCCGAAGGTCTTGAAGATTCGCCAGTACACCTCGATTTTTAACGACACCGTCTCGGTTATGAATTGGGAAAACGGCCAGAAGGTTGGCGTGGAAATCATCAATTCTCTCTATGCTTCCATGCAAAAGCAGCTGTTCTGGCTCATATGGGAAAAAATAGCGGTTAAGCCAAAACGTCCAACTTTAAAGAAGTAGTAAGTAGTTTTCTATTGCGAGTTTGTTTCTAAACAGCGGTTTTTATAGATCCGTTTTGCCCAACGAGACGCTTTGCCCGTCCGTAATCCCGCTGAAAGCGGGATGAAGGAGGGACGCTTGGCCCCGTAGTAAACTTGCCCTACTACTGGGGTTAGAACCTATTTGGTGGCTAGTTATGCCCAAGACAAAAGACCCGCTAATTTGATAGTCGGGCCTTTTAGTCTAATGAGGGATATATTTTTATATTCTTTTTGGCATGTTCGGCTAGAAGGAAATTTTTCTCTTCCACGGAAAGCCTACTCACAAGAAAAGGAAGGTTGATTCCTGGCCTATAGAGACGGTCATTTGTGAATAGAGTATGGATTTCTTCTTCGTTGAACCAGCTGGTTTTGACAACATCGCCGGCTAAGGGATGTTTTTGGGTATCTGCTATTATCGCCTTGAATACGAAACCCCAAGTGTCAGGCCCCTTGAACATACCAATCGGATGAGCTGGACCGGACAAATAAAGACCTTCGGAAAGCTCGAGTAAAACATCCACCCCCGCTTCTTCTTTTGCTTCACGAATAGCGGTTGCCATAACCGAGGGATCCCTATCTTCCTTATGGCCCGCAGGTGGTCCCCACTGACCAGCGCTTTCCCCTTTTTCACTAGATTGCATAACTAAAAGAATTTCCTCCTCGTCGTTCTTAATAACCACGGCTGCAGATAATTTAAGGGACATCTGAACCTCCTTTTTGGAATAGTTTGCTAAGATAAACAAAGCATAAAATATGGATAGAGTCAATCAAAAAATCGCCTCTTCGGCGATTTTCAGTATACTCTTAGGACAATCCTTGTTGGATAAAAAGACGGGCAATATTATTGTCCGTCTTTTTTACGCTTATTTGATTCTTGTTATCGTTTCCCCGCCTTTCATTACGGATATACGAGTGATGTTTTTCTCTTTCATATATCCTTTTCTGGATGCTTTCTTCCGGGCCGCCTCGATCGCCTCCTCGTCGTTTGAGGCCCAAATTTCATCTTGAAGATCCGTGGACTCGTCATAGAGCTCACATACAAGATGACTGAGAATTATATATCGGGTTTTCATAGCATCTCCTTTTTTCATGGTTTCGGTTGAACTTTTTCAGCGGATTTTTCTCACATGTTTTTTCTACCTCCTTATTAAAGAACTTCTCAGAAGAAATAAAAAACCTCTTCTGAGAAAGAGGTTGGTTTGAGGTAGTGTTTAGTTACAAAAAGTTATGAGCTTAGAAAACCAAACTAGCCCCTTTCTTATAAGAGGTAATTTGGTAATAATAAACAAAAAATTGTGGAGTGGTTCGGTTAGACATGTAATCTTATTATAACCAATATCGGATCTTTGTCAACGACGTCGTAATGGTTCAATAGCTTGGAAATATCAAACCAAAAACCGCCTTTTTGGCGATTTTCGTTGACTTGCGCTGAGTCGCGTCGAAAGGCTCCGACCATGGGACAACATTAAAACCTGTTTTTATTTCAACTCTTCAATGAATTTCTCTATCATTCCGACAAACTCCCCTGGTCTCAAAAAGAACCAGCCATGAGAACCAGAAATATTCTCTATCCTCAAATTATTAATCTGTTTAATTTCTCCTTCTATGTCTTTATAAGATTTCTGCGGAATAAATGGTTCGTAAGCGGGTAAGAGTAAAAGAGCCGGAACCATTAATTCGCTGATCTTGTTTTTAAGCGTCTTCTTAGCTATTAACGCATCCTGTATAAATTGTCTGGGGTGTTTTATCAAATCAATAAGCCCATCTCCAAACCATAAGAAATTGACTTTCAGCCCGCCTCTATAACGCAAGTTATCTAAAAATAGTAAAGTATACCCTAAAAGCAATCCTCTTAATAGAGCCATTTTAATTTTAACAGGAATCAGGGCCGTGCTTGCTAGAAATAAACCCTTTACTTTGTCTGGAAATTTAGTCGCATATTTGACAGCTATCATGCCGCTGAATGAAACACCGACTAAAAAGCTTTTTTCAACCCCAATGACTCCTAAAAATTCATCTAAAAGGGTTGCGTAATCGTCAAACGAAGAAATCAATCTTTTGCCCGAAGACCTGCCTGTATTGCCTAGGTCAGGAATTATAACTCTGAATTTATCTTTTAATTTCTCGCCAAAAGATCTGTAAGATTTGCTGGTCACCCATAAAGAGGGTAATAAAATAATACATTCTCCTTTACCGCTTTCCAAATAATGAATCTTAAAATATTTTAGAATAGCGTATTTATTATCCATACAATCTTATTTTATCAAAAGATCTCCTTTTTGGCGATTCTTTGAAAATCTTGATCCAGGGCGCTGGACGACGTTGGAAATTTTTATAAACCTTGATTAGTTTTCAGAAACAACGATCTCGACATTTCCCGCTCCGATTTTGCCCCACTTTGACGGGAATTCTTTTGGGTCTACGACTATTGCTGTTAGGCAATCAATTCCTATGCCGTATTTCATTCCAGACTTTTCCATTTCTTGTTTCAGAAGTTGTTGGTAATTTCTCTCAGAGTAATGAGGTTCAATAATTGTGTTTTTGAGTATTCCCAAACCCTCAATTATCTCGTTTTTATCTCTTGAGCGGCTTTGGCGTTCTCCCATTAGCATCGATCCGGCTGACTCTGCGACAATAAAGTCAGCAACCAATACTAATTGAAGAATTTTCTGGTTATTTTTTACTCCATAAAGAAGATCGTAACGACCATGTCCGCCATTAATAAAAATAAGGGGTTTATTTGCCTTCTGTATATCTTTCTCGTTTCGCGCGTCAAGAAGTTCTATACCAGTATCGTTCATGGTTTTCTTAAACCAGCCTTCTTTCCAATCTTCTTCTGTGGAATGAAGGCGGGAGAAAGGAATATGAAAAACTTGTTTAGGACGAAGAGAAACAATAGTTTCCTTTATAAGTTTTTTTAAGCAAGGAACTTGGTTGGGTTGAATTTCCGCGCCGCCAAATAGATACAATTTCATATAATTATTTTAGCAGAAAAGCTTGAATTTAACCCAGTATATTTAAGAAGGACTAGGAAGTTCTGCCTGCGAGACGACGCCTGCCCTGAGTAGTTCGACAAGCTCACTGTAAACCGAGTCGAAGGATTAGAACTCATCGAGCCTGAGGCTCTCAGAGCCGAATGGCCTGCGGGACGCTTGGCTCCGTAGTGAACTTGTTCTACTACTAGGATTAGAACCTATTTTATTTGAATAAAGACTTCAACTCGCTAATTTTATCCGGCGTATCAATATCGATAAGTTTTCCTTTTAGTTCTTTATATCCTAGTTTATAGCCATTTCGTGGCAGTTCGGCGAATATGTCAGTCATTTTATCTGAGAACGTTAACTTTTCTGTTATTTTAGGATCAAAAATAGTAAAGACGCCACAGGTATAATAATCCCCTTCCATTCCTTTCTTTATAGCGGTTACTAGATCGCCATTTATTTCGACGATATAATCACCTACAGGATTTCTATTAACACCTATCATCCCGGTAAATTTGGCATACTGATTAATATTAGCAAAGTATTCAGTTATTGTTTTATCGGGGAAATATATATCTCCGAATATATAAGTGGCAGGCAGGTGCTGAGTTGAATTGAAAAAGTAGTTTCCCAGACCAGGTAAAAGCCTTTTGTCGAGCGAGATCGGAGTTTTATAATTCATTTTTAACCCCTCCACGTAGGTTGCGATAACATCCTTATCGCATATGCTAACGATTATTTCTTCAAGATTTACTCGGTCAAGTTGATCGAGGATATTAGACAATATCGTTTTGCCATCGGGAAGCGGATACAAAACTTTAGATTGTTCTAAAACGGTTTTGCCGAATCTTGTTTGATTGCCGCCCGCTAGAATAATTGCTTTCATGATTATCGCGTTATATTTCAATTATTATCTTATCAAAAAACCGCCTCCTTGTCCCGAGTCGTATCGAAGGACGGGACGACGCCTGTCCTGAGTCGTATCGAAGGATTGGCGATTCTTTGAAAAGAAAAATTGCTGTTTTCAGAAGAGAGAAACAGCAATTTTTGCGAGAATGGTGGTTAGCCGGCCTTGGCGGATTTATCGACGGCACGGACGAGATTGCCGAAATGGATCTCGTCGAATATCAAACCTTCATGAGGGTTTATTCCTTGACGCATGCTGATTTTCTCCGTGAGGAACTCCCTGAGTTTGTCTGACGGGGCCGTCTCAACAAGTTGTGCTAAAGCATTGAAAGCTAGCGCACTGCCTCGGCTAAACACGTATCTTTTCTCCCCGACATCGATGACCTGGCCGATTTTAACCCTTGGGAACTTTTTCTTGGGTTTATCCATAGGTTTTCACCTCCTTCCTTCCCAAGATTTCAATCCGAAGATTAATCCAATTAAAGCATGTTTTACAAAGATGTCAATGGTTTTGATAATAATATAAAAAAACAGAAATTAAGGTGTCTAACGCGGGGGTCGGGGGAAATAGTTCTGCCTACGGGACGCTTTGCCCGTCCGTAATCCCGCTGAAAGCGGGATGAAGGAGGGACGCCTGCCCTGAATCGGATTGAAGGGTTAGAACCTGTTTTTGTGTCGCATACGATAAATTGAGAAGTTGACAATTAAAGTATTCATGTGCTTAACTCAAAATGGAATCTTGGAATGTCGCATTCTGTCTCACCGAGCGTTTGGCTTCAAACGCATCGGACACAATTGATAGAAAGGAGTATCGAAATGACCCCGAGACAAGGAGGAAGTACATTTCGTCGCATCTCTGGTAGGCTTCGGATAGTTGGTGGCGAGTCTTTCGCCGAAATCCAACAAGAACTCCGGGAAGCGCCAATCTTAGGAGAGCCAGCATTCTGTCCTTACAGGCAGGCAGAGATCGGACTTGTGTCCGTCTCGGTTCGCGATCTTTGTCCTTGTGCTTTGTATGTTCTGAATGATGGTCTTACGAACGTGAGGGAAACCACACGCCAACTTCTGGAACTGGGGGTAGATATATTCAATCTTTCCTCAGACAGAACGTCGCTTTGGCTAGAAGAGGATGGGGCTGAGGACGAAGGAAGGACACTTACGCCCCCTCTAATCGAAGTGTCCGAAGATGATGGTAACGCAATGGTTATCGTTGACGGACTTCACAGAATTGTGATAGCAAGAGAAAGTGGCTTAGAAACGATAACCGTAATTAGGATCCGAGGAAGCGCAGCGCCGATCCCTAGCCTGCCCGTACCATGGGAAGCGGTAAAAAAGTTGGATTCTGTCCCGCCGAGCGATCAGAAGAGGAATTTTCGGTTTACCTCCTCTGACGAACTGTTCGAGTGGCAACTTAAGTATGCCGAACGGTTCGCCCGAGGATTTAATCTTCCTCAAGGCATTGCTCCCGTGAGGTGGGTGGGAACGTATGTGTGGAATAAACACGGGCGTTTCAAACCATTTCCCGAAAACCTGCAATGGGTACGACGTTAATCTAGACCCGCCTTACGGTTCGCCCTGAGGCGGGTTTGTCTTTTTTGATAACTTAATAAGTTTCTAAGAGATAATTAAAACTTTCAAACTACGCATGGAAAATACTCAATCCTGCTCTTCGAGTCTGAGCTCCTCGAGTCTGAGCGACCTCGGAGTCGAAGACCTGCGGGACGACGTTTACCCTAAGCTATGCCGAAGGGTTAGAACCTGTTTTATATAGAACAAAGCCCCTGTCATAAAGCAACAGGGGCCGGGTTATGGGTTGGCGGATTGAGGATACAGCCGGGGCACCCGTAGAGACAATCGAAGCGACCACCCCAACAAACCCCTACCTGTCCCCTAGTGATCTCAGAGAATCTAAGCAACTTTTGATGATAGATTCCGCCCTCGCAAGATCAGCCAAGGGATCAACCAACCGATCAGCGTAACCCGCCGTTCCCTCGAACGGAGGATCGCCGTCTGCTGCTCTTCGGATTTGCTGCCCCACTCGAACAATGACGGCAGCCTGTTCCTTAAGCTTGTCCAAGGTCTTTTCTAGAGTCATCTTCACGCCTCCTTTCTTGTTTGTTTAAGGCCCATCCTTAAACATTTTCAATTATAACAAAAAACCCTGCGTAAAAACAGGGTTCGAGGTTCTAAAAACTAACAACTAAAAACTACAAACTCGTTTATCCTGCCTACGGGACGACATCGAAGATCCTGATCCGTTAGTTGATGGAGAAGGATTAGAACCTGTTTGTGAAGGGAGTGTTATTGTTTTCATAATTCAATATGCTATAACTGGCTTAGAGAGGAGTTCCTTATGCCAACGACAATTTTTTCTGTTGAGGGCGTGCAGTACCAGGTTGACGAGACTGCTCGCCAATTTCATAACTCGATAATTGTTCTTAAAGGAGGAAACAAATACCGGGTTATCGTCGTCAACCAATGGGAGGAATCGGGCAAAGTGGTTTATAGCACTATCTGCTTCACCGGCGAGTGGCGGCCAAGATCTCATACCGCAAAATGGGCCATCGCCTCTTATCTAAAAGAGGATGGGCATCGGAACGTTTTCGTTGCTCGACGCTCACAAAAACGAAGTGGAATTTGACTATAAATTAAAACTTCAGTTTGAAGCCAAAAAATCGTCAGCACCATGCTGGCGATTTTCGGTTCTAATTGTCTGTAATTATCTTTTTTTGGACTCAATCCAGAGCATTGGACGACATTAGAGCCCGTTTGTGCCTAGGTTTTCGGTTCGATCCCATCCAATCTTACAGGAGTTAGTTTAGTTTCCTCGGCTTCCATTTCAGCAAAAGCACAGTCTTTCATCTTATAGTCGAATTCAAACTTAATTTTTCTTAAAACCGCTTTAATTGGACCTCCGTGAGTTACGACGGCAATAATCTTATAATTCATCGCGGCGATTTTTACTAACGCACCGTGTACCCTTTTCGAAAAATCATCATAATTCTCAGCCCCTTCGATAGTATTACGATAATCTTTTAGAAGTTCGGGTAAATCAGGGTATTTTTGTTTAGCTTCGGACTTGACCATACCTGTCAGAATTCCGTATTGATTCCGTTCTCTCATATTTTGGACGATCTCAATATCACACCCTAACTCCCTTCTTAGTATTTCTGCCGTTTCTTTAGCTCGGATTCGATGACTGCAAAATATCTTTTCAATTCCAAAATCTTTTACCCTTTGTGCTAGATCTTGGGCTTCTTTCCGGCCCAGCTCGCTTAGATGGTCGTCGTAATCACCGCCATATCTATCCTCGATGTCGCCAGTTGTTTCGCCGTGTCTAATGAGATATATTTTCATACTTAAATTCTACCAAAAAACCCTGCGTAAAAAAAGAGTTAGGAGTTCTAAAAACTAATAACTAAAATACTAATAAACTTGTTAATCCAGGGGGCAGGATTCGAACCTGCGAAGGCTTGCGCCGAGAGTTTTACAGACTCTTCTCGTTGTCCGCTTGAGTACCCCTGGTTTCTACTAATTTTTTGAACAATATCCCAGACTTGAAACTTTTATATCGTTTTGTGGACCGTGCCGGATTCGGACCGGCGACCTCTTCATTGCAAATGAAGCGCGCTACCAACTGCGCCAACGGCCCATTGTTATTTGCTACGGGGTTGCCACAAATTTCGGCGTTCTGCCAATTATACTAAATACTAACTACTAGATACTGAATACTAATTTGGGCGTGGAAGGAGTCGGACCTTCGACCTCGTTCTTATCAGGAACGCGCTCTACCGTTGAGCCACACGCCCAGAACTAGAACGAAGTTCAGTTCTGGGCAGCCCCGTAGTGTCCCGCTTATAGCGGGACTACTACTGGGGCGCCCTCATTTTTTATTTCTTTGTCTTTGTCTTTGCCGCTTTCTTTGGTTTTGTTATCTTTTTAACCTCGGAAAAGTCGGCTTTAGCAGCGCCTAATTTTTCCAAGACTTTAGGCGATAGCTTCAAAGACGTTTCGTAATTTCCGGCCGAAACGAAAACCATCTTTTCTTTGAATAATCCCCTGTCAATAAAACTTAGCATCTTGAATAACTGTCCAAACGGCGGAATCGCCCCAACCTTAAACCCTTTTATTCTGTTTTTGATCAGGATTTCTGAAACAAAATCTGGGTTTTTCAACTTGCTCGCTTTGGCGAATTTCTTCTTATTCAGATTTCTATTGGCAGCCAGAACCGCCATTGCCAAATCTTTTCCCGACTTAAGAATTATAGTTTTGGCGATAAGATTCGGTTTTGCTCTCAAGGTGGCGGCTTTGTCCAAGCCGGTAAAAACCTGGCGGTGCTTAATTTCCTCGTATTTTACCTTATTTTGGCTTAAAAACTTGGCTAATTTGGCGGAAATAGGCATGGTTTTAAGATTAGTTTTTATCTGATCTTAGAATACCAAATATTATGTTAAGTTTCAAGAAGCGTGCTAAAATTAGGCAATGAGGTTTTTAAAGGAGAACTATCCCTTAGTGATTTTGTTGGTTCTGGTTTTGGCCACCAGGTTTTTGTTTTTGAGTTACCCCGCCGAGGTGGTTTTCGACGAAGTCCATTTCGGCAAGTTTGTTTCCGCCTACTTCACCCATAAATATTATTTTGACATCCATCCGCCCCTGGGTAAATTAATGATTGCCGGAATTGCCAACCTTTTTGGCTTTAACCCGGAAAACAACTTTGAAAAGATAGGTGAAGCGGCTAATGCCAGAATCTTGTTTTCTTTGAGATTTTTGCCGGCCCTGTTCGGCAGCCTTTTTGTCTTGGTGATCTACAAAATCATTCTCGTCCTGGGCGGTTCCAGGAGAGCGGCTTTTCTCGGCGGCTTCCTAATAGCCTTTGACAACGCTTTTCTGGTTGAGTCAAAGTTCGTCTTGGTCGACAGTTTCCTGTTCTTTTTCGGGTTCTCGTCGCTGTTAGTTTTTTTGCTCTCGCAAAGGCAGGAAAACCGGTTCAAGAAACACCTGTTCTATTTTTCCTCGATGGCCCTGGCCGGCTTGGCTTTTTCTATAAAGTGGACCGGCCTGTCTTTTTTAGGAATTAATCTTTTGTTCTCTTTCTTCAGTTTTCTAAAAACCATTAACTTAAAAAGATTTTTGAAGTTTTCCGCGGAAATCTTTATTTCCCTGGCGCTGTTTGCTCTTGTCTACGTCCTGCCCTTCGCCGTTCATTTTAAGCTTCTTCCTTTATCTGGACCAGGAGACGCTTTTATGAGCCAGGGTTTTCAGGAAACTCTGACTAAGGGGAAATATCTGTCTTTTGGAGCAAAGTTTATTGAGCTGAATCAAAAGATGTTCGCTTACAACGCCAACTTAGAGAAAAGCCACCCCGACGCCAGCAGATGGAACGAATGGCCGTTTATGAGAAAGCCGGTTTGGTATTGGGAGAAAAATGAGTCTGGGAAAAACGCTAACATTTACCTCGTGGGAAATCCCCTGGTTTGGATACCTTCGTTTATTGTCTTGTTTTCCGGCATTTTTCTCATGAAGGAGAAGAAATGGCAGGCTTTTCTCCTGTTATTCGGATTTCTTGCCAATTTTCTCCCCTTCATCTTTGT
Organism: bacterium; assembly: GCA_030693425.1. Classification (NCBI taxonomy): domain Bacteria; species bacterium. The sequence continues at coordinate 71,435 of JAUYAM010000002.1, forward strand.
CAAAAGGGCGGCTTTCGTCTACCACTATTTGCCGGCATTAACTTTTGCGGTCATCCTCTTTTCTTTGTGGTGGGGAAAAGTCATGGAAAAACGCCCCCTGGGGCTTTTCCTTGGGTATTTGAGCCTGGTAATGGCAGGTTTTTTAATAGTTTCTCCTCTAAGCTATGGTTTACCCATTTCTGCAAAGGCAGCCGCCGTCTATAAGATTTTAGTCGGCCTCTTGCACTAATAGTTTGGGTTGCCTTTGGGTTAACGGGCTTGACAGCGTTAAAAAACAGGGTCAAGTTTAAGGCAGAAGGCTGGTTTTCAGAAAAATAATCAGTAGCCAGGGACAATCATGGTTAAAAAAGTCTACAGCGTCATAGACGGCAACCGCTTGATTATTGAACTGGAAAACAGAAAATTGCTCGGCTTGTCCCGCAGCCTTGCCTTGAAAACCAAGGAGGGTTTTGGTCACAGATTTAATAACATTAAGCTGGTTGACAATATCTCAAAAGGAGATGTCTCAAGAGGAGATGTTTTGGCCATGGGGATCGTTAATGAGATCTACGACATCATCGCCGCCGACGGCAATTACTATCTGTTATTTATGGAAGGAGAGGTTAGGTCCGAGGTCACGGTAACCCCCGGAGAATTAAAAGATTTGTTGAACTCTTTTAAAGATACGCGAACACCGGGAGCCTCGGGGAATGAAGACGACTTTCAGGGCGCCTAAAAACTTAACTTAGAAAGAAAGAGCGTTAAACCAAAAGCCCCGCTTTAAGTAGGGCTTTTGGCTATTCTATTATTGAGATCTAGGTTTCTCAAAGTTACTCCAACTGAGTAGTCTTAAGTTTAAGGCTCCAAGACCAATGCCTTAAAGTCGAAAAGAGAATTCTTCCTCTTCGACTTTAGTCGACTTCATCACAAAATAAATTTTGTGATAAAAAGAAGTGATCCACGCACAGCTTCCGCTACGCGTGCCTTGTTACGACTTCGTCCCTCTCACTGAGCTTACCTTAGTTCCAATTGCTTGGCGCTTCGGGTATTCCCAGCTCGCTTGACGTGACGGATTGGAATACTTAAGGTTAGTTTCCGTTCCCACTGATCGTACGGATTTTCCGTAAGCAGCGAGTCCTACCCCGCTCTTTCCGAGAAAGGGCGGGACGGAAGGGTCCTTCCCGAGCACATAAAATTGTTATGTGCTTGGTACTATGACTCCAGCTGACTTCCTAGAAAGCCTGTAATTTACAGGCATAACCTTGTCTTTCTAGGATCTCCTCGGGTCACTTAATTAGCTTTTTCTAACATCCTATGAGAAACTTTTATTTTAGACTTCCCGCTAACCGCCCGCAGCGGTCGTCTAGTTTCATTTTATCACAGGCTATTATTTGCCTCAAGCCCTCTGCTCAATCTCTTACGAGTATTGAACTGCTAAATTTTTTTGGCTATCGAGTACATAACATTTTATGTGCTCGAATGGGATTTTCACCCATTAGTTAATTAAGCTGCCGAGCTCTTTTCATCGGCGGTGAGTACAAGACTCAGGAACATATTCATCGGGACATAGCTGATTCCCGATTACTAGCGATTCCGGCTTCATGAGGGCGAGTTGCAGCCCTCAATCCGAACTGAGACAAGGTTTGATGGGATTAGCTCCGCCTTACGGCTTGGCAACCCATTGTCCTTGCCATTGTATCATGTGTGCAGCCCAGGGCATCAAAGGACCATGCTGATTTGGCGTCATCCTCACCTTCCTCCCGGTTATCCCGGGCAGTTCTCTGTGACATTTAAAACACAGAGTAAGGGTTGCGCAGGTTTGCCCATTTAAGGGAGCGCCTCACGGCACCTGCTTACGACAACCATGCAGTACCTGTCCCACTATCCTTGTGGGTAGTCCCATATTTCTATGGGGTTTTAGTGGGATTTCTAGCCCTGGTAAGGTTCCTCGTTTATTGTCGAATTAAGCCACATGATCCACCGCTTGTGTGAGTCCCCGTCTATTCCTTTGAGTTTTAGCCTTGCGGCCGTACTTCCCAGGCGGGATACTTAACGCGTTAGCTTCGCCGCTTGAAGGGTCGACACTTCAAGTAGCCAGTATCCATAGTTTAGGGCGTGGAATACAAGGGTATCTAATCCTTTTTTATGCCCACGCTTTCGTCTCTCAGCGTCAGGATTGTCCCAGCTGACTGCCTTCGCTTTTGGTGTTCCGGTCGATATCAATGGATTTCACCCCTACACCGACCGTTCCGTCAGCCCCTAACATCCTCTAGCTAGGTAGTATCTTTAACAGCTCAAAGGTTGAGCCCTTGAGATTTAATCAAAGACTGGCCTAACCGCCTACAGACGCTTTACGCCCAATAAATCCGGATAACGCTTGGGGATTCTGTATTACCGCGGCTGCTGGCACAGAATTTGCATCCCCTTATTCCTAAGGTACCGTCATCCCGCTAAAAGCGGGATTCTTCCCTCAGAAAAGCGGTTTACACCCCGAAGGGCTTCTTCCCGCACGCGGCGTCGCTCGGTCAGGGTTTCCCCCATTGCCGAATATTCTCGACTGCTGCCTCCCGTAGGAGTAGGGCCCATGTCTCAGTGCCCTTGTTGGGAGTCGAACTCTCATTCTCCCTACCCGTCATAGCCTTGGTGGGCCGTTACCTCACCAACTAGCTGATAGGCCGCAGACTCATCCTAAGGCGCGTTAAGCTTTAAATGAGAATGGCTTGCGCCCCCTCATTACTATCGGGAATTAGTCCCGCTTTCGCGGGATTATGCCCGTCCCTAGGGAAGATTATCTACGTGTTACTAACCAATTCGCCACTCCAAGCACATAACTTGCGTTATGTGCTCGGCGTACGACTTGCATGCCTTATCCACGCCGCCAGCGTTCATCCTGGACCAGGATCAAATCCTCAAAATAAGATTGAGAAAACCAAGTTTATCTAAAAAAGATAATCTCGAAATCCTCAAAATAAGTAATAGTTGGAGCAACTCTGAAAAACCTACTTGATCTAGATCCTCAAATTGTCAAAGTCCTTTCCTTGCCTGGCGAACAAAAAACCGCAAGACATATGCTTTCGGTTTTTCGCCACTATGTCTTCGGAAAAATCTTATTCTATTTTAGGGCGTTTCTAATCATTTCTTCCAGTTTAGACTTTCTCAGCATATATTCATATTAGAGGATTGGCTTTGTTTGTCAAGGCCTTTTTAAACAGAATGCCGGCCATCGAGTGGTCGGCATTTAGATAAGGCCAGGTTATTTTTTGCCTCTTCGGCTAGCTCTGATAACTGCCCAGAGCAGGCCGGCAATTAACAACTCCCATAAGATGATCGGCCCCCAGGTCAGAACGGCGGTAATGACTGCCGTCAAGCCCGGGAGGCTTTGAAGATATGATATAAAGTCCATAGTGCCTCCGTAGCGATATTATAATAGCAATTATTTGTCTTGTCAACTAAAAATAGCCGGCAGAGGGATTTACTGAAAGGTGCCTGTCACCTTCGAGGGTACGAACAAATTTGTTCTCAAATTTTGAATTTGGCGCGATTTTGCAAATTGTGCTTAACTCGGTTAAGTACTCGGGTAAGGACTATCTTTTTAGGCGATTAACATGAGAAATTTTGTTCCCAGAAAATTTATGTTTGAGGAAATAATAGATTGGGGGGACGATAAAGAAGAGTAGGCCAATGGTCATACTCAAAAAGAAGACTTGGTTTTGGGGTATTTGATTGAAAAATAAGAACGTTAATATGGTCAAAGGGAGAGGGGCGAGAAAACTGATTATGTAGTAGGTGGAGAATTTCAGAGGGGTTAAACCTGCCGCATAGGAGACAAAGTCGTTTATCCAACCCTGGAAGAGGCGGATAATAAATAAAGCCTTGGGACCCTCATGGATAGAAATGTGATCAATTTTTTGCATTCCTTCGTGGCCGACCAGTTTGACAATAATGTCACGGCCGAATTTTCTGGCGATCCAAAAGTTGGTGATACTACTTATAAGATAGGCAATGTGGGTATAGACAACAGTCCATTTGCCGTAGATGGCAAAAGATAAAAAGTAAAACGGTAAACCTTGGAGGGGGGCAAATATATGAGTAAGAATTATAAGGAGGATATAAATAGCTGGACCGAATGGTCCGGCTCTAATGATAAATTGGCGGATATTTTCTAAACCGATGAGTTTTTGCAAATAGAAAAGCAGTCCAGAAACAAACAGAATTATCACAACCAGAACGATAAGGCGTTTTGTGGCTTGGCGGTGGGTCATTTTTTTCAAAGTGACTTCGTTTTCAAGATTTTTAAGGTGACTGTCACCTTCTCGGATACGAACAAAATTGAGCTTAAAACTTGTATTTGGCGCGATTTCGCAAATTGTGCTTAACTATCCATTGACGACTGTCGTCAACGAAAGCGGGGGTGCAACATTTAGAACTGACGGTCGTCTCTATTATATGTAATAGGTAATCCATTGACGACTGTCGTCAACGACGGTTCGAGGATGAGAACAAATTTGTTTTTAAGTCTTGAATTTGGTGCGATTTTGTAAACCACACGTTTGTAAAAAGCCTAGGAGAGGACTCGAACCTCCAAAACCTTCGCTTTACCCCGTACAAGAATTTGTCTTGTTTAGAGCCGATGGGGTGAATCGGACACCCGTCCACGGTTTACAAAACCGTTGCTTTGCCACTAAGCTACATCGGCAAATTCTATACGGGGCAGGCAAAACCGTTGCTCCTTGCCCCGTAGTGAAGGCGAAGCCTCCTACTACTGGGGTACCAATTGAGCTACTCCGGCGGATTTTTGTCCTTTTGTTCTAGTTTTTCCCAATAGTTGTCGTCTTTCTTTTCCTCAGAGCTGTTTTTCTTTGCTCTGGCTCTTAAGGCTTCCAGCCAATGGCCGGTTCTGTTCTCGATCTTTAGAGTAAAGACCCTGAATTTTGAAAGAATCTTCTGCAAAGTCATTTCCAGAGAAAAGTTTTTCAAGAAAGGCAGGTTTTTTAATTTCTCCAGCAAAACCGCCAAAGTTCTTTTCTTTGTTTCAAAAACAGAGGTTGTTTTCGGCAAATCCGCCAAAACAGGAGCTTTCTTGAAGAAAATAACCAGCATGCCGATCAGGCTTCCGAAGAGGACGATTTTGGCCAGAATGCTTAAGATAAGCATTATTTTATGTTAAACCCCGTAGGAGAATTTCGAATAATATTTTTTGACATTATGGTGATGCAACCTTTTTGATAGATTTTGCACGTAGCCAACATAGAAATTTTTGTCTTTTGGGCTTGAAAAATATAAACATAATGCCATTTCGAAATTCCTCTACGGGGCAAAGCGGCTAAAACCCCTGATGACAATGTTTTCGCCAAGTTTAGCTATTGATTCTGCGAGAAGGTCTTTTATTCTCTTGGTGTCGTCTTTGATCCAAGGCTGCTCCATCAGGCAGATTTCTTCTTGGTATTTTTTCCACTTGCCTTCGACGATTTGTTCGATGATTTTCTCTTCCTTTCCAGATTCGGCCATCTGCTCTTGATAGAGTTTCTTTTCCTTTTCAATGAAATCTCCGGGGATGTCCGTTTCCCTGACGTACAAAGGGTTGGCGGCGGCGATTTGAAGGCAAATCTCGTGGGATAGACTCTTAAAATCATCGGACTTGGCGACAAAATCGGATTCGCATCTGATCTCCAAAAGAACCCCGACTTTCCTATTCGGATGCAGGTAACTATCGACTATCCCCTCTTTGGCTTCTCTTTCGACCTTCTTCTCGGCCAGGACCTTGCCCCATTTCTTTAAGATTTCCTTTGCCTTTTCCATATCTCCGCCGGACTGATCTAGGGCCTTGAGGCATTCGCTGACCGGAGCCGAGGTTTCTTCTCTCAATTGTTTCAACTGGTCGATGTCTGCCATAATTATGATTTCGCTTTCAAAACCGCTTCCTTTAACTTGCCGAGAACGTATCTGACCGAAGAAACAGCGTCGTCGTTGACTGGAATCGGGTAGTCTGCCAAAGTCGGATCAGTGTTGGTATCGGAAATGCCGATGATCCTAACCTTTTTTATCTTGGCTTCCCTGATGGCCGCCAGGTCTTTTTTCATGTCGCAGGCAAAAATGGCTTCGGGGATTGCTTCCAAGTCTTTGATCCCGCCCAGCCTCTCTTCCAGACCCCTGATTTCTTTCTCGAATTTGGCGATTTCCTTCTTGGTGTACTTTTCCAAGAGGCCTTCGGCTTTCTTCTGCTGGAGGTCTTTCATATAGCTGACTCTTTTCTTGATCACCTCAAAATTGGTGAAGGTTCCTCCCAGCCAGCGCTCGGCCACATAAGGAAGGCCGGCCTCCTTGGCGGTTTCAGCAACTATTTTTTTCATCTGGATTTTGGTGCCGACGAGAAGGATTATCTTTCCCTCTTTTATGAGCTCTTGAACGAAGCTCAAAGCTTCTTTTAGCTTTTCTGCCGATTTTTCAACGTCAATGATCTGGACGTCGTTCCTAGTTCCGAACAGGAACTGTTTCATTTTCGGATGGGAAACCGAAGTCCGATGGCCAAAATGGCAGCCGGCTTTGAGCATTTCTTCGGGATCGATATTAAGTTTTTGGTCTTGTTTAGGCATACCAGGTAGTAGAAACTCGACTGGGCAGCCGGGCTTCGCCCGCTACCAGAGTCGATAGTTTATCTTGTTTCTTTTATTAAGGTTTTGTTATTGCCAAATAGTTTAGTTATTCTAGCGAAGCTGTGTCGAGTTTTCACTACCTGGCATAGGTAGAATATATCATTATTTTGGAATTGAGACAATAGGGGTTGATTTTTCTGAAGATTCCTTTAGAATAAGAAAACAGTTAATCATTAAAGAAAAAAGAGACCCATGACCAAAATTCTCGATATTTTCTTCGTCATTATTATTTTATTCATGATTTTCTTTGCCGTTAAAGAATATATTTTAAGATAAATCGCTATGAAAAAAGATATCCATCCGAAGTATTACAAAGAAGCCGTGGTTAAATGTTCTTGCGGGAACAGTTTTCACGTCGGCTCGACCAAAGAGTTTTGCGAGATCGAGATCTGTTCAAATTGCCATCCTTTCTTCACCGGCAAAGAAAAGATAATTGACAAAGCCGGCCAGGTTCAGAGGTTTAGAGAGCGGCTGGCTAAAAAGCGCAAGTAATCTGAAGATCGGCATTAATCAGTTCGTATCAGCATAAATCAGCGTCAAAACGCTGATTAATACGGATTTTGCTGATTGATACGGATGACACAAGAAGAAATTGATAAAGAATACCAGCAAATTTTAGAAGAGCTCGGTGACCCCGAGATAGTTTCCGATTCAGAGAGATTTGAAGGTTTGTTGAAAAGAAAATCTCAGTTAGACCGCGTCCTTAAAGAAGAAGCCACCTTAGAAGAACTGAAAAAGCAGATTGCCGAGAACCAAGCAATCTTGTCTGCCGGCGAGGATCAGGAGCTGCTTTCTCTGGCGGTTGAGGACTCAAGAATACTGAGAAAAAGGCAAAAGGTTCTCGAAGACGATCTTGAAAGTCTTTTCAGGGAAATGGAAGAGGTTAAAAAAGATTCTTCTTTATCGTCTGCCGCCATCATTGAGATCAGGGCCGGCGTCGGCGGCAAAGAAGCGGCCCTTTTCGCCGACGATCTTTTCTCCATGTATTCTAGCTTTGCCAGATTGCAGAATTGGCAGGAGAAGATTTTGGATTCTTCCTCGACCGAGCTCGGGGGTTTAAAAGAGATAATTTTTGAATTGCGGCCCTCTTCCAAGAAACAGGGGGAAAATGACGTTTTTGGCAAAATGAAGCACGAGGCCGGAGTCCACCGGGTTCAGCGGATTCCGGAAACCGAAAAGTCGGGAAGAGTCCACACCTCGACGGCGACGGTAGCCGTTTTTAAAAAGCCCAGGGGAACAGGCGATTTTAAGATCAATCCCGGCGAGATGAAAATAGATTTTTTTAATGCTACCGGTCCGGGCGGTCAGAATGTCAACAAAAGAAAAACGGCTGTCAGAATCACCCATTTGCCTTCGGGCACGGTTATCACTTCTAGGGCCGAGAGAAGCCAGCTCCAGAATAAGGAAAACGCCCTGGCGATATTGGCGGCCAGGCTCTCTGAGCAGAAAATGCTGGCCGAGGAAGCGTCTTTGTCAGGAACGAGGAAATCCCAGATCGGCTGGGCAAAAAGGGCGGAGAAAATCAGAACCTATAACTTTCCCCAGGACAGGCTGACTGACCATCGGATTAAAAAGTCATGGCATCATCTTGAGGGAATAATGGAGGGGAAAATAGCGCCGATTATCGATGAACTGCAAAAAGCTGACTCAGAATAAATTTCTTTGCTCCGGGCAAGGACTGATCGAAGCCCTAATTCTCATTTTCGGACTCCTTTTTATCTTTGCCATCGCCCTGCCCCAGATTTCCCCAAAAGCAAAGATATTCAAAAATAAAACCCCGGAAGCCCCAGTTTCTCCTTACTGAACTTTTTCAATCGCCTTGATGTCTTCTTCAAGGCTTTTTGCAATATTGATGACCGAGTCGCCGTAGAAGCGGTATTTGGTGTTGACGCTTCCGGCAAAATAGATCATCGCCGCCCGCCATTCACCGTCGGCTTTTTTCGAAGTCGCTCCGTAGTCCTTGAGGTAAAGGGCGGCGCCCAGGAAGGCGTCGGATATATTCCAGGGATCGGCCGGCTTTTTGCCCGAGATTTCCTCGACTTTGGCTTTGTAAATCATCCAGGTTGAAGGCAGGAATTGGGCCGGCCCCATGGCGCCGCCGTAGCCGACTCTTTTGCCGTTGAGGTACATCGGGCAGGAAACCGGAGTCGTGTTCGGGTCTCGGCCCAATTCTTTGGTGATTTCTAAGAAAGGCTGCCAGTCCCGGTTTTCTTTCATCACCTCTTTCCAGCCGATTTCGGGATGTTTGCACGAAAGCCCGGCCGGACAGTTGCACTGGCCGACGTTCCTGCCGAGACTCGATTCCTGGGTGATGACCGCCAGCAGGAAGGCCGGCCTGACGCCGGTGGCCTTGAAAACGGTTTTGGCGATTTCATAGGCCTGGCCGAAAGTGGGCGCTTTAGGAACGCCGATTAGTTCAAAGATTCTCGAACGGATTTCGGCAGCTTTCTTTTTGGTTTCTTCAAGATAAGTCTGGTAAAGGGTTTCTTTGCCTTTGGTTTGTTTAAGGATAACTTCTTGCTGTTTTTGGCTGTCCTGGCTAGCCTGTTTTTTTAGGACTTGAGAGCCGACCACCCGCCGGAGATCGTCTTTCTCCTTGTCCAGATTGTCTTTTTCGTTTTCGAGATAATCCTTGAGAGACTTGACGTTTGTCAGCGACTGGCTGATTTTCAGGTTCAAGGCTTCGAGATTGGCCAAGTGGCTGAAAAAGTCAGAGAGCTGGCTGCTTTCGAGAAGAATTTCCAGATCCCCTTTTCGGCTTTCCTGGCTGAAAGTTCTTAAGGCTTGTTTTAGTGTTCCCCTGGTTTCATTTATTTTGTTCTTGGTTGTTTCGATTTCATTTTCGGTTTTGTCGATCTGGATTCCCAGATCTTTGATCATTAGGTTTCCCTGGCGGATCTGGAGGTCAAGGGTCTTGATCTTGCTCTGAAGGAGTTTTATTTGATTCTGAAGAGTTTTCTTTTCTTTCTGGACCTCTCCGATGTCTTGTTCGTACTGGGCGATTTTTTCCTCCAGGGTTTTTAGCTCCTCTTCAAGGGCTTTTTTTTCTTCCTCGGGCGTTTGAGCCAACCCTATTAGTCCGGATAAGCTAAAAACCACCATTGCCGTCAGGATAAAAATAGTGGTTTTGTGGTAAAAACTGAAGGACATTTGAATTTTTAGGTTTTTTGAGGCTTCTCTGGTTCTTCGGCCGGCTCTCCTTTCTTTTCTTTCTCGAGAACCTGCACTTCTTCAACTTTCTCTTCGGCGGGCTTGGCCAATTCTTCCTCAATCTTTTCCGGAGGCAGCACCTGGGCGACGATCTCCTCCGGCTGCCTGATGATTTTCACTCCTTGAGGCAGGACGAGGTCTTTTATCAGAATCGTTTTTTCCAGTTCATCGAGGGCGTTGAGCTCAACTTTGATTTCATGAGGGAGATTTTGGGGCAGGGCTTGGACCTGGACTTCCTGGATGTTTTTGACCAAAGTGCCGCCGAAAGTCTTGACCGCTCCGGCTTCTCCTTCGAAGGCGAGGGGAACTTTGACTTTTATTTCTTTGGTGGCAGACGGCTGGTAAAAATCAACGTGGGACAAAGACAGAGTCAAAGGGTCTTTTTGGATGTCGTGGACCAGGACCAGGAAAGCCAGCGGTTTTTTGAGGTCTGGACCCTCGACTTCGAGCTGAAGGAAAGAAGTTCTGCCGGTCTCCTGAAAAACATTAATAAACTCCTTGGAATCCATTTCCAAATTGAAGTTTTCCTTGAGCCCCGGGCCATATAAGACAGCCGGAAGCTTTCCTTCTTTTCTCAAATCTTCAGTTTTCTTTCCGAGAACGGATCTAATCCTAACTTTGAGGTTAAGCATAGTTATTTCATAACACGAATGACCTGGACAGGGCAAGCCTCGGCCGCGCTTTCAGCGCACTCAATCAGCTCTTTTGAATTTTTGAGGTTTTTCTTTACCTCTGATTTGCCGTCTTCGGCCATTTCAAAAACGGCGGGGCAGATAGCGGCGCAGCTGCCGCAGCCGATGCACTTTTCTTTATCGACGACGATTTTCATTCTTGTTGAAAATAATCTCTTTTAAATCCTTGGTAATTTCTAAAGGCCTAAGGTGTTGCCAGACGTTTCTGCCGACGGCAACACCGATAGCTCCTGCCGACATGATCTCTTTGACGGTTTTTAAGAACACTCGTTCCGTAATCTTCGGACCGCCAGCCATCATCACCTTGGTTTTGCCTGCCGCCCTGACAGCTTGGGCAAAGCAGTTTTTAGAGCCACAGTACTTTACTTTAACAATGTCGGCCCCGAGCTCCAATCCTACCCGAGCGGCATAGATGACATTGTCTGGGTAAAACTCATCTTTGATGTTTTTGCCCCTGGGATAACACCAGGCAATTACCGGAAGGCTAATTCCATGGGCCTGTTCTACGATTTTGCCGAATTCAGCCATCATAATTGATTCGTGCTCGCTGCCGATATAAATGGTATATCCGACAGCGCTGGCCCCTAAATCCAAAGCCTCTTTAACTGAGCAAACCTGGCGGGAGACCGGGTCTCCTGAAACCAGTTCTGTTTTGCCGTTCAGTTTTAAGATTAAGGGAACATGGTATTTTTCTTTTGAATAGTATTTTTCGGCAATCCCTTTTTGCAGGATAATGGCGTTATAGCCTCCTTTTTCGGCGATCTCCAAAACGGTTTTTGGGTCAATGGCCGCCTCGCCAACGTCATCGGGCCCTAATTCTAATCCCTGATCATAGGCCAGAAAAAGAGCTTTTCCCTTGGTGGTAATTTTGTTTAAGCTGACCATGCTCTTTTTCTAACCTTAATTTTTAGCAGGGGCTGGCCTTTTTTCAAGAGCCCCTGGTTTGCCCCGACCACGAGGATGTTACTGATAGCGTTTGACATGGCTAACTTCAAGGCCCTTTCAATAATCCGTGGGAGGTCGGACCTCCCATGCTTTGCGGTCAGGCCGGCGACAAATCCCGACCCGAAAGAATCTCCGGCCCCGGTGGCGTCGACGACTTTGACTAAAGGAGCGGGTACATTGTAGATAAACTTTCCGTCGCAGGCTAGAGCTCCCTTTTTCCCTCGAGTGACAACAACATAATGTTTAACCTCAGGGGTTAAACAGTTCGGGGCGAGTTTTTGGAAGATTGCTTTTTCCTTGAAGGGTTTGATGCCGGTCAGAAACGAAGCCTCGTCGTCATTCAATATTAAAACATCAATTTTTTCTAAAATCTGGCCAATGTTTTTTAAAACCAACTGATCAAGGCTTGGATTCAAAGCTATTTTTACCTTGTTTTGGTAAGCAAAATTAACTAGTTTTTCAGTTAAAGCGGCAGCTTGTTCCCACAAGGGCGCCAAATACAGCCATTTGGCATTTTTAAGCCCTTGCCAATCAATGTCTTTTTCATTTAGGGTTCTAGAGGCCCCGTGAAAAAGCAAGATAGTCCTTTCGATCTGGGCGTGTAAAATCAAGCCAATGTCGGTTTTTTCGCGGCTTTTGACTCTTACCATGCTCGCGTCAATGCCTTTTTTATTTAACTCGTCAATTATTTCCTGGCCGGCCAAATCTTGGCCCAAAACCCCGCAAAATCCGGTTTTTAGGCCCTGTAAAGCAAAAGTCGTGGCCGCGTTCAATCCCCCGCCCCCGGAAAAATAGCGGATGTTTTTTAATTCAATTTTTTCACCCAAAGGCAATACTAAATTATCGTGTTTTTGTAGGTCTTTGGCGTCCAAAAAAATATCTTTGGTGGCCGATCCAACGGCAATAATATCCAACATTTCGCTTGACAACTTTAAGTTTGTATGTTATTATGTTTTTGCGAGGAAAAAAACAGGTCGATCTCTCTTTGAAATTTCATTGAGAATCGGCTGAAAGATGGCAAATTTGAAAAGGGGCAATCAGCGCGGGCATCGTCCCGCCCGCCCCAATAGGGAATTTTTTCCCCTCCTCCCTTCCGGAGGAGCTATAAAATAGCCCGCCTCGCTCTGGCTAATACCAACCCTTCAATTTTTTTGAGGGGCTGTGTTTTTTTCAACTTCGTTGACTTTCATGATCGTTTTTATTACGCTGTCAGGATTGACGGAAATTGATTCGATCCCCTCTTTGACTAGGAATTCGACAAAATCGGGAAAGTTCGCTGACGCTTCGCCGCAGATGCCGACGTATTTGTTTTTCTTTTGGCAGGCTTTGATAATTTGCGAAATCATTTGTTTTACGGCCTCGTTTCTTTCGTCGCCGATTTTGCTCAATTCAGCGTTGTCGCGGTCTAATCCCAAAACCAGCTGGGCTAAGTCATTTGATCCGATTGACATGCCGTCAAATATATTCAGGAATTCGTCGGCAAGCAAAATGTTTGAAGGAATTTCCGCCATGACCAATACCTTGAGTTTTTCCTCGCCCGCCGTAGCTTTAGCGGCTTCAGCAGAAGTGGGTTTCAAGCCATTTTTCGCCAAGAGATCCAGAACTTTCTTGCCTTCTTTCGGGGTGCGGCAAAAAGGCACCATCAGCCAAATATTCTTCAAGCCGAATTCATTGATTGCTTTTTTAATCGCTTGACACTCCATTTCAAAAGCCGGCTGGAATTTTTGGCTGTAATATCTGGAAGCGCCGCGCAATCCTATCATTGGGTTTTGTTCCTCCGGCTCGAATAATTCTCCGCCAATCAAATTCCGGTACTCATTAGTTTTGAGGTCTGACAAACGGAGAATTATTGGCCTTGGCCAAAAGGCGGCGGCAATTTGTGAAATTCCCTCGGCCAGTTCATCGACAAAATATTCTTTTTTATCTTTATAACCAACCGTTATTTCGTCTATTTGCTTGATTATTGTTTTTAATTTGGGATTTTGAATTTGGGATTTGTTTGGAACTTGGAACTTAGAACTTGGAACCTTGAGCTCTTTGTAGTGATAAAGAGCGAGCGGATGTATCTTTATCTTTTCCGCCAAAATGAACTCTGTTCTTGCCAGTCCCACGCCCGCAGCCGGCAGGAATGACGTTTTATAAGCGATTTCCGGGGCGCCGATATTAACCATTATCTTTGTTTTTGTTTCTGGTAGCTTCCGGAGATCCGATCTCCGGAAGCTAAAGGGAATTTTGCCCTTGAAAATCCGACCTTCTCCGGACGAACAATCAATGGTGGTTTCTTTGCCGGTTTTCAGCATTTTGGTTCCGGTTTTTGTTCCGACAACCGCAGGAATGCCTAGTTCCCGTGAAACAATAGCGGCGTGGGAGGTCCGACCTCCTTCGTCTGTGACGAGAGCTGAGGCGATTCGCATTGCCGGCAGCCAATCAGGATCAGTCATCTTCGTCACCAACACTTCGCCCTGTCTGAAATGGCTGATTTCGGCCGTGCTCTTTATAATTTTCGCCCTGCCTTGGCCGATTTTACTGCCGATGGCGATTCCTTTAAGAATCGGCTTTTGGCTGGTTTTTATTTCATACTCTTCAAAATAGTTCTGTGATTTGATTGCCTGGACTGTTTCCGGCCTTGATTGGACAACGAACAATTTTCCGGTCTTGCCGTCCTTGGCCCATTCAATGTCCTGGGGCTGGCCATAGTGTTTTTCAATCAGGCAGGCCCACTTGGCCAGGGTCAGGACTTCTTCTTCTGTCAGGGAAAATCTGGCTTGTTCGCCAGGAGACACCGCCATTTCTTTTAGGCCGCCTTTTTCATCAAAGACGTATTTTCTTGTTTTCCGGCCGAGATTTTTGACGATGACCGGCCGATAATCTTTGAGAGTTGGTTTGAAAACGCAGAATTCATCCGGAGTAATTTTTCCTTTGACGATTAGTTCTCCGACGCCGTAGATTGAGTTAACTAGGACGACGTTTCTAAAACCGCTTTCCGTATCCAGAGTGAAAATGATGCCCGAGCTGGCCAGATCCGACCGAACCATTTTTTGAACGCCGACCGAAAGAGCGAATTTCAACTGGGGAATTTTGTTCTGTTCGCGGTAGGCAATGGCTCGGTCGGTGAAAATCGAGATCAGACTTTGTTTGACAGCCCAAAGCAGTTTTTCTTCGCCTTTGACGTTGAGAAAAGTTTCGAATTGTCCGGCAAAAGAAGCAGTCGGACTGTCTTCGGCCACGCCCGAGGTTCTGACGGCAACCTCGATTTCTTTTGAGCCGTATTTTTCTGACAGTTGTTGGTAGAATTTCCTCGTTTCATTTTCCAGGTCAGCTGGGATTCTGCTCTGTAAAATCAGCCGGCGGCAGAATTTTCCGGTTTTCTGCAGGCTGACAATGTTTTGCGGATTAAAATCCTTAAAAGCGCTCTCCAGTTTTTTCTGCAGGTGGTTTTCTTTTATGAAGCGCCAATAAGCCCGGCTGGTCAAGGCAAAGCCGTTCGGAACATTAATCCCCTGCCTACCGGCAGGCAGGCTTTTTCTGGTCAATTCGGAAAACATTTCCCCCAAAGAAGCGTTTTTTCCGCCCACCAGCGACACGTCTTTAATAGAAATATCTTTGAACCATAAAATCAATTTTTCTGTTTTCTTTTTCATTTTTTGTCACTCTACTGCTACGTAGCAGTAGAGTGAGCGGTTAATTGGGTTTAACTTGAGCTTTGATTTTTTCTACGATTTCGGGATTGGCCAGGGTGGAAAGATCGCCCAACTCTTCGCCGATCAGAAGTTTCTTTAAGATTCTTCGCATAATCTTTCCCGAGCGGGTCTTGGGCAAATCTTCAACAATGTAAATTTGTTTTGGCAGGGCGATCGGTCCGATCTCTTTTTTAATTTGGTCAATCACCGCTTGTTTTAATTCGTTTTCATTGGGATTTAACTTACCTTGGGTATCTGAGGTGCTGAAAAACGGGCCTTTTTCCCTGACGGCGAAAACAACAATCGCTTCTCCTTTTATCTCGTCGGGAACGCCGACGACAGCTGTCTCGCCTAAAAATTCGTGTTTGTTGACAGCGTTTTCCAGTTCGCCAGTTGAAATCCGGTGGCCAGCCACTTTTAAAACATCGTCAACCCGGCCCAGGATTCTGACTAACCCTTCTTTGTTTTTGAAAGCCGCGTCAGAAGTAAAATAGGTTTTACCGCCATACTGCGACCAGTAAGTTTGACGGTATTTTTCGTCGTTGTTATAAATGCCGCGTAGCATGCCTGGAGGAAAAGGCGGCAGGATTACTAGATTGCCGGATTTTCCGGCCGGGCAAGATTGGCCTTGTTCGTCTAAAATGTCGGCTTTGACGCCGGGGAAAGGCAGTCCGGCAAAAGCGGGCTTAAAAGGGCCTATTCCGGGCAAGGAGCTGATCAAAATACCGCCGGTTTCTGTTTGCCACCAGGTGTCAACGATTTCGCATTTGCTTTTGCCGACATTTTCAAAATACCACAGCCAGGCCGCTTCGTCGATCGGCTCTCCCACCGAACCCAAAAGGCGCAGGCTGGAAAGATTTTCTTCCTTGATTTCTGCCTCGCCGTATTTTTGGAACATTCTGATGGCAGTGGGAGCGGTGTAAAAAATCGTGATTTTGTGTTTTTCAATGGTTTTTGCCCAGCGGTCAGGAGCGGGCCAGTCAGGCGCGCCCTCAAACATCAAAGTGGCGATGCCGTTGAGCAGAGGCGAGTAAACGCCGTAAGTATGGCCGGTCACCCAACCTATATCGGCGGTGCACCAAAAAATATCATCATCTTTGAAATCGAAAATCCATTTGCCGGTAGCTTGAGCCTGGACCGCGTAGCCGCCGCAGGTGTGCAAAATTCCTTTGGGTTGGCCCGTCGAGCCGCTCGTATATAAGATAAAAAATGGGTCTTCGCTGTCCATTGTCTCTGGGGAGCATTCCGGCTTTTCTTTGGTTATAAGTTCATGCCACCAGAAATCGCGGTTTTCCTGCCAAGAAATCTCATTGCCCGCTCTTTTGACGAGAATCACTTTTTCAACTGAAGTTTCCCCGACGCCTTGGTCAGCCGCGGCTTTGAGATTGATGACTTGACCCCTTCTATAGTAGCCGTCGGCAGTAATCAGGATTTTGGCGCCGGTGTCTTGAATCCGGGCTTGCAGGGCAGTGGGCGAAAAGGCGGAAAAAACCACCGAATGGACAGCCCCGATTCTGGCGCAGGCGAGCATGGAAACAACGGTTTCCGGGATCATCGGCATATAGATCGCCACTCTATCCCCCTTTTTGACACCAAGCTTTTTTAAGGCATTGGCAAATTTACAAACTTCGGCAAAAAGCTGGCCGTAAGTAATTAGTTTTAGCTTTTCTTCAAGAGGTTCCGGTTCCCAGATCAGGGCGGTTTTGTCCCCCTTGTCTTTTAAATGCCGGTCAAGACAGGATTCGGTGATATTGAGCTTGCCGCCAATAAACCACTTAAAGTAGGGCGGCTCATGAACAAAAGCTTTTCCCCATTTTTTCTGCCAGGAGATTTCTGAAGCCAAATCCTCCCAGAACCCAATTGGGTCTTTGCTTGCCTTTTCGTATATTGGTTTGTCCTTTTTGATTTCCATATTTTCATTGTACCTTAAAAAGCGCCTCAAAGCACGTGAAAAAGCCGGCTGGACAAGATGCGGAAATTGTGAGAGATTGATATTGTTTAAATTTTTCAAAACCATAGGAAAGAGAGGATAGAATGCTAATCATTAAGGCAAAGGAAGTCGACGCGAATGAGCGTCGCACCCTCGGGGATCAAAAGCTCTTATACACTGCTGAGGAAGGCTGGCTCGTTCTTTTTACTGGGCCGATCGCGGATAAGGATGAAGGTCCAGCCAAAGTAGCTGCTCGAAAACAGGTGGCTGCGAATTTCAATGTCAAGTTTGACGACATTGAAGCGGTGATTATTCCGTGGAATGCGGCGGTCATCTTGGTGAGAGGAGCAAAGAGGAGGTAGAATTCGTAAAGACCAAAAGATCGCCCCCGCGGGCGATCTTAAGTTTCCGAAAAAGTTAGTTATTCTTAGAGTCTTTTAGCGACGAATTCCGTCAGTTCTACCAGCCGGCAGGAATAGCCCCATTCGTTGTCATACCAGGCCACCACCCTGACCAGGTTTTGATCTTTGACTTTGGGCAAATTTATGACTTCGGTCAAAGGCAGATCGACAATCGCGGAAAAAGTCGTGCCGATAATGTCACTGGATACCAGATTTTCTTCAGAAACTTCGAGAATTCCCTTCAATTCGCCTTTTGCGGCTTTTTCGAAAACCTTATTAACTTCCTCGACGCTCGTTTCTCTTTTTATCTGGGCGACGATCTCTAGGACAGATCCGGCAAGAACCGGCACCCTAAAAGCAGATCCCGAGATTTTTCCTTCGAGTTCCGGCAGGACCCTGACAACGGCTTCGCCGGCTCCGGTTGAGGCCGGAATAATATTATTGAAAGCAGCTCGGCCTTCTCGCAGATCTTTCTTCGGAGCATCCACCAAGCTTTGGCTGGCAGTGACGGCGTGGATCGTCGTCATCTGGGCTTTTTCAATCCCAAAATCTTTATCCAGAACCTTCATTACTGGTGCGGCGCAATTAGTAGTGCAGGAGCAATTGGCGATTATCTGGTGTTTTTTAGGATTGTAGAGTTTTTCGTTGACTCCTAAAACGACGGAAAGATCGGCGTCTTTTGAATTGGCGGAGATAATCACTTTTTTAGCTCCGGCCTCCAAATGTTTTTGGGCCTCTTTTCTGGCCGTGAATTTCCCGGTTGATTCGATGACAACCTGGACGCCGAGTTCTTCCCAGGGCAGGCTCAAGGGGTCAGTTTTATCTAAAACCAGGATAGATTTCCCGTTGATTGACAAGGCCCCGATCGCCCCCTTTATCCCCTTTCTCAAAGAGATTTCTTTTTTCCAGGTTCCGTAGACAGAATCGTGCTTTAAGAGATAAGCGATGTTGTCCAGGCTGGCGAGATCGTTGACAGCCGCCACCTCTAAATCCGGGTGATTTTCCAAAATCCGTCGCAACGTTAATCGGCCTATTCTACCAAAACCATTAATAGCGATTTTTATCATAGTTTTTTAGAGGCCAACTTGCCCCGTAGCGAACTTGTTCTGCTACGGGGTTCTTCCAAAACCGTTAATTGCTACTTTAGTCATAATAGTTATCAGCATTAATCAACATATTGCCCTGGCCACTGATTTATGCCGATTTCGCCGATTTATGCTGATTATTCTATGTTCAACAACTTACTTATTTTCTCTTTATCAAAGCCGACAATCCACTGATCGTCGATGTCGATGACCGGAACGCCGAACTGCCCGGTCTTTTTAACCATTTCCTCAAGAGCTATTTCGTTTTGGGAAACGTCGATGTCTTCAAACTCAAAGCTCTTTTCTTTCAAGAATTCTTTTAAGGTGACGCAGTAAGGGCAGGTCGGGGTGCTAAATATCCTAATTTTAGGTTTTATCATTTCTTCTAAATGATCTATTACTCGCAGCTGCCGCCAGATCCAGAGCCGGCTCCTTCTCCAAAGCCCGAGGCAGGCACATCGTTAGAAAGCTGTTGGCCGCATTTTTCGGGCGGATTGACAAAGGCCTGGCAGACTATATTTTTGAAGGCTTCCGGAGACCTAAGGCTGACCTTGGCCTCTTTGCTGTTGATGATTACTGTCGGCGACCCGCCGACTCCGTATTCTTGGTTGAGGTCTTCGTGGACAGTGAATTTCGGGTAGCGGCCGCTCATCCAAGTATTCTTGTCGTTGTAAAGAGCGGTTATTTTGAATTCAGCGTCGGTTTTGGCAACGCAGTCTGAAAGTTTGCCTTGATCGACTTTGGCTTCCTGAATGCAGGTTTCGGCAGAGCCGTTTTTGACAAAACAACTCAAGTAATTTGCGAATTTTTCCTTGTTTTCGCTTTGAATGCAGTATTGTCTCAGGTTTTCGTCGATCTCTTTCTTTTCGTGCATGATGTAGTTGACAAAATAGATGCCGAAATCAGCTTTATCCTTCAATAATTCATAGACAGGCAAATATGCCTTTTCCATTTGCAGGCCAAAAGGACAGTAAGACATGACAAAGACTTTGACATTAGGTTTTTCAGCTTTTGGCGGTTCTTGGTTCGAAGAAGGCGTCGGGCTGGCTTTGAGTTCATCCAGATTGAAAACTTGGGTAAAAAGGAGCTTGCCGTCTTTGCTAACGTAAACCTCGGGTTTATCCGGCCCTATTTCAAGAACGAGCTTGTAAAGAGAGCTTTCGCTGGAAATCTTTGAAAGAGTGGCGGCTGTTCCCGGAGGCAGAAGGTTTGTATTGATGAACTTGAGAGCTTTTTCGGCTGTTTGCTGCCCTCTCGGATTCAGTAGCAGAGTTGGAAGGCTGATCTTGCCCAATTTTGCCTGCCAGAAAATAAAAAACCCTCCGGCAAGAACTAAGATGGCGATAGCTAGAATATAGTACTTTTGCTTCATGTTTTAGCTTAATTAGTTTTAGGGTTGTTATCCTTCAGAAGTTAGATTTTTAACTAGGGGAAGAATTTTCAGGTTTTTGACTTGGCCGAGATTTCCCTTGAGACAGCCGGATTCTGTGAATTTGGCGCCTGGATTGTGTTTTTTCGGCAAGCCCCAGATTAAAAGCGGGATCGGTCCTTTGGCGTGGGTCTTGGTTTGGCAGGAAGTGGCGTGGTCTGCAGTAATAACGAGCAGGGTATGCTTTAAATCTTTGAAAATTTTTAGTTCTTTGTCAACTTTTTCAATGAATTTTTTCTTGCCTAAAAAGTCACCGTTCTCGGCCAGGAGATCTGCGCCTTTGACGTGGCAGAAAACAAAGTCGTATTTTTTCAGGGCGTTTTTGGCGGCGTAAAACTTGTTTTTGAGATACGCCGAGGAAAAAGGATCCCCTTGCTTCTCTTTAATTATAGCCATTCCTAGGAATTTGGCTATGCCTCGGTACAGCGCCCCCAAAGAAAGGCAGCCGGATTTCAGCCCCCACTTTTTTTGGAAACTTTCAACGTTTTTAAGTTTGCCCGCTCCTCTTAACAAGATGAAATTAGCCGGCATTTTTCCTTGCTTTTGCCTTTTCAAATTGAGAGGATGGTTTTCCAAAATCGGGTTTGCGGTTTTGAGAAACTCGTTGACAACCCGGGCGGTAAAGCAAGCTTTGTCATTGTTTTTGCCCAGAGGCAGGCAGGGCCTGGTTTTCTTGATGAATTTTTCATCGGTGTCAGAAATTCTTTCTGACAATCCCCTGCCTCGCAAAATCACGGCTAGGCGGTGGCCGTAGACCGGCTTGATTAAGAACTTCACTCCTTTAATTTTCAAGCCGTTCAGGGATTCAGCCAGAACTTTTGCTTCGCCGCTTTGTATCCGGCCGGCCCGGCGGTCAAGCACCAAACCGTTTTTATCAATGGTGGCAAGATTTCCCCGCAAAACAATGTCTTTGGGCAAAAGCTTGACGCCGCAGCCAATCGCTTCCAAAACGCCGCGGCCTGGCAGGAATTTTTTCGGGTCGTAGCCAAAAAGGGCAAAATGGACTTCTTCAGAATCAGGCAGTTTGCCTAAGAACAGAGGTTTGAAAAAAGCCAAAAGCCCGTTTCGGGCAAAACAATCAAGGTTTATTCGCCGCGCCGCTTCCAGCGGCGTCTTATTTCCCAGGGCCGGAATTTTATCGTCCGGCAGACCGTCAATCACCAAAAAGAGAATTTTTTTCATGACAGCGGCAGTTCAACGTAAAACGTCGCGCCTTTGCCCTCGCCCTCAGACTCGGCCCAAATCTTGCCCCGGTGCGCTTTGACGATTTCTTTGGCGATGTAGAGGCCGAGGCCGGTGCCGAGGGTGTTTCTTAATTTAGGATCGCGGCTAAATTGATTGAAAATCGTCCCGATGATTTCCGGACGAATGCCGACTCCGGAATCTTTGACCTCAACAACGGCCTTGTCTCCGGTTTTTGTTCTCTCGATTTTTACTTTCACTTCACCTTCGGGAGTATATTTAATGGCGTTGTCAACCAGGTTTTGGATCACCTGTCTTAATCTTTGTTCGTCGGCTTTCAGATCGATTGTGATCTCATTAGTTTGCAGTCCCAGCTCTAAACCCTTCTGTTGGCCAACGATTTTGTATTCTTCAAAGACGCTTTTGGCCAAAGCAACTAAATTGATGGTTTTGAATTCATAGTCCATTCTGTCTTCCTCGATCTTTCTTAAATCCAGGAAGTCGTCAACCAACTTGATCAGTCTTCGGGAGTTTTCTTTGATTCCCCAGACTGCCTTGCTGACGCCGCCATTGATCTGGCCATAGCTGCCTTCGGATATTAAATCGGCATAGCCATTGATGACGGTCAAAGGTCCTTTTATTTGGTGAGAGGCGAAAGACAGAAATTGCGATTTGAGTTCGTCTAATTTTTCCAGCCGCGCATTGGTGGTTTCCAGTTCGGCGGTCAATTTTTCCAATCTTTCTCTCTGCTCGACTTCGCGCAGGACGCCGCGAATTAGAAGAATACCAAACGTAAGAACAAAAATAAAAATCGAGCTTCGATAAATAACTAACCCTAAATCTTGAGCAAAAATCACCTCGGAAAAAGTGACTACCGAGAGCAAAAACACTAATATCGCCGTTCCCGCCACTCGGATGTTAAAAAGCTTGTGCCTTAAAATCGCATAGGAAGTGAAAATAACAAACGGAAAAGTAAAAACGGCGCCAAAAGGAACAAACTTAGGATTATTGAAAAAGGCTGGAAGTACGAAGTTTAGAGGCAAAATAAGAGCAAATGTTATTGCCACACCAATTAATAAAAGTAAGAATTTTCTTTTATCTTGACCAGAAGCTTTTAGTGTTTTTCGTAAGAGAATCCAAAAACTGGATAAGATTAAACCGAATACGGTTAAGCCAAAAAAAACTATACCGGCTTCTGCTTTTAATGTTAAGATTTGACCTTCTTTTGAAACAGTTTCGACCCCAGAAAATACGAACGGTGTAAGTGTAAGTAAAGAAACAGTTACAACCACGGGAATTAGCATTACGGTATACCAACGATGAAACTTCAGCCTCTCATTTGGAAAAACATAGAGTAGTTGAAAAATCATAAACGAGTGCCATATTCCCAAGAAGATCTCGATCCGCAGAAACCAGAAAGCAAGATTGAGATCAACAATCCTATAACTCATGAGGTTAAAAAATCCCCAAAAGGCAGTCAGAATCGAAAAAACGAAGAATGTTTTATTTGTTATGCTCTTCGGGTTATTTAAAAGAACGCTAAAGCCAAGCACTACCGTAGACGCAATAGCTATCCCCACAGACAATAGATCTAGATTAGATAACACATTCATAAGATTAAAGTAATAAGTGTTCAGGAAGACTAATACGATTCTAATTAACCGTTAATTAATGAATCTAGATTTAAATAATATCTTCCTGATGGTACCAGACAATTCGTCGCAATCTGCCTAGCAAAATAACAAAGCATTGCTCCCCGTAAAAACGAGGATTCGCTTGTTTGAGGAATGCCAACTAACCCCTTTCCCACTAAGTCAAAGGATTGTCTCAGTCTCTCGGTTAAAAATTCTGCGCCCATAAAGTCGCGCGCCAACATAACTCTTTCTTGCATGGGCGTAGTATCAACTAAAGCAGATACTTTATTTATAACGTCCTCTTTCAAATAACCATTTAGTAATGGTAAATCCGGCTCCAAGTCAAAACGTTCAACGTCAATTATCAAACCGGGCCCATTGCCGGTAACCATTAACACTGGGATTTTATAATACTTGGCCCTTTCTCTAATTTTGATTTTTAATGGCAGATTATCCATTTCCTCGATCAATAAATCAATTCTTGGTTGAGTTAAGAACCGGTCAGTATTGTCTTCGGATATCCCCTTGTCAAAAATTTCTATATCAATAAAAGGGTCAATTTCATAGGCTTGACGGGCCGACAGTACCGCTTTATTAACACCCAAATCACCCAAACTGGCCCTGAACCTGTTTAAGTTGGATAATTCTAAAACATCATTATCAGCAAATTTCATTTTTTCTGCTCCGCCTTCAAGAATAATACAAAGAGCGCCTGGATTGCCCACATTTAAACCGGCAATTCCGATTGTTTGGCGAGAGAATTTTTCCTGTTCTTCATCGGTTATCAAGTTCTTATTGCGCGAAAGCCTTAATAGACGATAATCTTCTTTGTTCACAATGCGGACTAATGCTCGATTCCACGGATAATAAACCCAGACATCGATTAGTTCGCTCGAAACCATCTTTTTTATTTTACTTAACTCCTTTATTTGATCGTCCAAAAAATCAACCACTCTGACATTGCTGTCTTGCTTCAACTTTTCTATCCTTTCTTTATCTGTTATAGGATTAAGTATTTCTGGTTGCATAGCATTAATTAAGAAATTACTTTTTTTGTTAATTCATGTCTTGGTGTTGCTTGGTGCAATAAATCAACTTTTCCCACAACGAATAGGAATTGCGGTATTTGGTCGGTGCCAACAACTTTCTTAATCTCACTTTGTAGATATCCCATTTCCACCGCTGCCACGAAAATAGAAGTCTGCCAACCAAAACTATTAAATTCTAGCATAAGCCTTTCGGCTAATAGGCCTACCTTAAGCCAAGTGTTTTGATTGTCTTTGGTTGCCGTAATTACAGTAACCAGCGGCGCCGAACTCAAGCTTTTGTAATTTAATTTAGACAATAAACCACCCAGATTGAACCACTTAACCAAAGTTGGCAACACAAAAGACAACAACAATGGCATTCTCAGAGCATAACCGGGCAAGCCATCTTTGTTTTTCGTTAAACTGTGGTGCATCCACCGCGACATCTCCCTACGAAAAGCGGGGCGGCGATAAGCAATCTTTAACCCCTCGACGGTTAGCCTAGACAACTTAATTATCTTGTCTTTATCCGTTACCCAGTGCACATTTATCCCTTCAACTAAGTAATGCTGTGTTGCTGACGATATAAGATTGATCAGATTGGTTGGTACCGGTTCTGACGAAAACAAACCACGAGCATTTATTCTTTTGGTGATAGTATCAAGAATTCTTTTATATTCATCATTTCTCGCGCCCGTATATTTTTTAAAGCGTATAGCGGCCAGTTGTTCCTTATCTTCAAACGGACCATAACTAATAGAGTCAAAAATATTAAAATATGTAGCAGCTAAAATTAAGTTTTCTATGGCGCAGCCAATACTGATATGCAGATCTCTGGTTTTAGGATCAGCTTCCGGCAATAGTAATTTCGGATCATAATATATTTGGCATTCCGGCGCTTTTATCTTAAATAACCAAGGTTGACTATTATGGGTAGATGGCGCCAAAATAGCATAACTTAAAGCAAATTTTATATGCTCCTGCAGATCGCCATTTCTAGGGAATTCTTCCGGATTGATTAATCTAATGTCTTGCACGGTATTAATTTAAAATAAAATTTCATTTCTTTACCCACCTTTGTTTAATTCCCAGTTTAAAATATTTTGGATCTTCAGCCGGCCAAAACTGCAAGCGCGGCAAGGCGCGTTTGCCGAGGAATTTATGGAGCTCGCGATATTCAGAATTCTTGAGTTGCAACTGTTCAACAATGACGCTAAGAGTCGCCTGCTTGATAGCCCGAGGCACGATGTCATTGCGGGATTTACGCATTTCCAAATGAATCAGGAGATATTGATTTTGCTTGCTGTTAAACCGCGTTTCTAAGGTAAATTTCCCTGTTAAATAGGCGCTTAATGGCTTTTTAAGCAACGCTTCCCGTATTGGCTCGGGATAAACCTGCAGGCCGTAGAGATTGGTAGAAAAGTCGGCTCGTTCGTAGACATAAACAAAAGGAAGTTCGTGCCAAAATTTTTCTATCCCCGCCTTTTTTGCCTCCTTTTTCAAGTCTACTCCTAATTCGCTTAACTTCTTTGTAAGTTCCCGGAAAGAATAAACCCCGCCGTGATCTCCTAAAGCGTATCTTATGAGCGGCATCGTGTTGTTGCCGCTTACCAAGAGATCATCACCTTCGGCGTCAAACGAAATAAAAGAGGGTATGTATTGGCCTAAAGTCGGGGTCTTTTGAATTTTTTTGAAGATTGCTTCAAACAACTTTTGATTTTTGGCGCAAAGCCGGCGAATCAAAATTGCCAGGGGCGTCTCAAAAGCCATGGCTCCGAGGTCGGCGGTGCCGTAAATATTCATCGTATCAATGAAAGAATTTCTCATATTAACCGCTCTGGAGACATATTCCCGGAAATCCTCGGTAAAAACTTCTGCTGCAAAAAGCAAGCGGACGCGGAATTTCCGCCAATCAATGCCGCGGGACGGCGCTTCGTCAATAATGTCTTTGATGAGCGGCGGATAACCGACTAAAATAATATTTTTGTATGATCTTCCAAGGTCCTTCAGCGACTTAAAGATTTCCTCTTTGTTAATGCCCGGGGTGATTAAAGAAACATTATAGCCCCTCTCCTGAAGCAAGTGGAATGCCTGATAAGTAATCAGGCCGC
The DNA here is from genome assembly GCA_030693425.1 of bacterium. Taxonomy (NCBI): domain Bacteria; species bacterium. Next base: position 97,394 of record JAUYAM010000002.1, read on the forward strand.
CGATCCAAACACCCATGCCGAAACAGACAATCACCAGTACTGGTTCTTCTTTTTCGTACTGGCCCTGGAGATAAAATAATTCGTGGATAACCGAAGTTTGTAAATCTAAGTCGAAAGATCGATGAAAATAAAAAGGGGTACCGGTGGCTCCGGAAGTAGAGGTAAAAACAAGCGGTTTATCAATACGCCCGTCAATGGTCAATTCAGATAAAGGATATCTGCGCAGATAATTTTTCTTATCAATCGCCGGCAATAACCGAAGATCAGCAACGGTTTTAATATTTTCTGGCTTAACTTTATTATTCCGTAAAAAATCCTGATAAGCAGGAACTTGTCCACTAAGCAAACGAAAGAGATTTAAAACACTCTCGCCTCTAATTTTTTCCCAAAACAAACTCTCCCGCGTCTTAATTTGTTGAATAATCCGACTGGCTTTTGTCTTCATTGTCTGCTAAAATTATACCATAATATGGTGGCAACAACAAAACAATTTAATATATTGGCCACAATAAGGCGGGAATTAACAGGACAGTTGTTAGCAAGAGTGGATAAAGGGGCAAATCCTTTAAGAGCTAATGCTTTGATTTGGAGTGAGTATGCAGATAGGTGTAATAAAGAAGGCTTGCCAGTTATTGGCGCGAATTTAAGTTTAGGCAATATTGATGCGAGCAGCTTTGATCGTGAGCCGGGACATTGGCATTTGTCTCAAGCGTTGGGAATTCACCCTGATGGTGAAATATATAGGCAAATTAGTCTGACTAAAGAAAAGTTAAATAGAGAGTATTATTTTTCAGGTAGATCGCTGGCGAAATATGGCGATTTTACCGGTATAGAAGAAGCGAGACTGGCTTTTTCAAAATATTTAGCCCAGTGGGGCGGAGTGATGATCAGTAAAGAAGAAACGTTTTTTTCTAGTGGCGGAACTTCAGATGCGGCTCAAAGAGAAATGGGAGCTTTGGTTTTATGGTTAGATAAGAAGCAACTAGAGGCTAACTTTTTAACCACTGTCCCTGGATACACGCCGGTAATTAATATGGCTAGAAGAGCGGGGATGCGAGTGATAACTTTAGAATGTGGCGAGACGGATAGTTATTTTTTACAGGCGGACCAGGCGCGTCAGATAGTACAAGATCAAAACATAGGAGTATTTTATATCGTACCGATTAACAATCCGACTGGGACGATGATTCCGGCGGATCAGCTAAGTCGGGTAGTAAAGCAAAGCTATGAAGCAAATACGGCAATAATTTTTTTAGTGGATTTGGCTTATATTACTACGGTGCCTGAAGAACAGGCGCGCGCGATGTTGGCAGTATTCAATAACAAAGAGATTTTAAGACAGACCGTGTTTTTAACCTCTTTGTCTAAATCTCACGCAATTCCCGGGCAGCGGCTGGGAGCTTGTCATACAATAGTAGCCGGAATGAACGAGTGTTTGCGCGCGGCCACCGAGGCCGGCAATCCCTGTCATTCAGCCGCGGCAATGCTGGAAGCGGTAGCGGTGCTGGAAAATGTTAGCAAGGAGGCAGTGCGGCAAACTGCGGCAGTGTATAGGCGGCGTAGAGAGGTAACAGTTGATGTTTTAAGAGACATTAATCGATTAACTGATAGAGAATTGTTTATTGATTTAGACCAGTTGAAAACTGACGGGGCGTTGTATGTTTATCCGCGACTAGGAAAAAGTAAAACTAGTTTGGATCTTTTTGTTCAGACTGGAATGTGGGGAATTGGGGGAAGATTTTTTGGGGCGGGTGACAATGATCAACGAGTGCGCTTGGCAATAGGAGTTAATTCCAGTTTGGAAATTCAAGGCATTCCTTCACAACTAGATCTGTCTTAACCAATAGATAATTTTTCTGCGCCGCGGGCTTCTCGGATATTTTGAAAACCGTCTTTTTTCAAGAATTGCACCTGAAAAAGGCACCTGAAAAAGGTACCTGGTCCCTTTTCCCCTGGTCCCTTTTCCCCTTGTCAATCCTAATCATATTGGTAGTTCAATATAAAAAGAGGTGCCTTTGTTTTTTCCGGCCGATTCAACTCTGATATCTCCGCCGTGGAGCTTGACGAATTTCTGGGCGATGTAAAGGCCCAACCCGACTCCTTCGGTCCAGTAGCGGTCGCCGGCGTTGCTGGTGCTGGTTGGTCTTACCATGACTGAATTTGAGACACTCGGGTCGAGGTCTAAAAATGTGAATATCTCAGTTTTTATAGTTTTGTTCGGAAAATGAGACAAATGAGACATGAAAAGACGCGTTCCGCTTTACCGGAACCAGATTATGCAGGGATTGAGAGCGTGGCAAGCGTTGAAAAACGAAACAATTGCTATTCTATAACATCTACCCGTCCTTCTACTCACTATATTTAAGGCAATATCCTATCTCTAGGACGTTTCAATAGAGTCCATGAAGGTTTCTTCTTTGAACTTAATTAAAGCCTTATCCATTTTTTCCATGCGCTCTTTCGCAATATTTTTGCTACTTTTAAAAAATAATTCTCCGCTTTTTCTAATTTTGTCCTGTCTGTCAAAACTAAAATAATAATCAATCGCTTCTTTGATATCTTGATTATGTTTTCCAGCGTAAACCGCAAGTCTCCAAAAATTAAGCATTCCTATCTCGTCCAAATTATCCGCATCGTGGACTATTTTACTTTCAGTTAAATCAAATTTCTTATTTGAAAAATCTACTATCAATTTTATGACATAATCTTTATCGTTTTCATTTTTTATGAAGGGCACAATAAACTCCTCAAAAAGCACAATGTTATTCTTATCGTGTTCGTCTAAAAAAAGTCTTTTTTCTAAAGCCAGTTTTTTATTTTTTCCAATATCGTGAAATAGAGACAAAATAATAGTACAACCTATGCTTACTTTTTCTTGTAATACCTCAGATTTAATTATTCTTTCAGATAATTTTAATACCCTTAAAGGATGGTAATAGCGATAGTTTTTACCATCTTTTTCATCCTCAGAGTTATAATTGATTTCCTTAAAAAAGTTTAGTACCTGTTCTTTATTTTCCATGTTTTTATGTTTAAAATAGGTGGCTAAAAGGATGGGAGAGGCTTTATTCCTCTCCCATCTTTTCTAGGACGACTCTCATAATTTCACTATGGATTTCAAGAGGTTTCTTTTCGCCATCCAGAATCACCCAGCCCTCGGCACAAGCCAGCGTTTCGTAGGCTTCGGCCATACGGGCATGGTATTCTAGATCCTTACCGTCAAAGAAATCTCTTCCACGAGCTTCAGTGCGTAATCCTGCCCTTTCTGGAGAAATCTTCAGAAGGAAAGTCAGATCTGGCTTTTTACCCTCAAAGGCAATCTTGTTTAATCTTCTTCTCAGGCCCTCATCCTGAGACAAAAGACCAAATTGAGAGTGGTATGCCAAGTATGACTCATCCCACCGGTCTGCAAGGACGATTTGCCCAGCTCCCAGGGCCTCCGTGGCTTTTACGAACTGCTGGCGATGCAAAGCCTGAAAAGCCAGTGTGATAGCGACATCGTCCCAGTACAAGAAGAAATGAGATAGACCCTCCTTCTCTGCCTCATCATATGCCTTAGAGATAAATATTCTAAGTCCTTTTCTCTCCAAGACTTCTCGTAAAAGATAGATCTGCGTACCCTTTCCGCAACCATCAATTCCAGTTATACAGATTAACATCGGAAGCCTCCTTCCTTCTCTCGAGCCTATGTTCTAGACAATTAATGATCTATATAACAATAACACAAACCTGTTCTCAAAGCAACTCTTGGGCGCCATTTGGTCAATTCATTAATCTTTTTTATATCTGCTCTAATAATAGAAGAATCTAATATTCTTTGTCTTAGTTTTACAGATTTTAGTTCAAACCTTTTTCCCGAGATATTATTTAAAATTCCAAATACCTGCTCTACCGACCATGCCTTGCCGGTTCCTACATTGAAAATCTGATTTTTACAATTAGTCTTAGTAAGGCTAATTACGATGGCTCTTACAACATCCTCCACCCAAATATAATCCCTTCTACTTTTGAGATTACCTAGTTTTACCTCTTTATCTGCTTTCATTTGTTTGATTATCTCGGGAATCAAGTGCGATGTTGTATCGTTTGGGCCGTACACATTAAATAGCCTCAAGGCCGTATAATCAATTCCGAATATGGGACTTAAAGTTCCTATTATTTTCTCCCCTAATATTTTTGAAGCTCCATATATATCTAAAGATCCAACCTTATCAGTTTCTTTATGGGGCTTATTGCTGGGATAATAAACAGACGCTGAGGAAGAAAATATAAGTCTCTTTATGCCGTATTTTTTCATTAAAACAAGGATATTAAGGGTTCCGATTACATTTGTTTCAATCGTTTCTTTTTTATGGGCTTGACAATAAGGCATATAATGCTTTGCTGCTAAATGAATAATTGTGTCTATCTTCTCTTTTTTGAATACGTCCTCCAGTAGATTGCTCTTATATATATCTACTTTATAAAATTTTACTTCGTTATTGATAAACGGTTTTCTTTCAGAAGACAGGTCATCAATTACAATTACCTTATACCCTAATTTTATAAGACTATTAACCAAAAAGCTTCCTATAAATCCGCATCCTCCCGTCACAAGAATATTACTCTGTTTTCTTTTCATATATAAGTTTTTCTATTAAGTTTCTGATTATTTTTTCTTCTACAAATGCACTATCTTTAAAAACATTTAAACTTTTAGTGTTGTCTTTACCAAATAGCATTTCGCAATAAAGTTTTAAATTTCGATTATAATTTCTGACAAGTTTATCATTAATCAGAATAAATTCTTTTAAATCCTTATTATCAAGAGATTTAGTTCCTATAAGGTAATCTTTATAGTTTATGTTAAAAATAATACATAGGTCAAAGTTTTTATACGCCAAAAATCTCTCGTCTGCAATTAGTTTTCGTACGAGCGCATCTTTACTATCTCTACTTTTTATAAAAGATAGAGTAGAAGCAACAGACCTTTCTAAAACAACATCTGATTCCACTTCCATAGCCTTTTCTAAATTTTCTAAGTGCTTGTCATAATACCATCTATCTAGATCGGTTTTTTCTAATTTATGCTTTTTATGATCTGGCTCTCTTATAAATACAAAATCGTGCTTTTTTTCCAGAAATTCGCAAGCCAAGGTTTTTCCCAAAGCCCATAGGCCTTCAATTACGATTTTCATAATTTAAAGTTATATAATCTGGAACAGTAGACGAAAATTTTACTCTTTTTTCTTCCAGCCACATAGGTAGGGGCGATAGTCGTTGAAAAAAAATTTTATTCTTTTTCTCCTTATCCTTAACCCCAAGAACGAAAGAGCTTCTTTTTTTCTTAAATTTTGTTTTCTTGTAAAGCTTAATTACTTTCTCGGCTATAAAATCAAATGAAAACTTTTTGCAAACTATTTCCCGCGCTTTTTTACTTTGTTCGGTTGCTACTTTCAGGTCATCCAATAGTTTCTCAACTAATTTCGGATATTTAGTGATATCATTTTCAATAATTGCAATATTGCGTGGATAACCTGAAATTCCCATTTCAGTAGATACTATAGGAAGCCCTGAGGCCGCGTAATTTAAAAGTTTTACTTTCATTCCAGAACCTTCAAAGACCGGTGCTATTGCAATAGAAGATTCTTTCAAAAAGGGCCTAATATCATCCACCCCTCCAGTAAAAACAACCTTGTCGGAAGAGAATTTCCTGCGGAAAGAATCTTCTACCATGCCAATACACAACAGTCTGGCATTGATATGGGGCACTATCATTTTAATTGCTATTTCTGCAGCATTTCTGTTTGGTTCATAGAACATATTCCCCAGAAAAATAATTTGTCTTTTAGGTAAATTAGGAGAATTATACTTAAAATAATCAGTATCTATACCGTTCGGTATTAAATTTATTTTATCCTTGAGTATGCCCATGTGAATGAATTCTTTTTTATCTTTAGGCGTCATACATATTACCTCATGAGAAAGATAGCCGGCAGAATATTGTATAAATTCTGAAATATCAATATCCTGTCTATCGCACCCGAGAGTCTTCTTTATAATTGCGTCACAATCATGCATCTCTGTAACAAGCGGAATTCTTAATTCATTAGAATAATATGCCCCGTACGAAAGCACCGATGAAGAGTTATTCACTTGGATAATGTCTGGCTTTTCTTTGCTAATAACGTTTTTTACGAAGTCTATCTTTTTATAAAAAACTTCTGGTGAAAATATATGAAATACAAAAGGTTCCTTTTTTAGGTCGTTATGGGAAACCCATCCTCTCTCGCAAAGAAACATTACAACTCTAACCCCCTTTTCTTCAAGTTTTTTAGATAAATAGTACAGACGAAAGGCTACACCGCTTTTGGGAGGTATTTCAATGCCATCAAAGATTATACCTATTTTCATGATAGAAGATGTTCTTTCTTAAAATATTTATAATGATTCCTTTCCTTTTTGCTATGATTTGATCTACCAGCATTTTCATCTCCAAAAAAAGAAGCAAGCAGCCTTGCCAACCCTTTATTAAAGCAATACACTCTCCTGTTTTTGTAATTATAAATGTAAATTTTGTCGTTTATCTCTTTTGCTATTATCATAATTGTCGTCGTTTTTATATTTATGCTATTTCCTTCAGAATCCATAAGGTTACTTGTAATAATCTTGTTTTTCCAACATTAAAGCAGTTTTTAGTAGCAAACTCGAGCTTTGCAATTTCTGGCCTCCGACGCCAAAGACCACTTCTATTCATATTACTACCTCTGAAACATTCTCGGGAGTTAAATCTCCTCCCCTAGTAAAGATATTGGGCTTTATTTTCTCCAGTGTCTTAATTACTGTTCTGTGTTTGTCTATTGATAATACTGCTTCGTCCACCCACTTAATTGCTTTCACTATTTCAAATTTCTCTTTTCCTATCATAAAAGGCGCGCTTCCCTTTAATTTCACCTGTTCATCATTGTTCACTATCACTATCAATTTATCTCCAAGCTTCTTGGCACCTCTTAAATATTTTAAATGTCCTATATGAATTGGATTAAAATATCCGCTGGCAACAACTATTTTCATCATTTTGATCTTATGAAAATAACCCTGTAAATCTAAAATTTTTATGATTATCTATAAAGAGTTTAACTAGAAATATCCATCTATTTCTTTGTCTAGTCGTTTAAAAAAATCTGCCATAAATTTATGCCTATCTATCGCCATTTTTTTACCTTCTTCTGTAAGCATTCTGTCTTTAATTTTACAAAGCTTAACACTAAATTCTCTATAGGCAGTATCCTCTTTCGTATATGGCTTGGTTTTTTCCAGATCAATATCTTTATTATGAAGTCTGGCTCCGATTTCCCCAGAAAACAGAAAAGCCCTTCCTATGCCACAAGCTCCAATGGCATCAAGTTTATCCGCATCAAATAAGATTTGGGCCTCTCTACTCTGCGGGAAATTATTGCTTCTAAATCTGTGCGTTTTTATACAAGAAATAATTTTTTCTATTTTTTCTTGATCAATGTTATGTTTTTCTAAAAGTTCTTTGGCCAAAATCGCTCCCTTTTTGGCGTGACAAACCTTTCCATTTGACTTATATTCTTCTTCTCTGCCTATATCGTGTAAAATCGCGGCCATCCCTAGAACCTCTGTATCTACATTTTCCAAGCTACCTATTTTAATACAAAGATTATAAACTCTTAAAGTATGGTCCCAGTTGTGGCTTCCTCTAGAATTTATAAAAAACTTCCTTGCTTCTTTTTTGATTCCCGACCAATCAAGAGTCAATCCATTCTTCTTATAAATTTTTCCTTTTTGCTGCCCTATTTCTTTGGGACTCCCTTTAAACGTTTTTATTTCCATACAAATAAATTAGATTTAGTGTTTAAATTTATCGCAGAGCTACTCGAGTCACAGCTCTCTCGCGATCACTCGGGTCTGCACGATAAGAAATGGTCGTGGCGGGACACTCGGGTTAAGTGCCCAGGGTAGCCACATTTTTAAGAACATTATAGGTCTTTTTAGGCGATTTTGCCAGGGTTGAATTATTTCAATTGGCTGGTTTATATTAAACCCATCAGGCACTGGGTTACGCACATCCCGAGAGTTCGTACACACTTTCACCTAATTTGTTATAACCGTGATATTATTATTAATAATAGATAAGTATTTTTTAATTTTAATTTTATTTTACCTAATATTCTTAGGAGCCCTTTTTGAAGCCCCTTGGCTTCCTACAATGAAAAAGAACTTCGATAGAATAGCAAAATTAGCGGGTCTGCAACCAGGCATGTTGTTTTATGATCTGGGTAGCGGTAGCGGTGAATTGTTATTTTGCTTATCAAAGAAATATGATGTGAATTGTATCGGGATAGAGATTTCACCGCTTCTGTACTTGTATTCAAAAATCAAATCTTTATTTTTTAACAAAGTAAAAATTAGATACGGCAATTTTTACAAATACGATTTATCAAAAGCAGATGCGGTTTATGTTTTTCTATTCCCAAAAGCTTACTATAGATTAAAAACCAAAATTAGCTCGGGACTAAAAAAGGAGCAAGGGTAATATTATCTTACTGGCCCTTTGAATACTGGGAACCAACCGAAATAAGCGAAAAAGAAAATTCAGTCACCTATTATTTATATATTGTGCAAAAAGAAAAGGAAGGTTATTTTTTGTCAGTTAAAGCGGGAAGTTCAATATAAAAAGAGGTGCCTTTGTTTTTTCCGGCCGATTCAACTCTGATATCTCCGCCGTGGAGCCTGACGAATTTCTGGGCGATGTAAAGGCCAAGACCGGCTCCTTCGGTCCAGTATTTTCCGTCGGCCTGGCCTCTGGAAAAGCTTCGGAAAAGCTCTTTTAAGTCTTGTTTACTGATGCCCGCTCCCGTGTCTTTTATTTCTATGACGACTTTTTGGGGCGGGTGACAATGATCAACGAGTGCGCTTGGCAATAGGAGTTAATTCCAGTTTGGAAATTCAAGGCATTTCTTCACAATTAGATCTGTCTTAACTAATAGATAATTTTTCTGCGCCTCGGGCTTCTCGGATATTTTGAAAGCCGTCTTTTTTCAAAAGTTGCACCAAACCGCGATTGATTTCGCTGATGAACTGCGGGCCCTCAAAAATCATTCCGGTAATGAGTTGGACCAGCGAAGCGCCCGCTTTAATTTTTGTATAGGCGTCAATGGCTGAAAAAATGCCGCCGCAGCCAATAATAATATATTTTCCACCGCTTTTCCGATAAATGAAGCGAATTTGAGCGTTGGACAACTCTTCTGTTGGCTTTCCGCTAATGCCGCCTTTTTCTGGAACTATCTGATCGCCCATTTTTAACGCGCTTCTATTTTTAGTAAGATTGCCGCAGATAAATCCATGAATGCGGTGGTTCTCGCATACTCGGAGGATAGCGTCAATCTGTTCTTCGCTTAGATCAGGAGACATTTTTAAAAAGATGGGTTTCTTCGTAGAAACGGCGTCAATTGCTAAAAGAAGACGGTTGAGTCGATCGGGTTCGGTAAAGGGCTCGCCGCCAAAAGCGTTCGGGCAGCTAATGTTGATGGTAAAGTAATGACCAATATCAACAAACTGGCGAAACGCTTTTAGATAATCGTTAATTCCGGCTTCGGTTTCAACCGTGGCTAAACTATTAGTCTTGGCAATACTTGTTCCGAGAGGGATTTTGAAATTTTTTGAGCGTAACCGGCCAGCTATTTTTTCACATCCTTGATTCTTTAATCCGTAATATACTAGGAGAGAGCGCGATTCTTTCAAACGCCATAACCGCGGCTTAGGATTGCCTTCGCACGGTTCACCGGTGATGGATCCTACTTCCGCAAATCCAAACCCAACGCAAGGAAGAATGTCAGTGAGCAAGGCGTCTTTATCAAAGCCAGCAGCCAATCCCACTGGATTAGGAAAATGTATTCCGAGGAGATTTTGTTCCAGCATCGGATGAGTAAAAGAAAATGACAGCGACGTTGCCTTTCTTGTAATCGCGCGTTGTCCGAGAAACTTGCCTATCCGCGTCATGGCGTTGTGAACTTCTTCCGGATCGAGGCGAAAATAAATAGGTTTTAATATATTGGCGTAAAAAAAGTGAAACAATTTGTTTCGCGCCGCTATCGTCAAATTATTCATAGTCCATTTCTTAGTTTTATTTCTAAAGGCGACTGTCGCCTTATAGCAAGAAGAAAATCGTCAGTAAAATAATCGTTTAGGGTGAAAACTGGCTGGCGACTCGAGCAAAATCCCAGATTCCCGTCCGATTCGACTCCCCTATTTTCAAATGGTCCAAGCAATGATTCTCCCTTAGCTTTTTGATGAGATGAGCGGTGTAAGCCGGGGCGCCGGTGGCGCCGGGGGAGTTAAAGTTCAAGACGTGGAAGGATCTGTGACCGAAAATTTCCAATGCTTCTTTGACGAATTTCCCCTGACGATCAATGACCGGACTGCGAATGCCGGCCGAGCCTTTCTTCGTTAGATATTCTGGTTTGACGCCGGGTAAAAACTTCCTGACTCGTCGGACCATTGCTTCCTTAAAAAAAGAACTTTGCCACTCTTCCAGGGCCAAGCGCAGAAACTCATGATTCATCATCAGTTTGATTTTATTTGCCAGGGGCATTTCAAAAACTTTCTTTAAGCCGGAAAGCGGATTCTCGAAAAATCCTTTATAGGCGTAAGGGCCCAGAACCGGCACGGCCGTTGGGCCGATCTCAACTTGATCGTCCCAACGGCTGATCCAGTGCGGGTCGAGAAAAGGAAATTCCGAGTGGCGCGGCACCGAGTAGATATTATGATTGGCCAAACCGGCTCGCGCCGGATCAACGATCCAGTATTCTCCGCGGAAATTTAAGTCGGTTAAATCTCGCGCCACGCCCAGAAGATGGGCAATTTTTACGGCTTGGCCGCCGGCGCAGTTCAGCACATATTTGGCCGAAAGATTTTTGCCGTTAGCAAGGGCGAGGTCAAGACAGCCGCCGGTTTTTTTGATTTTTTTAACCTCGCATTCCAGCAAAAATTCAACCCCGTCGTTTTCCGCGTCGCTTCTTAAACTTTTTGTCAATGCGTAAAAATCGGTGGCAACGTCCGTTTTGCAGAAAAAAGCTCCTCGGCACTCTATATTCGGCTCCATTTTCTTTGCCTCCGCCGAATCCAGAAGCTCGATTTCCTTTTCGTCCATTCCGTTCTCCGCCGACCATTTCTGGTATTTCTTGAGGGTCAGCAGATCGGCCTCGTTAAGAGCCACCTCGAGCGTTCCCCTTTTGACCCAGGGGAGCTGTTTCAGCGAAGCGTATTTTTCCCAGAGCGGAAAAGACAAGAGAGCCGAGCGGGCGAAAATTTTCTTTTTTTCCGGATCGAGGTAAAACGGCCGGTGGACAACTCCGGTATTACGCTTGGTGGCGTGCAGGCCGGTGTCGTTCTCTTTTTCTATGACGACAATCCCCCCTGTTTCGTAAATGGTTGCCAGCCAATAAGCCAGGGTTGTTCCCAGAATTCCTCCGCCTACGATCGCCAGATTGTATGTTTTGCTTTTTGGCAGATCCATTCTTGCTGTTTTTTGGCCCAGTCGGCTCCTCTCAGCGGTCTCGACTTGTTTTGCTTAGGATTAGATTCCCTATTTCATTTTTGTCTGCTGCCATCGGCAGATCAATGTAAAAAGAGGTGCCTTTGTTTTTTCCGGCTGATTCGGCGCGGATATCGCCGCCGTGGAGCTTGACGAATTTCTGGGCGATGTAAAGGCCCAACCCGGCTCCTTCGGTCCAGTAGCGGTCGCCGGCGTGGCCTCTAGAAAAGCTTTTGAAAAGGTCTTTGAGGTCTTTTTTGCTGATACCCGCCCCGGTGTCTTTTATTTCAATGACGACTTTTTGGGATAGTCCCCGGCTTTGACTGGCTTCGACGGTAATGTTTCCCTTTTGGGTGTAGAGGATGGCGTTGTCAATGATAATAATAAGCACCTGCCTGATTTTTTCCTTGTCCATAAGAATTTGGGGCAACGGCTCTTTCTCCTCTTTGTAGGCTAAAACTAGGTTCTTTCCCTTGGCTTCGGTTTTTAGGGCTTCGATGACGCTGGTAATCAGTTCTTTGAGCGAGCTCTTTTCCAGGTTTAGTTCGATTCGGCCGGCTTCTATTCTGGAAACTGTTAAAATATCTCCGACCAGCTTTATTAACCTCTCGTTTGTCTGAAAAACTCTTTGGATAGGCTCTTTCATTCTCCCGGGCATGTTTCCGTAGGTTCCTTCAACGGCCATCGACAAATACCCCTTGATAATACTCAAAGGAGTTCTTAGTTGGTGCGAAGCAATGGAGATAAACTCCGATTTTGCCTCGTCTAGTTTTTTGAGCTCTTCGTAAGCCTCTTTTAATTCTCTGGTTTGTTCATCAACCTTGGCTTGGAGGTTTTTTGACAAGTCTTGAACTTGGGAATAAAGCTTGGCGTTTTGCAGGGCAATCGAGGCCTGATGCGACAGGGCCGTGAGCAGGTCCAAGTCCTCTTTGGAATAGGAATCTCCGGAAATCTTGTTGCCCAGGACGATGATGCCGATAATTTTATCTTCGATTAAAAGCGGCAGGCAGAGGCTGGCCTCAATCCTTTTCATGTTTTGCTTCAGCTTTTCGAGATCGGTTTTTTCCGTCATTTTGCTGTCTCTAATGACCAAAGACAATTCCTCATAAACCAAGGCTCTTTTGGTTTTCTCGAGATATGAGGTTAAGAAATCGTCCCTGACCAAAGAGATGCCGTTTTCCTCTCTGAATCCGATATTCTTTTTGATCTGGTAGTCTCCGGTTTGAGGATCCCTTAAAAGGATGACCGTTCTGTCTAACTTCATGGTTTCTACCAGGGTGCTGGTGATTAAAGAAGCTAACTGATCAAGGTCTAATACTCGGGTCAATTTTCTTCCCATGTTGATGATGACCGTTTGATACGAATAGAATGTGTAATAGAAATATTTTGAAGCCAGGTTTTCAAAAAAACGGTAGACCGGTTGAAATAAAAGGATGCTTAAAAAAATAATTAATGGTCCTAAAACATTGAAAGTTGCTGGTTGCTCTAATTTGTTATTCAGAATGATTGTCAAAGAAGCCAGACCGATGACGACAAGGAAGGAAAGAAAATAAACCGCGCTTTTGCCGATGACAAAACGGATATCCATTAGTTGATAGACCATGACGGCGTAAGAAACAAAACCGACCATGAAAAGAGTTGCCACCTGGCCAAGCCAATTAAAGCGGAAATCACCGATGGTCGGCAGGAATAAATTAAAGATTGATCCCAGAACAATGGAAAGGCTGGTCCCCAAGAGCATATACCTGACTTGTGATTTTAGGATCCCATGAGACTTTATATATCTTTTAAAAAGATTCCAAAGAGCCCAGGTGAAATAGCTGGAAATGTAGACCGTATAAAGGAGATAAGCTGGTCCCCAAAGAATTTCTTTTTCTTGGCCAAGATGAACTTTTACATCTTTGATAATCATTCCTTTCAAAGCTACCAAGACGACTACAATAATCATTGGCAAGACAATCAAGAGACATTCTCTTTTTGTGATTTTCCATTCTCCGTGGGGGTAGATAAAGGTAAAATATAAGAAAGAGATCGGAATAAGGGTGGCCGAAACATAAAGAATCTGGCACCAAATAACAGAAGTTTCTTGCGGCGAGGATCTGTAGAGAATCATCGAGGCTATCCAGAGGATGACTGCTCCGATAACAGTGCTCCAAATCAAATTTACTTTTCCTCTTTTGCTTTTAAAATAACTGAAAAATGCCAAAGCAAAATTAGCAATCAGGACAATTACAAGAATAGTATTTTTCCAGTCCATATTGATTTATATTACCACCAAAAGTTTTGAAAATCAAAAGTGAGCCCTTGTCAGCTAGAGCTCACTTTGATGTTCGACTATGGGTGCCGTAAACCCAAGCATCCTTGCGGCATTATTGAATCGCTGCTGGTCATCAATCTTAGCGTTATCGGCAGCGATAACAATCGCCTCGACGCAGCACCCTGGCAGCCAAGTAGGTTTCCATTTCGGAAGCCGTGGCATAAAGATGCTCCCTTTTAGCGTCAGGGTGGCCTTGATCACTCTGCCCTCCTTTCTTTTTATAGCTGCGACCAAGCGCTTGGGCAATTGAGGGTGCGTATCATCAACGACGATGACCCCGTTATCCAAATGGTCAATTACGGTTTCCATCTGTTCTCCTCTTGCGGTCAGGACAACCACGACATTGCATCCAGAAACCGCTGCTGGATCACGAGCCCTCCGCTTATCGGCGCGAGGATCAATAGCGACTACTTTCCAGGTTTCTTTGAGGGTATTGACCACTCGGGAACCAAGGTATCCATAACCTCCCAAGACGCCGATCTTGACCTGTTCTGGGCTAAGACCGGCATCGGCGATAGCTTGTTGTGTGACGGCAACAACAGTGTAGGTTGAGCCCATGTTGCCGGCCACAATCGGCGCGGGTAAGCTACTATAGCCGTTTTGGAGCAGTACGCTAGGAAGCCGTCCGGCTAGGGCGACTGCCTTAGCGCCGATGGCATCGGCGAGGCTTTTAACCTCTTTAACCATCCTTTCAAGTCTTTGATGTCGATGACCTGCGTCTTCCATTTCCTCGATCGTGCGAGGGATGGTGACTACCAGTCCAGGGTACCTTCCTTTTATTACGCCGATGACCGAGATCATTGGCGCAATTTCCCGGTACCACAGAGGCGCATAGCCGCGCACTTGATCTAAGGTTCCGGGGTAAACCAGGAATATGAACCGGAAGACTGGTCGGCCAAGTTTTTTTGCCACCCTGAGGGGCATTAAAACGATTGGCCAAAGCAGGTTCATCGTGAAATAGGCCGCAAACCGGCCCAAGAACCACAATTGTCGTTTCATCTGCCACCTCCTGGGTGATTTTCGTAAAGGTCTGCTGACAAGACCTTATTGACAATGTTGCTAATTTATTTATAGCAGAAGTCGAGCAAAAAGAAAAGAGGCCTCAGCAACTATGTGTGAGGTCTCTTTTAGGTGAAGGGGCGCCGGTCATCTATGCGCCGTGACCGCCTTGCATGACCGCCCTGATGCCGAGAATCGCGCCGGCAATGACTGCTCCGGCAAACGCCAGCCCTATAACTAGCGGGCTGATGTTCATTTCGGCGGTAACAGCACCGATGATCCCAATTGCTGCGACAGCAATTACGATCAATCCTAACCCCCTAACCAAGGGCACTACGATCCAAATCCAAAACTCGTTCATGGTAATCTCCTTTTCCTTTCCTTGGAATAGTTCGAATATGCTGATTTTTTCATAACACAAGTTAGTCGAAAAGAAAAGACCCGGCGCGCTTTGATGAGCGGCCGGGACTTTCTTCCGTGCGGCTGGCTAACATACCAGCGCGCACAGGGGCAAGGGCGGGAATTCATAATAGAATCGCAGCCAGATCATGCCGGCCGCGATCACCACGATCGCCAAGCCGAAGGCGATCGGCACCACCCTCGCCGGGAGGGAAAGTTTATTGACCATCACGCACCTCCTTGTGCTATCTATATTAAATCAGAAAACGTTCAGAAGATCAATTAAAATTTAGTCATCGGCAGTTCAACGTAAAAAGCGGTGCCTTTGTTTTTTCCCGCTGATTCGGCGCGGATATCGCCGCCGTGGCCAGAGATAAAATGTCCGAGGATAACGAATTTCATTATTAGACAAATCTCCTTTAACTGCTTATTATTTTAGCACGATAGCTGGGGTTGCCAAGCCTTGACTTTCCCTACAGGGCGTGGTATAATTGAGGTGTTGTACACTGTCAATCCCGCTGAGGCGTTATGCCGGAAGCGGGAAAAATATTCAGAAAAGGAGAAGTACAGATGAATACGACGAATTTGCAACAAGCTTTGCAAGAGGCTCGGGAACGAGCCGAACAGGCCGAACGGGCTCGTGTCGAAGCCGAGACCCAAGCGAAGCTCTTCGGAGTTTTGGCCCGGGTAGCCCAGGCCGATGTCAAGGCCACTCAGGCCGTGGTCGATGTCAAAGAGACCGAGGCTACTTGGCGGAAAGCCGGCGAAAACGAGGCAATCGCCTCCGAGGCCAAAACCAAGGCCGAGGCCGGAAAGACCGAGGCCGAGAAGAAATTGGTCCAGGCCAAAGCTGACTTCAAGGTCGCCGAGGCCAGTGAGGTTCAGGCCAAGGATATTCTGGTTGCAGCCGCCAAGGTGGCTCAGGCCATGGCTATTGCCAAGGCCGATGCTGACAAGGATCTGGCCGTGGCCCGAGCAGAGCTGGAAAAAATCCAGCCTCTGGCCCCCGCCCCCGAGCCCACTCCAGTTCCCGTTCTCGACTCCGTTCCGGCCAAAGCCCATGTCGGATTTTGGGCCAAGTTGTTTGGGGGTCAATCAACCGTCAAATGCCCGAGCTGCGGGCAGATGACGCCTCAGGGGCCATTCTGCGTTAACTGCAGCGGGGCACTAGGAGGTGTTGCATGACCTCCCTTACTTGCCCTGGCTGTGGCCAGCCGGTTCGGGTCGGCTGGAAGTTCTGCGGCAGTTGTCGCACTCCATTGTCCGCCCCGCCCGCCGCCGCTACCCCCGCCCAGCCTGCGCCTCAGGCCACGCCCCGGATCCCGTTTCGCGTGCGGATCCGGAAGAACTGGCCCCTGTGGGTGGGCCTGGCGGTCATCGGGTCGTGCTGCATGTGCGGGGCCCTGCTAGTCTCGGCCCTTTGGCTCGAGACGCTGAAATCCACTGTTCAAACAGTGGCTCAGCAGCAGGTCGAGCCGCCGGCATCGTATGTGCCGACGCAGGCCCCGGCCGTGGTCCCTCAACCTGATTCTGGGGCCCAGCCCCAGCCCGGGACATCTGATCCCGGGATCGCACCTCTCGCGCCCCTGTCGCTCCCGCCCGCCCTGTCCGGCCAATACCAGGTGGTGGATCCTGACGGAAATTACCTCGTCGGGACCATCACTTTCGCCGATGGGGCCGGCTGCTACGACGGGTGCGGGTCTTTCTCAGCGAATATCACGCCGAGAGAAGTCCAGGCCATGGACGACGGCACGATCGTCTTCCACTTCCAGATCGATTTTCTGGAGGTCAGCGGCAATCCATATTTCCGGCAGGAGTTCTTGAACGCCACAATGTATATCAACAACGTGGAGTTCAAGCCCACCGGCAGTTCTCTCCCAAGTCAGGTTACCCCGGAATTAGTGGGGAAACCACTGATGGGGTACCTGACATTCCCGGGACGGATTCTCGCGGTGGATCCAGCGAATTCACCGGAGTATAGTTTCCGGCTCGAGATTCCCCTTCTCAATCAGCCACTAGTAGGAGGGTGGCTGAAACCAAAGAGCTAGGAAGGTAGCTCAAATGAGAAAAAAAGTGCCCAAAGTATATGCCCAAAGCGTATGCGGCGGGCACTTTTTCATTAGCATTTCGATCAGACAGTTCCTCTTTATTACAACGCCGCCGGGGCGCGTTGTGTTAAACTTCACTTCGTACAAGATCATTTCAAAAACAACCATACAAAAAATCCACGATCGTGGATTTTTTGTAATCTTGGCATTTCATCTTCCGGTCTTTATTCAGTCGGCAGGTTGCCCGGCGGTTCGGGGTCTTTTGAGGCTAATAGCCGAGGTTCTTGGCCAGCCGGCAAAGAAACTGGCGCTGGCGTTGGTGCCTGGCTCACCTGCCTCTTTGCGAGCTCGGGTGTTTTCTCTGGTTTTGACTCCATGACAGGTTCAGCCTTTATTTTCGGCAAGCTGGGCTTAATAATTGGTTTTTGCTTTCTTTGGAAACGCTGAAAAGCAAAGATAGTCAGACAAACCGCCAGAAGGATTAAGAAAAAAAGTGTCATGTTTTTTGTGAGTTGCTTAACCCGGTTAAGCAACAGACCCTTTATATTTTATCCGCGCACCAGTCCCGCTTTTAGCGGGACGGTGCGGGATTCCGCTCCACGCGTAAGCGTGGGAGGAATCCCGTAGCGGAGAAGATACCACGCGCTTGCGCGTGGAGCTTCATTTTCTTCTTTTCTGTTTTGCCTGTCAATAAAAGCGATAAGTTATAGATATCCCCTGCCCCCATGATAACCAGAACTTCGTTGCCTGTCAGGTTTTTCTTTAAGTAAGTGACAATTTTTCGGGCAGTCGGAATATAAAAGATCTTTGTATTTCGTATATCGTATTTTGTATCTAGTATTTGTTGGACGGCGACGGCGAGCTTTTGAGAATCGACTTTCTTTTTAATAGCCTGGCTTTCGCGGCCAGCCACGCTGTAAATTGGCGCCAAAATGAGCTTATTAATAGGAGCCGCAGCCAAAACTTTGACAAAATCTTTGAACAAATAATATGTCCTTTGATATTGGTGAGGCTGGAAAACGCAAAAGATTTTCTTTTTCGGATATTTTTCCCTAACAGCTTTAAGAGTGACTTCGATTTCTTTTGGGTGATGGGCGTAGTCGGAAATTAGTTTATAGTTTATAGTTTTTAGTTTAATAGTTCTTTCTTCAAAGCGGCGCCAGGCGCCGCGATATTCGCTTAACGCCTGAAAGCTGGTTTTGTCCGGGATTTTTAAGATTCTGGCAACTGAAAGGGCTGCCAAAGCATCAGCAACTATATGTTCGCCAGGTATTTTCAGTATTTTTCTTAGTTTTTCTGCTTCTTTCAATTTTCTATCAAATAATACCGTGTTTTTCACGGCCGTGAAAAAGATGGTTTTCTCATTTATGTTTGTTACCAGCCAGCCATGTTTTGGCAAATGCCCGACGAATTTTCTGAAAGTCTTGATAATATTGCCTAAGGTTTTAAAGTAATCCAAGTGGTCTTTATCAATCGTTGTCAGAACGATGATTTGGGGCCAGTAGTTCAAAAAAGAAGAGGCGTATTCATCGGCTTCGATGACGAGTATTTTGTATTTAGTATTTAGTATCTTGTATCCGAATTTTTTCCCAAGGCGGAAGTTACTATCGCCGAATTCTTTTAGTTTTGTGCCGATGATCACGGTCGGGTCAAGGCCGGCCTTTATCAGGATCAAAGAAATCATCGCGGTGGTCGTGCCTTTGCCGTGAGTGCCGCAGACGGCAATGGTAAAGTATTGTTTAGTCAGCTTGCCAAGCGCTTCGGGATATGATTGGCGCTTAATCCTCCATTCCTTCGCCGCTTTTAACTCTGGGTTGTTTGGTTGAACCGCCGGGCTGTAAATCACCAAATCCGGCAACTGTTTAACCTCAGGGGTTAAACATTGGGGGTTGTGTTTGCCGATTCGAACTCTGGCTCCTAATTTTTCTAAGGCCTTGGTTATTTCAGACTCAGCCAAATCAGACCCTGAAACCTGGTGGCCTTGTGAAAGATAATATCTGGCTAGAGCTGAAACGCCGATGCCGCCAATGCCAATGAAGTGAACTCTCATAAAGCGGAAAGTTTAGAACTGGAGTTTTGACTTTTAAATTATGATTTTGCCCTTAGCTTGAGAGCGGACAGCTTTCAAGAATTGAATATTCCGGCCCTTCTTTTGCCAGCTCGCTTTCCATGACTTCAATTGATTCAACCGGGATTTTCAGAGAAATTTCCTTGTCGATTTCCGGAATTTCTTCCAATTCCATTTCCCGGAACTGCCATTGTTTGATTCTGGCCAGAGTGACGTGGGGAGAAAATTGATTGTCTTTGGAGTCTTTCACCACTTTTTCAAAAAGGGAGTTTTCTAAGTCCTGCCGAAGAGCAGAAAGCTCTTTGACTGCTTTTCCGCTCGCCCAGACCATACGCGGCAGCTTTCCTGCCCCGTGGAGGCCTTGCTTCTTTTCGGGATTCCCCGGCGGTCCGTAAGAGATCCTGTTCAGCTCAAAGACAAAAGGTTTGTGTATTGAGCAAGTTTTCCTGACGATTTCGCAGGTTTCCAGGAGTTCTTCGTCGCTGGCGTACCCTAAGAACAAGAGCGTTAAATGGAGGTTCTCCTTCTTTGTCCACCTGCAGGGCAGTTCCGGAAACTCGTCTCTGGTTCTGTTCAGGCTTTCCTTGACGTCTTTTGGGAAGTTGACGGCGATAAAAATTCTGTGTCCCATATTTTTGAATTATAGCAGAAAAAGCATTATAATTGAATAAATGAGAGAAGCTTTAGTTTACGAAAAACTGAAAGAAGGTTTGGTCCGCTGTCAGGTTTGCCAGAGGCGGTGTTTGGTTGCAGAGGGCAAGACCGGCTTTTGCTTGACAAAGAGAAATAAAGGCGGAAAACTAGTCAGCCTGAATTACGGCCTGATCCGAGGAGTCCAATTGGACCCGATTGAGAAAAAGCCTTTTTACCATTTCCGTCCGGGCGCCTGGGTTCCTTCGATCGGAAACTTTGGCTGCAATTTTAGGTGCAAGCAGTGCCTGAACTGGTGGTGCTCCTGGGGCGAGCCCGCCCAAATTTTGCTCCGCAAAATTCTGGCGGGTGAACCGGCTGAAATAATTAAACCAGAGCAGCTTATATCTGATTTTAAAAAAGCCGGTTACAAAAGTATTGCTTTCACTTACAACGAGCCGGTTGTCTGGGCAGAATACGTTTTAGACGCTTCAAAGCTGGCAAAACAGGAAGGTTTTTTTACCGTCTTTGTCACCAACGGCTCCTGGACTAAGGAAACCTTAGATAAGATCGGCAAGTTCATTGACGCCGCCAACATCGATTTCAAAGGCTTTTCTGATAAGACTTACAGCAAAATGGGCGCTTTTTTCGGGCAGGTTCCCGAGATGGCAAAGTACGCCCAGGAAAAACACAAAATCTTTATTGAGATTACCACTCTCTTGATTCCTGGAATCAACGACGGCAAGGAAGAGTTGGAAGAAATGACAAGATGGATGGTAAAGCACTTGGGCCCAAAGACTCCCTGGCATCTAAGCCGTTTTGACCCGGATCTTGCTCCCGACAAAAGCTTTCAGGCCCTGCCCCAGACTTCGGTTAAAGATTTAGACAAGGCTGCGGCCATCGGCAAGAAGTCGGGATTGAAGTTTATCTATATCTGGGCGCCGGGTCAGAATTTACCCGGAGGCCTCTATGCCCAGGGCAATACCTTTTGTCCGAAGTGCGGCCAGCTGGCGATAGAAAGAACTGCCTGGCAGCCAAAGCTGGTTGGCATAGACAAAAATGGCTGTTGCTCAAATTGCCAAGAGGATTTAAATGTTAAATTATAATTCCATGATTTCCTTCGCCTGTTTTTCGCCTCATCCGCCGCTTCTGCTTCCCTACATCGGCTCTATTGACGACAGGATTAAGGTCAAAAAGACGCTCCAGGCCCTAGAGTCTTTGGCGAAACAATTTAAGGAAGCTGAAATAGACGAGATTGTCATTTCCTCTCCTCATTCTGACTGGGGCTTTAACGTTCCCCTTTATTTTTTAGCCAACAACTTTAAAGGAAAGACTACTCCTTACTTGCTGGAATCGGAACCTCCGAGGTTTTATTTCAAAGAAGCAGAAAAACTGTATAGATCTAAGATTTCTAATTTAAAGTCTAAGGTTGCCTTAATTGCCTCCGGGGATACCTCCCATTGTTTGAAAAAAGACGGTCCCTACGGCCTTCATGCCGAAGGCCCAAAATTTGACAGAGACTTGATCAGCTATTTGAAAGAGAAAAACATTGAAAAGATCTTAAGTCTAGCTGAGATTTATCCCAATGCCGCAGAATGCGGCTTGAGATCTTTTTCCTTTATCCTGGGCATTCTTGAAGCCTCTGGGATAGACTGGCAATCGGAGATCTTGTCCTACGAGGGTCCTTTGGGAGTCGGCTACCTCGTCGCCAATTTTAAACTTAATTGAAGAAAAGAAGCCGTTTTGTCAAATCAAAAAGACTGCCATTTAATTTTCTCACTTCACTGCTACGTAGCAGTGAAGTGAGGATTGTGTCATTATAATTTTAGGACGATATTAAATTAGGTTTAAAAGTAAAATAGAAAACTATGGCTAGATATTCGCAAATTACTAATCAAGAAAAACAAGAATTACTTAGCGATTTCTGCGAAGCCTTAGCAGTTTTAAAAACTGCCGACGAGGCAATGAAATTTCTTACCGATCTGCTAGGGCGTCAGGAAATTATCGCTTTGGCAAAAAGAATAAAAATCGCTAAACTTCTCTTAGCCAGCAAAGATTACCGCGAAATAGCGCGCCTTCTAAAAGTGAGCCATGCTACGATTGCCAAGGTGAGCCAGTGGTTGATGGAGTCGGGTGAGGGCTTTAAGCTGGTGGCGGAGAGGACAAAAGACAAGAAACGCAAGCAAATTACCGGTTCTGCCGAATTGAGAAAGATAGAGTGGGATAATTTTAAAAAGGGTCATCCTCTGATGTTCTGGCCTGAGTTATTGATCAAGGATGTTATTAAAACAATGGATAGAAAACAAAAAGATAAAATAAAAGCGGCGTTGGCTAAAATTGATTATAAATCAAGCCTGTATAGGCGGATTAATCGTTTGCTGAAATAGTCGTCAGTATACTGCTACGTAGCAGTATACTGATGAGAGACGGCAAGGAACGTGAGTTCGAATCGTATAGAAGTAAAGAAGGAGATTGTGGAAAAGGAACGTTTATTTAACAAAATCAGAAAAGTTGTGGCCAGAATTCCTAAGGGCAAAGTAACGACTTACGGGGCGATCGCTAGATTTTTAGGGTTGCGAGACAGCCGGTTAGTAGGCTACGCTCTTTGGGGAAACCAAGATTCTAAAATTCCTTGCCACAGGGTGGTTAAAAAAGACGGTTCTCTGGCCAAAGACTATTCTCTCGGCGGCTGGCAAGAGCAGAAACGAAGATTAGAAAAAGAAGGAGTAAAGTTCTTGAAGGAAAATCAGGCAAACCTTAAAAAACATTATTGGCAGCCCCGTTAGGAAAACACAGGGGTTTTCGTGGAATTCCAAGAAGCGAAATATCTTCGTCTGAAAACCCCTCTAACTATTTTTAAATAATGCCTTATGATATATGAAAATTTAAACATTCTAACCACGGAAGATATTTAATTTCCTACGGGGCAGCCTAAATGAACATAGCCAAATTAGCGAGAATAGCGGTTGAAACATATATTAGAGAGGGCAAGGTTGCAGATATTCCGAAAAACCTTCCGGAGGAATTCTTGATGGAAAAAGCCGGGGTTTTCGTGTCGATCTTTCGATCTCCACGCGGAACTGACGCTGAACAAAAACGCGGAACCGACGCTGAAAAAGAATTACGAGGTTGTGTCGGCACTTATTTGCCTGTCAGAGAAAACATTGCCCAGGAAACGATCCATAACGCCGTTGCTTCGGCCAGCCAGGATCCCAGGTTTTCTCCGGTCTCAAAAGAAGACTTAGGCCAGCTTTCTTACTCCGTTTATATCCTGGGAGAACCGAAACAAATGGAAAGGCTTGAAGAACTCGATCCGAAAAAGTATGGTATTATAGTGAAGGCCAGAGATTTTCCTTCAAAAACCGGACTTTTGCTCCCCGGCCTTAAGGGCATTGACAGCGTTGACGCCCAGATTTATATCGCCTCCCAGAAAGCTGGCATTGACCTCAAAAAAGAAGAAATCTTAATTTACCGGTTCGAAGTCGAAAAATACCATGACTGAGAAAACCAACCAACGTCTTGAGAAAAAACGCCGAAAGAAAAGAAAAGAGGAAACCGAGATCCAAAAGATCGTCAACCACTATTTCTATACCAAAGGCTTGACTTTGGAGCGGATCAAGAAAGACGCCAGAAAAAAGAAAATCATCTATTCTAGGTTTACCCGGCCGGCAAAGCAGCTGTTGATTTTGGCCGGATCTGTCAGAAAGGCCAAAGCCGCCATTACCAGAGTCGCCGACTGGGCAAAATCAAGGAAATTGGACTATGCCATAGAAACTGTTTTTAAGAAATGGCTGGAGTTGGACAAGCTGAAGCCCAAGGAAATCGTCAAGAAACCTTATTTCCAGGGAGATCCGATGGTTTGGTCGGAAAGCAAAAGAAAATGGTACGTTGTCACCAAAGACGGCGACTGGCTGGAATTCGCCGGCAAAGACGACGAAGTTGAGTGGAGAATCGTCAAATAGCCAAAGATTTCAGTAAGATGAAGATTGTTTTTTTCGGAACGCCGGATTTTGCGGCCACTATTTTAGAGAAACTTGTCAAAAATAATTTCAAGCCGGTTTTGGTTGTGACTTCTCAGGATAAACCCATTGGTCGCCGGCAGGAGCTAACTCCCCCGTCGGTCAAGATTGAAGCGCAAAAATACGGCCTTCCGGTTTTGCAGCCGGAATCTTTTGACATTCCCGAATTCCGCCAGGTCCTTTTTAATTCTCAACCAGACTTTATTGTTTTGGCCGCTTTTGGCCCGCCTTTCTTGGACAAAAAGATTTTGAATATCCCAAAGTACGGTTGCCTCAACGTTCATCCCTCTCTTTTGCCAAAGTACCGGGGCGCCTCCCCTATTCCCCAGGCGATTTTAAATGGCGAAAAGGAAACCGGAGTGACTATTATCAGAATGTCGGAAAAAATCGACCAGGGCGACATCCTTTCTCAGGAAAAATTGGAGATTTTGCCGGTAGACACGGCTTTAACACTAACAAATAAACTGGCTGGTTTGGGCGGCAGCCTTTTGGTGAAAACCATTTCTGCTCTGGTTGGAAGCGGGATTTTTCCCCGGCCCCAAGGAGAATCCCCTACGCCCTATTGCCCCCAGCTTAAAAAAGAAGACGGTAGAATTAACTGGGATTGTCCGGCCGACTACATTGAAAGGCAGACCAGAGCTTTTGATCCCTGGCCGGGAACTTATACGTTTTTTGAAAAAAAGATCTTGAAAATCCTGAAAACCCATGTTATAACGGACAGAATGTCCGATATATCGTCGCACGCTATAAATGAGAATGAACCGGAGAGAAAAGCAGGTTTTGTTTTTTTGACCAGAGACGGCAAGTTGGCGGTTCAGGCCCAGAAAGGCTCTTTGGTTGTCGAGATTCTGCAGCTCGAAGGGAAAAAGCCCGTGCCCGTCCAAGACTTTTTAAGGGGACACCGGGACATTGTCGGTGCCACCCTGGAATAGTTTCATACTAAATACCAGATACTAAATACTATATACTATAATTTATGTTGGGTTATTTCGATTTAAGAAGAGGCATCCAGTTCATTTATGAAGGCCAGCCTTACGAGGTTTTAGATTTCAACCAGATGAAAAAAGCCCAGCGAGAAGGAATTGCCCAAGTGAAAATGAGAAACTTAATTACCGGCAAGGTTATTGAGCA
This sequence comes from bacterium, assembly GCA_030693425.1. NCBI lineage: Bacteria > bacterium. The sequence goes on from JAUYAM010000002.1 coordinate 122,544, forward strand.
GGGTTTCCATTCGAGCGATCACTTTGAGGAGGCCGATCTCCAGAGATTGAGGGCAAAGTATCTTTACAATCACCGGGGCAGGTTTTTCTTTTCCGAAGAGAAAGATTCGAGCAAGAGGCTTGAGTTGAGTCAAGAACAAGTTGGCCAGGGATCAAGGTTTCTGAAGGCCGGGCAAGTCATTGACACCATCATCTTTGAAGAAAAGATTATCACCGTTTCTTTGCCGATCAAAGTCCAGTTAAAAGTGACCGAAGCCCCTCCGGGCGTTCAGGGCGATCGGGCCCAGGGCGGAGTCAAGTCAGCCGTTTTGGAAACCGGAGCCTCCATTAATGTTCCCCTATTCATTGAAGAAGGAGATCTTATTGAAGTCAACACCGAAACAGGAGAATATGCCAAGAGAGCAAATGAATAAAATTATGTTAAGCAAAAACGTCCCGCTTCAAGCGGGACGTTTTTGTTATGTTCTAATCGGAAACGTTATTCAACTCTTCAATTAAAAGACTGACAAAGGCATTGGCGTTGGCCAAGTTGAATCCGTCGATGCCGCTATTCGATTCTGGCGTGGCAAAATTGACGCTGTGAATCTTGAGAAACCGGTCTAAAATATCTCGGCTGATGTAAATTGCCTGGATTCTAGACAAGGGTACGGAAGTTTCTTGTTTTTTGGTCGTTCCCTGGCGAATGATTATGTTTTTATCTTGTGTCAGGTCGTAAAAATATGAGCTGTAGGACGATTTTTCCCTTAACAATTTGGCGAGTAAATAAACGCCAAAAAAGACTAGCGGAAAGGCGGCGAACAAAACGATAGGTAAATTCAGTGCCCCCTTGCTTGCCGAAGGAGAAATTATCATCAAAGCCCAGGCGAGCCAGCCGAAAAATATCAAATATGTCTCTGATCGGCCAGATATTCTCTTGGCAATTACCCGTTTTTCTCGCGGGTAGCGATAACTCAAAATTTCTTGTCCGGTATAGTCTCGAGGCGCGGGTTTTTTGTTTTGGCTTGACGCCCGTCTGATTTCTTCGACCGCCTTTTCTTTTAAAGCGGCGGCGTTTGTGGCGTTCAAGCCATCAATGCGTGCTTGCAGATAAGAACCGGCAAGATTAAGCGAAAACCGGATGTCATAGAGTTTAAAAATCCTGTTTCCAATATCTTGGTCAAGATAGACATCTTGAACTTTTGTTAGAGGCACAATAATTTCTTTTCTTGAAAACAAACCGCTTTTAATAATAAGCATGTTGTCTTTGATATCGTAAAACACAGAGCGGTAATTGAGCCGGTCCAAAACATAACTTCCCAGCAGCGCAGCACTCAATATGAAAAGAAGGGCGAGGAAAGACTTTAACTCGTTAGGGCCGAATTTGGATATCTCTTCCGGTCCCATTTGCCCTAATATCCAGACGACCATCAGGCCAGATATTATCACCGAGGTTATCGTACCCATTCCCAGAAAAGGCTTGATAAGATCCTTAATGATTTTTCTTTTCTCCAGCGGATACTGATGGCAAAGAGTCCCTTCTTTGCAATATATTTGATCCATAGTTTTCTTCCAGTTTGGTTATTTCTCGACGGTGACGCTTTCCATAACTACCGGCGTCAGAGGTCTATCATTTGGTCCGACCAGGACTTCTCCGATTTCATCGACCACTTCCTGTCCTGAAATTACTTTGCCGAAAATAGTGTAGAGATGCGGCAAAGAAGCGTCTTTGAGGACGATGAAAAACTGGCTGCCGTTGGTATTTGGGCCGGCGTTGGCCATCGCCACCACTCCTTTTTTGTAGCCGGTCTGGTAGGATTCGGTTTCGGGATTCAGTTCGTCTTCAAAAGTATAGCCCGGGCCGCCGGTGCCGTCGCCATTGGGATCTCCGCCCTGGATGACAAAGTCTTTAACGACCCGGTGGAAAGTCAGGTTGTCGTAAAAGTTTTTCTCGACGAGTTTGATAAAATTCTCAACGGTTTTCGGGGCGTCGTCATCATAGGTTTGAATCCTGATTTCGCCCATATTGGTCTTGATTTTGACGATGTTCATGTTTTTTGGCGTGTTTTCCGGTTGATTATTTTGCGGCTCCTGATTCAAAGCTCGCCAGCTTAAAGCGCCGGCAGCAAAAAAGAAGGCGAGGATCAGGACTGTTTTAACAAGTTTGTTTTTTCCCATGGGAGATTAATTATATTTTCTTAATAATAACTCAGTCTTGCATAAATTAGAATACTGAACTTTAAGGGGCGGACTTGTTTTGTCCGCCCCTTAGGTCTTTCATCTTCTCCTAGAGATTGTAGACTTGGCTGTACTTTTCCTCCAAGTATGCCAGATAGGGACCGGGATTCAGATCTTCCCCGGTCAGACTTCTGACCAGGGCTGGCATTTCGTAAGCCATGCCCCAGTCGTGGATATGATCTTTCAGCCACGCTTTGACGGCCAAGAGTTTCCCTGACCCGATTTCAGCCGTGAGGCTCATGTCGGTTTCCATCCTTTCGCGGATCATGGCAGTCATCAGGTTGCCCAGCAAATAGGAAGGAAAGTAGCCGATGTAGCCGACCGACCAGTGCACATCCTGGAGACAACCCACGGCGTCATTCTCGGGCGTGATTCCAAGATATTCTTTCATTTTGGCGTTCCAGGCCGCAGGCAGGTCAGCAGGGTCCAGTTCGCCGGAAAGCAAAGCAAGCTCCAATTCAAATCTCAGAAGGATATGGAGGCCGTATGTAACCTCGTCCGCCTCCGTCCTGATGAGCGAGGGTTTGGAAGCATTGATCGCTTTCCAAAAGGCGTCCAGCGGCACCTCTTGGAACTCCGGCATGATGGCTTTGAGGAACGGGAAGAAGTATTCCCAGAAAGCCATGCTGCGGCCGACGACGTTTTCCCAGAACCGCGACTGGGACTCATGCGTGGCCATGGAGTAAGCAAGGCCGCCGATGTCAAACCAGAGCCAGTCAAAGTCAGAGGCTGCCCCTTGGCAGTAGAGGCCGTGTCCTCCCTCGTGCATGGTGCCAAAAAGGCAGATCTTTATGTCGTTGGGTTTGATCTTGGTTGTGAGCCGGATGTCGTTGGGGCCGACAGTGATGGTCATTGGATGGCCAGGAACGGCGATCAGTCTGCCGGACCCGAAATCAAATCCCATGCGAGCCAGGATGAGCCGGCTGAATATTTCCTGGCGGTCGGGCGCAAAGAATCCCTGTATACAGGATTCGTCCACTGGCTTCGCCTCAGCAATCCTTCTGACCAGGTCAGTCAGAGGCTGTCGCAGCGGAAATAGGACTCTCTTCGTTTCCTCCGCTGTTATGCCAGGCTCAAAGTCGGGTGCGAGGTCGTCGTACGGGTGATGTCCAGAGCCCAATGCGCTGGCTCTTTCTTTGGCCAGGTTAAGGACTTGCCTCAAGCTGGGCAGAAAGACGTCGAAGTTGGCTCTATCTTTAGCTTGTGTCCAATCACGATGGGCCTGGGAGGTGGCCTTGGCAAGGGCGCTGACGAGATGTAGCGGAACTGCCTTGGCTCGCGTATAGCCTCGCTCAATCATCCGGACAAGATTGGCGCGGCCTGGGTCAAGATCGGTAACGCTGGCCAATTGAGCCAGCACTTCTCCGATTTCCGGCCGGGTGAACATTTCGGCTGCTTTTCCTGCCATGAAAGCCTTGATTTCGTCGCGCCCGGGGCCGGCATTGTTTGGCAGCATAGTTTCCCTGTCTGCGTCAAAGAGGGACAGGGTGTGGCCGTAATAGGCCACCTCTTTCAAGAGAAGTAGTAATTCTTCCCATTTAGTCATTTCATCCTCCGATCTGTTATCTAAGAGATAAGGTGTCTTTTTGAGAATCTTGTTATGCGAAAGGGCTGATAAGCCTCCTTTTTCAGGATCGTGAACGCGATCCCTATAATAAAATACTAAAACGGTCTGACTAAAGTGTCAAACAGAAAAATAGATCTTTGATGGGACTAATTTAGGGAACTCGGATTTTTGTCCAGGAAATCTTTCATCTTGACGAGGGCGATTTTGCGCATCGATATTCTGTCCTTTTCTTCCGGGGTTATTTGGGCAAAGGTTTTAGTAAGCCCCTGGGGCATGAAAATCGGATCCCAGCCAAAGCCGTTCTGGCCCAGAGGTTTTTCCGGCATCTTGCCCCTAATTTCCCCGCAAAAGACCATTGATTCTTTGCCGTTATACAGGCAAACGCAGGTTTTAGCTATGACTGTCCGATTTTTATCCTGGAGAAGCCGGCAAAGACCGTCGTTTCCCAGAGTTTTGAGAACCCATTTGATCAAAGCTCCGGGAAAGCCTTTCCACGCTTCAATATAAAAACCGGTGTCTTCAACCATCACCGGTTTTCTTGCCAGATCAAACGCTTTTTCAGCCTTGTCTTTGACTATTTCTTCAACGTCAAGGCTCTGGATTTCTTTGATATCCAAATTGACTTTGTCGATTTTAAAGCCCAAGATGCTTTCCGCTTCCTTGAGTTTATTTTCGCTTGAAGTGACAAAACAGAGCCGCATGCTATTTTAGGACGGAATCAATATATAAAAGGAATAATTAAGGCAACTTTTTTCCTGTAGTCTAGATATTCTTTATCAAATTTATTATTCAGCTCTTGCTCTTCGATTCTGGCCCTGTAGATCAGCAGTCCGGATATCAGCGCGGCCAACCCAAGCAGAACGTATGAGCGGACCACGAGCAGGCAGCCGAGGAGCATTACCATATTGGCAAAGTACATCGGGTGTCTGACTATTGAGTACGGACCCTTGGTTATTAATTCGTGATCTTTGACTATTCTGGCCGGGCCGCTCCATTGCTTTCCTAAAATCTTTCTCGCCCATTCATTGAACAGAACGCCAGAAACGATTAACGTCATCCCGATTAGGAATGGCCAGATCTCCAGGGATTTCGGCATGATCAGACAGATGGCCAGAAGATAGAATAATATTGACAGGAATAGCGGTAGCTCCCCGATTATCTTCAGTTTCTCTTTCTCAGCCGGTTTCTGGCGGCGTTTTTTCCCCATAATAAGCGGGATCCTGACCAGGAGCCAATAGGCGGTTATGAATAGAATAAAAATTATCTTCGGAATTTCCACCTCAACTTTTCTATTAGCTTCTTATCCAGCGGCTGGGATTTCTTCCAGATATTATTGAAGTAGGCGGCCGTCATCTTTGCGAAATCTCTGTCTTTTATCAATATGTTTAAGAGTTCGTTCTTTGGCATCGGAAATTCGAGCAAAACTGTCTTTCTGTCGCGGACAGAAACGCTGAATCCGTGATGAGGAAAATGCCTTACTTCAATCCCCTGTTCCAGTCTTTTTAAATTCTTTTCAAGGCTGGCTTTATTCGAAATGTTTTCGATAAACTTAACAGTGACCTTATCTTTCTTCAAAAACTTTCCTCTTTTGCTCTCGGCGGTCTTAATCCTCTTTTTTGGAGTGGTTTCCGGCGCGACGATAACAAGACTTTCTTTCTCGGTCTCTTCCCAGTTCCCTATTCTTAAAGCGATCGCTTTCTTGATTCCGAAAAAGAGCCCTATATTTTTACTTGGAATAAAGGTTTTTCCCATGATTAGATATTAAAGAAGTTGTTTTTTTGGAATTTGGAAAGATATCAAGTGATATAAGATTAAACTTTTAAGTATTCATTTTAGCCATAAACCCGAAACTCCAAAATGCCTGATTTAATTCTACAATAATCAGAAGAATTTCTCTAGGCGGAATTATTTGAAAGGTGACTGTCACCCATTCACTACCCATTCACTATCATCTCTAACAAAAAACTCAGTGCGTCCTCCATCGCACCGAGTTATCTATGATCTTCATGAAATTTAGATGCTCATTCTGGAGTAGCGCCTGATCATATTAAGTATGATTGGAGGCACCAGCTCGAGCTCATCAACGACCAGGAACTCCTTTGGGCCGTGTAAATTCCTGGCCCCTGCCCCTATATTGGGAGCCGGCAGGTCCGGATAGAGCATGTTTAGGGCAGCACCGTCCGTTCCCCCACGGACATCACCCAACTTTGGTTCAAGGCCCAAGGCGCGATGGGCATCAATTGCCGGCTGAACCAGGTCCATGTGCTTGTCAACGGCCAGGCGGGTATTAATACAGCTTAGTTTATCATCAACAGTAGCCGTACACCCGTACCGGTGAGCGCAGCGTTCGGCAAGCGTCCGGAGCGTTTGTGCCATCTGCTCTAATTCTGCCGTGTCAAACGATCGAGGCACGCAGGTGACTGATGCCAGAGTCGCGTCGCCCTTTATCTCCACGACATAATAAAATGGTCGTTGTCCGCTGGCGGTCATTGGCGTCGGATACTCCTCAGCCAGCCTTGCTACAAATTTGGCGGCAGCGTAGTGAGCTGGTTTGATTCTATCGCCCTGAAGACCAGGATGCGCCGTTTCGCCCTTGAAGCTGATTACGGTCAGATGGCTGGCAAGACAGCCGACGTCAATCAACCCTGCCTGTTCCCCATCTACGGTCCAAAATATACTCCAGGACCTAACCGTTTCTGCGGGCACGGCTTCAAAGTCCAGGCCACCGGTTTCCTCATCTACGCAAAACCAAAACGTGAGAGGCCCGTGTTCGATGCTGTCAGCCAGAAGTGATCGAATAACCACGACGAGAGCAGCAACGCCAGCCTTGTCATCCGCGCCAAGGAGCGTGCTGCCGTCAGCGGTGACGATCCTTTTGCCTCCTCCTAGCCCGGCAAGATCATTCGCCGAAATTATCACTCCTCCTTGAGGAAGAACAATATCCCCGCCTCTGTAATAGTGAACGATCGGGCAAGCTTTGCCGGGAAAGCTATAGTGAGTGTCAAGGTGAACCGCATAAACAACATGCGGAGCTCCTTGTGAACCTGGCGTGGCCGAGAAATTGACCAGGAACGAACCATCCCGAAGGGGTATGAGTTGATCGAATCCCAAACCCGCTTCAAGAAGTTGGCGTTGGATTAACTCACCAAGAACTTTCTGCCCGGCTGAGCTTGGGTGTTGACTGCTCCCCATGACAGACCTGGTGTCAATCCAAACGTATTGTAAAAAAAGATCTAAAAGACTTATTTGTGCCATTGGGCACATCTCCTTTTCTAGCTCGTCTGAGAGCTATCTCTAGCCAAACAGAAAAAGTTCTTTCAGTCAAGAGTCAATTACAAAAAACCCTGTCAAAAAAACAAGGTTGTCTATAGAATAAATCTAAAGAAAACAAAAAAAGAGTCACTAAAAAAAAGTGACTCTCCCAACTTCTCTTTTCCGCGCTGGCGGGCGTTTGGTCGACATGCTCATCGTGCGCTTGTACTTCAAATGGTACTTCCACGCCCGGAGCCTCGGAAAAGAATCAACATTGAGAGAGCCACAAATTAGCCACCTTTAGCTAAAAAGACGACCACTTTGCGACTCTCCCAACGATATGTTTAAGGAGCTATATTTACACAAGCAAATTCCAAAAAGTTTGTCAACAGTCCCGGCGGTTTTGGGCGTAGCAATCGGACATCGTTTGTTCGGAGGTTATTATTAAATAATCTTTCCAAACGATACGATGCCAAATCCCAATATAATAAACCGAACGAATTTGCCCAAAAACATAGGAAGAACAAAACTTTTATAAGGAAATTCCAAATAGCCGGCGACAAAGCCGATTATATCGTAAGGTATTGGAATCAAAGACCAAACAAAAAAAGCGATCGGGCCAAATTTGTGGATGCTTGCTTCTATTTTCTCCACTTTTTTGGAACGGGGCATAATCACGTCCCCGCTTCTGCCCACCAGCCAACTGACGCTGTCGTTTAACGACATTCCCAGAGCCGAGGCCAGGGCCAACCAAAAAATGTTCATGTGCTTGGCTAGCGAAAATACCAGTAAAGTCCCGGGGCCGAACAAGTTGAAAACAAAAACGCCGCTATAGCCAAATTTCAGAAACGGCTTTGGATCAAGCGAGATGACAAGAGTTAAAACAAAAAATAAAATACCCAAGATAATGGTTATTTCTTTAAATCTTCGCGATTGGAAAATTTTTGCTAACTTGCTCATTATCTCAAAATTGCCCGAATGCCCTGAGTTTATCGAAGGACTACTACCGGGAAAGGGGAATTTTAGCGATTTTAGCTATTCCCTAATGACGCGTTTCGGTCGTGGGTTATTTCAATAAATTTAAGTCTGCAGTAATTCTTTTGGTTAATTCATTTTTTCCTTCATTTGTTTTGGCCGAATATCGCAAAACTGGTATATCTCGCGCTTCTTTTTGGATTAACGAAAGCTGTTTTTCCGCGGCGCCTTTAGCTAATTTATCAATTTTGTTTGCAATAATGATAACTTGGTGTTTGTTTGCTTCAAGAATTTTTATCATATCCCGATCAAGGGCAGTCAAACCGACGTTGGCATCAATAATTAAAAAAATTGCCTTTGGCCTCGCTTTGGAAAACTCCACATACCAAAGAATCCTTTTGATCATTTTGTTGCGTTCCAATATCGAACACTTCGCATATCCGTATCCGGGAAAATCAACTAAATAAAAAGAATCATTGATGCGGAAAAAATTCGCTTCACGCGTTTTCCCCGGCGTCTTGCTCACTTTTACAAAGTCTTTTTTACCGACTAAAGAGTTAATTACGCTTGATTTCCCCGCATTGGAACGGCCAAAAAAAGCGATATGCGGCAAATTATCTTCCATGCCGTAATTGTCTCCGATAACACCTTTGACAAATTCTACTTTTGATATTTTCATATTTATAATTTCTTCCTATCATTCCTTCCTGTTCTATCGAAACGAAAAACACTCTCTATGTATATTAGGATTTTAGCACAAAATGAGGCAAATGAGACACGGAAAGCGGTATTTCGGCGTGTGCGGGGCTCGGATTCGAACCGGTCATGGTTTAGCGCTGAAGATTTCTCCGCCGTTCTTTTTTGTGATATGGTACTCTATATGGATCAATCTTTGGGTTTTTACAGCCTTGGCATCGCCCCAAACATATTACAGATACTTGATAGACTTAATTTCAAAGTTCCCACTCCTATTCAGGAAAAATCGATTCCTCCGGCGATAGAGGGAAAAGATATGATCGGCATCGCCCAGACCGGCACCGGAAAGACGCTGGCTTTCGGCGTGCCCATGATTCAGGCCGCGCTCCGAGGAAAACAGGGGCTCGTCGTCTTGCCGACAAGAGAGCTCGCCCTCCAAATAAATGAAGTCTTCCATAAGATCGGATCTCCCCTCGGCGTGCGGACGGCGGTTTTGATCGGCGGCGAACCCATTGGCCGCCAGATTCAAGCGCTCCGTAGGAATCCTCAGATTGTGATTGGCACCCCGGGAAGGGTCATCGATCATCTTGGGCAAAAGACGGTTTCGTTCAAATCCATTGCCGTTCTGGTTCTCGACGAGGCAGATCGGATGCTTGATATGGGTTTTGCGCCACAGTTGAAGCGGATACTCCAGGTACTGCCTCGCGATCGGCAAACCATGCTTTTCTCGGCGACAATGCCTCAAGACATCGTTATTATGGCGCGCTCGTATATGAAATTTCCTGTTCGTATTGAGATCGCTCCACCGGGTACTCCGCCCGAGAAGATTACGCAAGAACTTTTCTTCGTGCAGAAACAGGACAAGCCGCGGCTTCTAGAAAAAATTTTAACGGAATATCGCGGATCCGTGCTTATATTTTCCCGCACGAAATTCGGCGCGAGAAAAATTACCAGAAACATCCGCGCTTTGGGCCAGACCGCGGCAGAAATTCACTCAAATAGGTCGCTTAACCAGCGCCGGGAGGCACTCGAAGGATTTCGGAACGGAACTTATCGAATTCTCGTGGCCACCGACATTGCCGCTCGCGGCATAGACGTGAGGGGCATCGAGCTGGTGCTAAACTACGATCTTCCCCATAGCCCGGAGGACTACGTTCATCGCATCGGACGGACGGGACGGGTAGGTGATGCTGGCCATGCTATCTCTTTTGCCATGCCAGAGGAGAAAAGCGATGTCTGGGGGATCGAGCGGCTGATCCGAGAAACTTTACCGCTCTCGAAACTTCCCCAGCTTCCACTCGTCCGCCCGGCCATATTTGTGCCAAGATATTCAAGGCCGGGACGGTTCAGACGACAGAGATAGTTCTTGTCATTTTTTAGCCTTGATGTCGTTCAGGATCTTTTCTACATTTTTTATGCTTTCCGTATCGTTCACAGAAATCGCTATCACATAGGGATCTATTTTTTTGAGCGCCGATAATTTTTTATTGAGATCTTTCGGCATTACCAGATCGCTCTTTGTTAGAAAAAGACGTTCTGGTTTTTTAAGGAGCGCCATGTTCCACGCGCCTAGTTCTTGGCGGATGATCTGGTAGTCTTTCAGGGGAGCTGCAGATTCCGTTGAAATAAAGTGGAAAAGAATATGCGTCCGCTCAATGTGGCGGAGGAATTTGATACCCAGCCCTCGACCGCTTGATGATCCCTCGATGAGCCCGGGAATATCCGCGAGGATAAGTTCGTAGTATGCGCCTAAGTTGGGTTCAAGCGTGGTAAATGGATAATTGGCTACTTTGCTTTTGGCATTCGTAAGCTCATTGAGCCAGCTTGATTTGCCGACATTTGGAAGTCCCACGAAACCGATATCGGCAATAAACTTGAGCTCGAGCCGGAAGGCAAAATGCTCTCCGGGCAGACCCGGTTGCGCTTGTTTCGGCGTGGTGTTGCGTGAAGAACGAAACTGGAAATTGCCTTTTCCGCCGAGGCCGCCTTTGGCGAGGAGGATCCGCTCGCCGGTCTTTTCAAAGTTAATTTCGCTGCCGTTTGTAAGGTTGTGGGCGACGGTTCCGATTGGAAGTTTCAGGACGAGATCACTTGCGTTGTAACCGTCGCGGAACTGACCGCGGCCGTCCCGGCCGTCCTCCGCCGAAAACACCTTTTTAAAGCGGAACTGCCGGAGCGCCGTGAGATCGGAGACGCCTTCGCCATAGACGCTGCCGCCCTTGCCGCCCGACCCTCCGACCGGCCCGAGGCTTTTCATGTTTTTATTAAACGCCACCGCGCCCTTTCCGCCATGGCCAGCCTTTATTTCTATTTCAACGTCGTCAATAAGCATTGCTTTTGTGTCACCTTGAATTCTTGAATTTTAACACAAAACAGATTCCCACGGGCAAGCCCGTGGGAATCTATGAATAAAGTTCTGAATGGGATCCAATGGTGATAAATATGGAGATTTTCTCTTTGGCTTGGAAAATCGCTCTGTAATTCCCTGTTATGTTGATGCTTCGGCATCCGGGGAACGCCCGCCCTACAAAATGATTGTTAAGGGATGGATCGAAGGGGTTATTTAGAAATATATCGAGGCGTTTTTGGAATTGCGTCTTGATATTATTCGGCAGTTTACTAAACTTCTTTTTGAAATTTTTATGGAAAACAGCCTCCATGATTCTAACGCTTCAAATATGTCAGGGCTTTCTTCGCGTCTTTAAAAGCGGGAGAAAGATTTTTATTCCTTTTGATGTCTTGAGTCGCTTGTTCTATTTCTTGCTTGGTGTTTTGATTAAACGCAAGATCGTGACCCAAGATAATATTGAGCTTATTCTCCGCGTACGCTTTCGCGGCAAGCTTAAGAATCATTGAAAAAGGCACGCCATCGGCTTGCGCTTTTTTCATGGCGCGCTCTTTGATTTGCGAATCAATGCTGAAAATCATTTTGCTTGTCATATATCGATTATATATCTACCATATATACATGTCAACCCATTCGATAAACTCAGGGTTGACCCTGAAGAAAAATAGTGTCAACTCTGATTTTTTATCAAATTAAGTTTCTTCTCACGGCGCCACCCCTTTATTTCTGATTCATAGCGCCTAGCGTCTTTAAGGGTGTTGAACTCCTTTGAAAACTTCAAAACCACAGGTCTTCTTAATTTTGTATAATGCGCGCCCCATTTTGAATTATTATGTTGTCTTATCCGTTTTGTTAAATCATTCGTACATCCAACATATAATGACTGGTCTGCGCACTCAACTATGTAAACGTAATATGACATGGCACTTCGTCGCCAAGGCTCCTCAGTGTCTTCAATTTTCTGTATATTAAATTGGTCGAAATCCTGAGTGCAGCGAAGGATGTAGACTCTGAAATTTGAGCAGAAGCGAAAATTGAAGAGCTGCCGGGGAACGAATCGAACGTTCATTAGAGCTTTCAAAGAGCTCCGTCCTACCATTAGACGACCCGGCAATATCTATTGCGCACTTAAAGCATCAAAATATCTTCTTTAAAAATTTACGGCCGCTGGCAGATTTCAAGTATTTTTCTCTTTTTCTGGCACCAATGAAGTTATTAAACTTTTCCGTATAAATAATTGTCCACGGCATGTATCTTTTTGTGTAAGCATGTTTTCCAGAATTATGTTCCTCTAGTCTTCTCTTAATATCATTAGTTACTCCAATATAGCTTTTATTAGCAATATCGCTTTTGAGCAGATAAACGATAAACATATTTTTTGGTCCTACCATTAGACCCGCCTCGCATCGACGAGCGAATGCGAGTCGAGGCGGGCGACCCGGCAATGTCAAAACCCAAATACCAAAAACTATTCAACTCCGCAATACTCGACAATTGCCAGCTCCAGGGGCAATTGCAAGATTGGCGAAGATTTCATTCGGTTCTGGGCGTCTAAAAACAGATTTATGAGCTTTCTTAAATCCTCCTCTTTAAACTTTTGCGCTTGGTTTTTGAGGTTTTTGAATTCCTCATCGGTCAAGCCGTCGGTCAAAGGATTGTGTAGGCTTTCTCCTCCGATTTTGAACATCAGGCTGGCGTGGAGGTACTTCACCGTTTCTGAAACAAATTCCTGCAGGTCTATCCCCTCTTCAAAAACCTGACCTAAAAAGCTTAAGGCGTTTTTGGCGTCTTTGTCCAAGATGAAACCAACAAATCTTGAAACCTTTTGGATGCCCACCATTCCCAGCATTTCCCTCAGATCCTCTGTTTTGATGACGGTTTCCCTGCCTTGTTTTGAGCAAAAAGTGGCGGCCTGGTCAAGAATGCTTTCTGCGTCCCTGAAAGAGCCTCCGGAGTTTAAAGCGATGAGCTCCAAAGCTGATTTTTCTATCTTTAGATCCTCTTTTTTTGAAATGATTTCCAGGCGTTTTATAATCTCGGGCATTTTCAGCCTTTTGAAGTCAAACCTCTGGCATCTGGAAATGATGGTCGGGATCATTTTATGGATTTCGGTGGTGGCTAAAATAAAAATAGCGTGGCTAGGAGGTTCTTCTAAAGTTTTTAAAAGGGCGTTTGAGGCTTCTTTTGTCAGCTGGTGACTTTCGTCAATGATAAAAACCTTGTATTTTGACTTTGTTGGGGAGTACTTAATCCCCTCTTTTAATTCCCTGATTTCGTCAATACCCCTATGAGAAGCAGCGTCAATCTCAATCAAGTCAATGGCTCTGCCGTCATTAACCTCAAGACAGCTTGAGCATTTGTTGCAAGGCTCGAAACTAGTATCTAGTATCTGGTATTTAGTATCTGGTATTCTTTTTGATTCTGCTTCTGCGGTTTTTTTGTTTCTAGTTTCGCAATTAAGGGCTTTCGCGAACAATCTGGCTATTGTGGTTTTCCCCGATCCTTTTGGACCAGAAAACAAATATCCTTGGGAAAGAATTTTTGAGCTCAAGGCGTTAGTCAGGGTTTTGACGATGTGCTCCTGGCCGATAACTTCGCCAAAAGTCTTTGGCCGGTATTTTCTGTAAAAAACCTGGTTCATTATTTAAACACGATGAATTTGTAACCTAAGAAATTCCAGATGAGACCGGCAGCGCTGCCCATTAAAGCACCGACATTAGCCCAGGTCTTAACTGTCAGGCCCGCTTGCGGCCCGATCAGATTGACTATAAAGGAGGCGGCGCCGACGTTAATAAAGAAACCGATGACGCTGATAACCAGGAACTGGTGGAATTTGCCCTTGCCGGATCCAAAAGTCCAGAGTTTGTTCCAAAAGTAGGAATTGGTGGTGGCAATCAGAAAGGAAACGCCTTTGAAAACAGAATACCAAAGTCCAGAGCTTATTCCAGCAGCAAGGATTAAAAGATTTAAAATTCCTAAGTCAACCAAAGTATTCATGCCTCCGACCAGGAAGAACTTGGCAAACTGGTAAAGAGTCAACAGTTTTTCTTTAAAGAGCAGGGCAACGATCATTCCCCCGCCGCACAGGATCGGGAAAGTAATCGGCAGCAGCCACCAAAACTTGAAGTCCTGGACGAGGTTTTTGGAAATGGCCAGTGCCAGCCAGGCCGAGATTTCACCGATGGCAAGGGAGGCAATAAGATCTTTTTTCTTTGAAGAAATGTTTAAAGTCATATTATTCTAGGATATCACGCCTCTTGCGAAAAATAAAGGCATTTGCTATTCTGCGCATGCGTTTAAATATCCGGTTTTCTATTCACGAAGGAGGTCCTAATGCCACAAGCTCTTTTTTACGGTTCGCTTGACGAAGATAAGCGCAGTTACCTGCGGCAGAGGGTCGAGGTTTCACGTGTCAATGTTGATTTTGTCCAGTTCGTGATCGCTTCTGGCAGTCTAGATGTCGGTTTGAGTTATTTGGGTCGAGCCGCTGGCGATCGTCATCTGACGAAGACTTATTTGACGATTGTGATATGGTACAGTTCCGAGGCAATTGGACTTTCGATATCAGAAGAGTTCCATTCCCAGGGCGCGGATCACGTTGCCTGGGATCCGTCAGACGCAGTCCGGTTCCTCAGGTGAACACGAATCAATTTTCGACAAAACTCCGGCCACTATGGCGGAGTTTTAGTTTCTAAATAGATAAAGTATTAGTTGGACATCGCATGTCCGACTTTTTTATTCGCTTGACAAAATGCTCACAGAAAAGGTATGACCGAAGTGGCACACAAAAGGAGGTGCGAGATGGACAATAAGGTTTTGAAATTCTATCTCTGGAAACCCTTTCCAGACATAGAGGGTGCGTTCATAGCTGAGCAAGTGTCTTGCAAAGGCGGCATCATGTGGGACAGCCAGCATGGAGCAAACATCATATTCGCCTACGTGGCAAGGGGGCCGGCAGTGATCGAGGAAGTGAGGCGAAGTAACGGTCGAGCTGTCCTCGTCGCTCTGATTAAGCGAGGAGGTAGCGGCGACTTAAAACAAAGGTGCCTTGCTGCCGGTGCGAGCGTGGGTTTCTATATGCCTACACACGCGCGGGGGTTTAAACAAATGTTCACGCGTCTCGATGCGCTCTATGCGCAAAAACCATAAGAATGTTTATTGGATCAAAGCCCTCTCGCCAACGCGTGAAGAGGGTTTTGCATTTTATGAACGCACAATATTGAACCAATACAGGAACTTGACAAAATACTTTTTTGGGGGTATGACCAAATTAGCACACAAAGGAGGTGCCCCATGGGTGACGTGACTAGTGATATGGACAATCATGTGATTGGCAAGACGGAAACCAAACTTATAGTTGGTTTGCATCGCGCTATTTATCATTGCAAGGCAGGCGATGCCGTGGCCGCTTACATCGGTGACAAACTGGAATGGTTTGACACCATAAAAGCCCTTGAGAAATATCTGCAGGAAACCGAGGGAGACCTCGTGGCAGCATAGATCTCATCATTAGTAGAGTGCCGACCCCAAAGGAGTCGGCGCTTCTATTTTTTTTCACGACTATCTTTGATTAAAACGGGTTAATATAGTAAAATTAGGTAAAATGATCAAACTTTACAACACTCTCACCAGAAAGCTCGAGGATTTCAAGCCTATAAAAAATGGCTTTGTCGGCATTTATTCTTGCGGGCCCACGGTTTACTGGAATCAGCACATCGGCCATATGTACGCTTACGTCCAGTGGGATGCCTTGATTAGATTTTTAGGCTATTCCGGGTTCAAAACTAAATGGGTGATGAATATCACTGATGTCGGCCACATGACTTCTGATGAAGATACCGGCCAAGACAAAATGGAAAAAGGCGCCAAAAGAGAGAATCTTTCCGTCTGGGAGATCGCTGACAAATACATTAAGCAATTCACAGAAAGTTTGGACTTGCTGAATATTAAAAGGCCCGATATTCTTTGCCGGGCAACCGGCCATATCAAAGAGCAGATTGATTTAATCAAGAAAATTGAGAAAAATGGGTTTGCGTATAAAACCAAAACCGGTTTGGTTTTTGACACTTCAAGGTTTCCAGGATATGCCAAGTTTGCTCGGCTCAACCTCAAAGACCAATTTGCCGGCGCCAGGACCGAAATTGACAAAGAAAAGAAAAAACCCTGGGATTTCCTTTTGTGGGTGACCAACCAACCGAACCACATTATGCAATGGGATAGCCCTTGGAACCGCGGTTTTCCCGGCTGGCATATTGAATGCACGGCCATGTCAACCAAGCACCTGGGCAAAGTTTTTGACATTCATACCGGCGGCAAAGAGCACATCCCGATCCACCATACCAACGAGATCGCCCAGGCTTTCGGCGCCTTCGGCAAGCGGACGGCTAATTTCTGGCTCCATAACGAGTGGCTGACGTTGGAAGGAGAGAAAATGTCAAAGAGCTTGGGAAATAATGTTTTAGTCACAGACCTAATTGCCAAAGGCTTTAATCCTTTAGCTCTGAGATATCTCATCATGACTTCCCATTACCGCCAGGGGTTAAACTTTACCTGGCGGAGTTTAAAGGGGGCAGAAAAAGCACTGATCGGTTTATATATGACGGCAGCTCGTTTATGGGAAGAATCTTCTGGTTCCAAATCGCCAAAAGATAATCCATTATTAAGAAAAAAATATACAGAGGAATTTGTTGCCTATTTATCTGATGATCTGAATGTGGCAAAATGTCTTGGATTGATCTGGAAAGTTTTAAAGGACAAAAATCTTTCGTTTAAAGATAGATATGAATTGTCAATAAATTTTGATAAAGTATTTGGTCTCAGAATTGCGGAGAATAGCAGACCGTCTCCTTCGATGCCGCCTATTGTGATACCGTCAGAAGTGGAAAAATTAGTTGAACAAAGAGAAAATTTGAGGAAAGAAAAACAATGGCAGGAAGCAGACCAAATCAGAAAAGAGGTGGAAAGACTCGGTTGGCAGATTGAAGATGCGACCGAGGGACCAAAGATCAAACCAAAATCGTAGATTGCTTCCAATCAAAACAGGACAGATTATTTCTGTCCTGCTTTGTCTGACGACGATAGGTTATTCCTTATTTCTCCTCTCTTGGTGCTGTTTTATTTTCCGCCTCGTTCGCGTCCGGTTTTTTGAGTAACCGCCACCGGAGTAAAACGATAAAGGCGAAGATGATGAGAGCCAACGGCAACAACAAGATGTCACAGAGCTCTTGGAACATAACAGGCCTCCTTTTTTCTGACTAGGGATTGTATGTGTGGATTATAAGGGGATTTCTTTTAGTTGTCAAAGGCTTCTAGTTTTGTTAGTTTTAAAGTATCATGCCGGACCAGCTTTCAGACAAACTTCCTCCGCAGAATCTTGAGGCCGAACAATCAGTTTTGGGCAGTCTTTTGATCGACAACAACGCCATCGTCAAGGTGATTGATTTTTTGCAACCAAAGGATTTTTACAAGCCAGACCACCAGGAGATTTACCGGGTGATGGCCGAGCTTTTCGAGAAGAGCGAGCCGATTGATCTGCTTTCGGTTTCCATCAGGCTTAAGGAAACTGACAAGCTTGAAGAAGTCGGAGGCAATGCCTACTTGACCCAGCTGGTGAATACCGTGCCGACGGCGGCCCATACTCTAAATTATGCCAAAATAGTCCAGCGCAAAAGGATTTTAAGGGACCTGATCGACGCCAGCCACGAGATCGGCCAGATGGGTTACAACGAATCCGAGGACGTCGAGATTCTGCTCGATCAGGCCGAGAAAAGAATTTTCAGCATCACTCAGAAATCCCTGACCCAAAAATTCCTGCCTATCAAGGCCAGTCTTGAGGAAGCTTTTGACCGGATCGACCGGCTTTCCAAACACGAAGGCGGCCCCAGAGGGGTGCCGACCGGCTTTGTTGACTTAGACAACATGCTTTCCGGGCTCCAGAAGTCTGACCTGATAATCTTAGCTTCCCGGCCTTCAATGGGAAAATCCTCTCTGGCCATGGATTTTGTCAAGCACGTGGCCGTAAATGAAAAACTGCCCGTCGGCGTTTTCAGCCTGGAAATGTCAATGGACCAGGTAGTTGACAGACTTATCGCCTCCCAGTCAGGAGTTGATCTCTGGAAAATCAGGACAGGGACGCTTTCTTCAAAAGGAGAGGACAACGACTTTAGCAAAATCCAGGCAGCTTTAGGAGTTTTGGCTGAAGCCCCTATTTTTATTGACGACGCTGCCACTTCCAATGTTCTTCAAATGAGGGCCATGGCCAGAAGATTGCAGGCAGAGCACGGGCTCGGCCTGTTAGTCATTGACTATCTTCAGCTGGTTGAGCCGAGAACCGGAACAGAGAGCATGGTTCAGCAGATCACCGAAATCTCCAGATCTTTAAAGGGTTTGGGCCGGGAATTGAATGTGCCGGTAGTGGCTATTTCCCAGCTTTCAAGGGCAGTTGAGCAAAGGTCTCCCCAAATACCAAGGCTGGCCGATCTAAGAGAGTCAGGCTCGCTGGAACAGGATGCGGACGTGGTCTTATTTATATACAGAGAGGATCGCTACCGCCAAGACAGCGATAAAAAGAACATCGCTGATATTATTATTGCTAAGCACCGAAACGGCCCGGTCGGCAAGATAGAGCTCTATTTTGACGAAAGGATAGTCAGCTTCAGGAGCTTGGCAAAGGAAGAAAGAGAGTTTTTGACTTAGAAATGTTTTCTCCAAAGATTCAAAAGCTGATCGGAATCTTTTCCCATTTTCCGGGCGTGGGGCCGAAAACCGCCTCGCGTTTTGTTTTCTATCTTTTAAGAAAGCCGGAATCCCAGATAGAGGAGATTTTGGGATCGATTGCCGACTTGAAGAAAATTGTCAGAATCTGCCAATTCTGCCTGAACCCTTTTGAACCGAAAGCCAAAGAGCTTCTCTGTCCGATTTGCCTTGATCCCGGCCGTGACAAAAGCCTGCTCTGCCTGGTCGAAAAAGAAGCAGATCTTGATTTGCTGGAGAAAACCAGGAAATACCGAGGCCTCTATTTCATACTCGGGGGCCTGCTTTCTCCTCTGAAAAAGAGAGAAACGGAAAAACTGATAATCGACAGCCTTTTGGAAAGGCTGAAAAACCCGGCCAGTTTTGGCTTGTCCAAGGCCGATTTCAAGGAAATTATTATTGCCATCAGCTACACGACCGAAGGCATTGCCACTTCCCTGTATCTGGAAAGGGTTTTAAAGCCCCTGAATAAAAAAATCACCCGCTTGGGCCAGGGCTTGCCGATTGGAGCTGAAATCGAATACGCCGACGAAGAAACTTTATCTTCTGCTCTGGAAGGTAGAAAATAGCAAAGATAAAAAAACATTCGGACAAACTAATCGATTAGATTAATCGGTTAGTCTAATCGATATAAATAGGCATAAAAATTTTGTTCTCCTGTGCAAGCATATGCTTGCACAGGAAATGAACAAGTTTATAATGAATAAATGAATATATGAAAGAAAGATACGGAGAACTTGCTAAGGATATTTTGACGGGACTGGTTATTGCCGGTGCTGTGGCGGTGGCGGCTACCTCGCCATATTTTTTATTGAATCTTGCTAAGCAAGTTTTACGGAACCAAAAATATTTTGAAAAAGAATGGGAGAAAATAAAATTTAAGAGAGCGCTTGAAAAATTAAAGAAAAACCGTTTAGTAATTCTTCGGGAAAAAGAAGGCAAATTTACCGTCGAGCTTACCGAAAAGGGAAAGAGAAAAACAAAAGAAATCCAACTCGATGGTCTGAAGGTTGAAAAACCGCAAACCTGGGATGGAAAATGGCGGATTGTGATTTTTGATATTCCCAATAGATTCGGTCGCGCAAGAGACGCCTTAAGGGAAAGACTGAAAGACTTGGGTTTTTATCAGTTCCAAAAAAGCGCTTGGATTATTCCATACCCCTGCGAAAAAGAAGTAGAATTTTTAGCCGAATTTTTTGATATATATTCTTATCTCAATATCGTAGAAACAGAGAGAATTTCTAATGATCTTAGGTTAAAAAGGCATTTCAGATTATTGTAAAAAGTCGTGGAAATCCTCCGTATTATTATGTTAGATATTCTTCTGTGCACGCATATGCTTGTACAAGGGATATAAAAATACAATGGAAAATAAGATTTTAAAGATGCAAGCGAAGGTCTTAAAGACGCAAGAGCGAGACGGTTATTAAACCTAAACGGATTGGCCGAAGAGTTTTTGATAGAATTGGGCGTAAATTAGAGGAACGAACCTGGGCAGGTTTTGATGTTCTTTTCTGAAAGTTAAAAACAGCCATTTATGTGTAGGAATGGCAAGAAAAGCGGCGAAAATATCCCAAAGGGGCGGGACAACAATAATAACGTTCTCCCCCCACTCTTTTGAGTTCTTGGTAAAATCTTTTCGGGTCGTCGACATGTTCAATCGTGTGTGAACAAAGAACGTATTTGAATTGTTTGTCGGTGAAAGGAAGGTTATAAACATCTTTAATCAAAACAAAATCGGGTAAATCTTTATGTTTTTTGATGTCGGCGTTGACTCCGCCAC
The DNA here is from genome assembly GCA_030693425.1 of bacterium. Lineage (NCBI taxonomy): Bacteria > bacterium. The sequence continues at coordinate 143,129 of JAUYAM010000002.1, forward strand.
CGTCCGTTCTGCCGCAGCAAATATTCAAACCCCACTTTCTTTTCTTGAGAGTTTTGTTTTTGAGGATTGTATAACTGAAATAATGAGCCAGGAAAAGATAGGTAAGAAAAATGCCGGTCGCAATAAAAACTGTCTGCATATTTTAGCTTTCAATGCTTTCAATCTCGACTTCGGTATAGGGCTGGCGGTGGCCCATTTTTTTATGGTACCTGGTTTTGGGCTTGAACTTTAAAATAATCACTTTCTTGCCTTTTCCCTGCGTCAAAACTTTGGCTTTAACTTTGGCATTTTCCACCAAAGGCGTGCCGATTTTCGTTTTTTCGTTTTCAACCACCAGAAGAACTTCGTTGAAAACGATTTCCTGGCCGACTTCTTTTTCGATTTTCTCGATCTTTAGTTTCTGTCCGGGCCTGACTATGTATTGCTTGCCGCCGGTTCTTATCACGGCAAAATCTATCTTGTTTTTGCCGCCGGCCTGCCCCGTAGGTCCCGCCGAGACGGGATCCTTCGGGGTTTTTATCACAGCTAATGTTGAGTTGCTCATAAAAGATTATTCTTTTTGATTATTACTTTCTAATTTTTTAGTTTCGTCAATTTCAATTAGTTTTTCAACCTTTTCTTCAAACAGAGTCAGCCTTTTTTCCGAGCTGTCATAGGCTGAGGAAGCGTTTCTCAAGTGGCTGCCAAGTTTGCGAAAATCTTCCATTAGTTTTTCCCCGTCCTGGTAGATTTTCCCTAATCTTTTTAAGATTTGCTGGGTTTGTTTTGAAATCTGGGTATCTTTGAACCAATGTTCAATTGTTCTTAAAGTTAAATAAATTGTGTTTGGCGAAGCAATAATAATTTTTCTTGACCAGGCAAAGCCGGTAATATCAATTTCCTTGGCAACGTTATTGATCATTTCATAATAAATGGCTTCAGCCGGGATAAACATTAGGGCAAAATCAGTGGTGCCCTCCCCTGGTATAATATACTTTTGGGAAATAGACAAGACCTGAGCTTTAATATCTTCCAGGAACGCTTTTTTGAAGAATTCCTTTTCAATGTCGGTGGCGGCAGCTACCATTTTCTGGAAGTTTTCTGTAGAAAACTTGGAATCAATCGGCACGACTTTGCCATTCGGCAGTTTTAAGATAAAATCCACTGCTTCTCCGGAATTAAACAGATATTGGCTTTGATAAAGCTCTCTGGGAAAATGCTGGGCTAAAATATGTTCCAACTGGGCTTCTCCCCAAGTACCTCTTAATTTTGGAGATTTGAAAATATCCTGGAAACTTGAAACGTCAGAAACTTTGTTTTGAATCTGCTTTATATTTTCACTTATTTCTGTCGCTTCTTTGGTAAAAGAGCGTATTTGGTCGTGCATTTCTTTGGAAGTGTTGTCAACGCTCCCCCTGATCTCTTTTAACTGCTGGCTCATTAGATCGGTGAGCCTTCTTTCAAGGTTTAAAATCGATTCGCTTTGATTTTTGTCGGTTTGAGAATTTTTAATAAGGAAGAAAACCACTACTGCAGCGGCAATGATTACGGCTACGATTGCAAGGGCAAAATAAAAAACCGGCATTAGCCTATTCTAGCAAAGCTCATTCCGCATTTCAAGCTCGGAGGAGATTATCCGCGCCTTAAGAAAATTTCAGAGAGCAAAAAGGCAATATAAATTCCGAGGAGGAAAAAGGCCTCTTTTCTGGTTATCTTCTTTCCTGACCTCAAAAATACCAGAAAGAAAACCGCTGAAATCACCAGGAATATCCTGGCCATCAGATACGGAGAAAAATCAGTTATTATGATCGGAGAAATGAGAACGACTATTCCCAAAACCAGGGTGGCGCAATTAATAACACTTCCCATCAAATCTCCCAAAATCAGCCATGACTGTCCTTTTTTAGCAGAAATGATGCTGAAATAGATCTCTGGCATGCAGTTGCCCAAGCCGACAATCAAAATGCCGATTAAGCCTATCGACATTCCCAAAAACTCGGCAAAAAATAAGGCAGAGGTAACCATTCCCTGAGAGCCGATTACCAGCAAAACCAGGCTGGCTATCAGGAGAAAGACGCTTTTTCCGAAACCCTGTTTTTTTTCTTTGCCTCCATAGACCTTGTGGAATCTGTCCTCGGTGGCAAAAAGCCAGGCGGCGTAAAGGAAAAAAGCCAATATCAAAACCAGGCCGTCAATCCTTCCCAGTTGGCCGTCTAAAGATAAAAGCAGCGGCAAGACGGCGATCAACAGAGTAAACAAAGAGCTGGTCTGGACCATTCTGCTTTCAGCAATAATGCCGCCAGAGACCAAGACAGCCAGGGAGGTGACCAGGGTAAGGTCAACAACGTTTCCGCCGACAACGTCTCCAAAAGAAAGCTCGGGAATGCCCCTTAGAGCGGCATTGACGCCGACAAAGAGATTGGGCAAAGAGGTGGCTATGGCCATGATCAGGAAACCAACGACAAACTCCCGCCATTTCAATCGTTTGGCCAGGCTGATGAGGTTATCGACCACAATGTTTCCGGAAAAAGCCAGCAACAAAGAGGAAGCAACAAAGATTAAAATATGAAAAAATAACATTGTTTTGAGCTACTTAACAAAATATATTATTTGGTAAATAATGCCGCCGAGAAAAATCAAAATTAAAGGATAAACCCAGGATCTTTTGGGATGGACTTTTTTGTACATTAAAAGAATCAGGATGCCCTCAATGCCCATCATCACGCCCCCCACCAAACCAATGATTTCAAGGAAATTCCGCATCCCGAGGGAAAAAAGGACTAAGGGAACGCCGGTTACCAGTAGGAAAGCCAAGTTTTTGGGAATTTTGAAGTCATAGCGAAAGACTTTTTCCAAAGTTATTCCGATAGCGGCAAAAGAAGTAAAAATCGTGATAATTCCCAAAAGAAATCCCAGTCCCGCAATCCCCTGTCCCAGAAACGGTTTTAGCCCAGAAAAAGCGTCTGGGGTGGCGGCCTTGCCGCTAATTCCCAAAATCAGAGCCATAAAAAGGAAATAAAAAATTGCCGAGATTATCATTGACGCCCAAACCGCTTTTTTCAGAAGCTTTCCTTTTTTGTCGCCGAGCATCTCTTCTATTTCCGGGATCATAGTCGCGCCCCAGAGAGTAAAAAGCAGGGGTCCGTAAGGCAGGAAAAATTTGCCAAAACTGGCCGGCGTCAAGAAATTCCCAACGCGCCAAAGCTGGTGTCCGCCGGCCCAAATAATCAAAAGCGCAATGCCAAAAGCCGCCAAATCCACAAAGTCAATTTTAGCCAAAGGCCTGATGCCAAAATAGATAAAACAAGCGACAAAGGTATAATAGGCCAGGGTGTAAAACAATTGGTTTCCTCCGAATACGGGCTGGAGCAGATTGGTTAAAAACTCGCCTCCCATAATCAGGTAAATCAAAAGCGTGCCGAAAGAACCAACAGCCATGGAAGCCAAAGCCATTTTCTTTCCCCATTTGCCCAAGTGGAATTGGGCAAAACCGGGCAAGCGCATGAAATCAGGCGTCTTTAAAGCCACCTCGGCAAACATTAAATGTATCAGCAAAACGAGAGCGCCCAGAATTAAAAAATAACCGGAAGTTATCCAGATTCCGGCTTGGCTGGCGACATAAGGCAGGGTGAAAAACCCGGTGCCGATAATGACGCTGGTTAGAGTGGCAATCGCCACCAATAATTTTCTGGCGTCAGACATACCCCGTAGGAAATTAAATATTTTCCGTCATTTTTCTTAATCGACTGTTTATATGAAGTAAGGGATGTTTCATTTGATAAGAATTAAATTGAAAAGAAAATATTTGTTAATTATGTTTTTGAATTGATCTTTTAAGGTTTCTCTGAAAGATTAAAGTCATATGTCTTTAAATCTCTGGCTTGAAAAACAACGAAAACATAATCATTTCCTACGGGGCATATATTTATGATAACAGATTTTAGAAAGACAGCAAAAATAACGCAGGTTGAGTCTCGCACAATTTTTTATACTTGGCACTTTGGACAGAAAAAGGTTCCCCTGCCTCCCAGATTCACTCTTTTTATAGTTGTGCCGCATTTTGGGCATTTTTGCCCATTTTGGCGATAAACCAGGAAGTGCTCCTGGTATCGTCCCTTGCTGCCGTCGGGTTTGACATTGAAAACATCGCTTGCTCCTCCGTATTTAATCCCCTGCTTTAGAACCAGCAGGATTGCTTGCCGCAGTTTTTGAATCTCGTCAACGGTTAGGCCTTTGACCGGCCTGGCCGGATTAATTTTAGCTTTAAACAAGGCTTCGTTGGCGTAAATGTTGCCAATGCCGGCGATTTTCTCCTGATCCAGCAAAACCGTTTTAATCGGTTTTGAGCTTTTTTGGAAAATACTTTGGAGATACTCTGTTGAAAAATCTTTGGCAAAAGGCTCTGGGCCGTATCTTTTCAGTTCCGAATTAAGCTGATCCTCATTTGAAATCCTAATCCAGCCGAATTTCCTCATTTCATTGAAAAAGAGCTTGCCGCCGCTTAAAGAAATAATGACTCTGGTGGTCTTTGCCGGAAGCTCTTTTCCGGCAAAAGGGATCTCGTTTCTGAAAACCGCTTTCTCCCCTGCTTTTTTCGCCCAAATTAGCTGTCCGGAGAGTTTCAAATGCACCAGTAAGGATTTTTTGTTCGACAGCCTTATGATCAAGACTTTAGCTCGCCTGTCAACGGCTAAAATCTTTTGGCCAATGACCTGTTTTGGATTGTCGGGAAACTGTTTTTCTGACAAAACCTCAACACCGATGATTGTCTTCCCAACAATCGCCTTCTGTAAGTAACGTTTAATTGTCTCAACCTCTGGTAACTCTGGCATAAATTTTTCTGATTGTTCTTGCCCCGTACCATCCGAGTGAAACGAGGATTGGTTCGGGGTCTACTTCTGGCAGTTCAGGCATAATGATTGACGATATCACGAGTCGTTATGTTTGCGGAGTTTTATTTTCTTGGCGGTAGACAAAATAGGAATAAGCGAAAACGGCAAGCGAGTTTAAAATTACAGGGCCAATCACAAGCCAAAAACCGATTGGCGGAGGCAGAAAGATCCCGGCAAGGGCAATTAAGCCGCAGATTTTAAAGAGTTTTCCGCCTAGCTTGTGGGTTTTGTCCCAGACGGAATCCGAGCTCAATGTCCAGGGTGTTCTGATACCGATAAACCAGTTTCTTTTGGCATTCTCAACCATGATTCCCAGGTAAAAGAAAAATATTCCCATAGCCGCCGTCATAAGACCGGCCATATTGAACCTGAATCCGATGTTCCAGAGGACTGTCAATAAAAAGAGGGAAAACAGGAAGATGATTAAGAGGACGATGAAGCCGTCGTAGTATTTCCGGAAGTGCTGATAGTTTTCTTTTAAGGGGTCGATTTTGGGGAGAAAAACAAAGAGTCCGAAAAGAATCAGGGAAAGAACCGGCATTAAAAAAAGGCCCCAGAACTTTGGCAGGTAGCCATCAACTTCGCCTTTGATGTTCCAGTGCGAGGCGACTTTTTCGGGATAACATGGGATTTGATAGAGGGAGATAGCGATTATGAACGAAAAGCTGATAATTGCCAGAATTATGATATAACTTTTGCGCATTTTGGTTTATTTATATTTTTAAAAACTTTTCCAGAGCCAGGCGGCAGAGATTTTCGTGGCCGGGAAAGATTTTCTTTTCGGTAAAGTCTTCCAGCTTTAGGAATTCCATTTTCTCTCCTTCAGAACATTTGATTTTCTGGAAATTATCGTATTCTGCCCAGAAGATGTGGCGGGTGACCTTGCCTCCGGCTGGCAAAGAGTAACTCTCTTCAGTCAGAAAACTCAGGGATTTGGCTTGGTAGCCCGTTTCTTGTTTTAGTTCTCTGGAGGCAGCCTCGGGGGCGATCTCTCCAATGCGGATTTTGCCTCCGGGAAGGCACCAGTGATCGGGGAAAACAATATTGCTTTTATTGTCTCTTTTTTGCATAAGGATAGCGCCGTCTTTCCTGATTAGGACCACTCCGGCCGACCTAATTCCCTCTTCTTTGGCAAAACCGAGCTGGCCGATCAGCAAAAGGCTGAAAGCCGCCAGGGCAAAAGCTAACGGCCAATTTAGGCCAAAAAAACTGAGGCTCAAAATCAGTATTAAGGCCGCCAGCAAGGATCCGGAATGGATTGCCAGTTCCCGGCTGAGAAAGAATTCTAATTTCTTGGTTTGAACAGCGGTCTGATAGCTCAATTGGTCTAAAGGAACCCAGATGAAGATTGAAACGAGCTGGTAAACAAGGTCTACTAGGAATAAGGAAAGCCGGCCAGTCAGGAAAATTCGGCCAATCAAATTAAAGAAGTTCAGGGGAATGGTTAGGCGGAGGATTCTACTGCCAAAGCGGTCGGCCAGGCGGCCGACGATAATCAAAAGGATAAAAGAGGCGAAAAGCCCGGCCGAGGTGATTGAGCCCAAGAACTTATATGACCCTATCAACAGAAAGACATAAAAAGGCCAAGTAAGGCCGTAGAATCTGTCAATCAGCCCGGTGCCAAAAAACCCCAGGAACAATCTTGGCATTTGCCTGATCGGCAGATTTTCTTTGAGGGTTTTTAAGGAAATATCCGGAAATTTGAATTCGTATTTGTCAAAAAATAAGGGCAGGCCGGAAGCAATCAAAAAGACAAAGCCGAACAAATAGAGGCTGGTAAATCCTGAAGTTTGAATAATGACGCCACCAAGGACCGGTCCGGCAATGGTCGCCAGCTTTGAGACAAGATTGATTTTTGCCGAGTCTTTCCCAAAGGCAAGAGACTGGTCTGAGCCGACCACGCTCAGGTGGAACGGTAGCCAGTAAAGAGGGATGGCCAGGCCCCAGAGAACGGCAGCCGGAACCAAAAACAGAATATTTTTGCCGCTCAAGATCAAAAACAGAAAAAACAATGACCTGGAAATGGTTCCAGTAAAAGAGATTTTGTCTGATCCAAAGCGAGCCACTAGCCGGGCGGCCGGCAAAGTGAAAACAATAATCGTCAGGTCAAAAAGCAGGTAAAAGGCAAAGACCCAGACAAAACTGTGAGTTATTTTGAAAATATAAAGGGGAATGAAAATCCCGGCCAGAGAAAAACCGAAATCCAACAGGAAAACGCTGGTCAAAAGTCCGTTTATGCCCGAGAAAAGAGATTTTCTTTTCATGAACATATTTTAACACAAAATCACTTCTGTTCTAAGTTCCGGGTGGGGTTGTGTAACTTTGCGAAAGGTGACTGTCACCATTGCGAAAGGTGACTGTCACCATGATCGCTAAGAACAAATTTGTTCGTAAATTTTGAGTTTGGCGTGATTTTGAAAATTTTGATTTCCTGGCAGTTTACGTCAGCCAGAAAACTAGTAAGGCGATAAGAGAAAGAACTATTTCCAAAAAAACATTAGCTTTTGCTTTTCTTATATAGTCGTCAAGCCAGGAAAAATCAAAGGGATGGTTTTCGTAGACTGTCTTGCCATCAGGAAATTTAGTCAAAGGATAAAGCCAGTTTATCTGCGGTTCTTCGGATATTTCCTGGAGTCTTAGTCTGCAGAGCCAGAAACCGGTTTCGTCCAAGACCAGATGCAGCAGAAGACAGAGGAGAATCAGGACTTTGGCGGCTGTAGAAAAGTAGCTGCCAAATGGCAGGACAAAGCTCAGCCAGATGCCAAAAACGCCCAAAGGCGTGTGGGTGGCGAGATCGTGGTGAGATTTCTTGAGAAAAGAAGCAAAGACAATATCAAAGTCTAAAATTATGCTGCCGGCTAGAATCACCAAAGTTTCCGGGAAAGAAACATTAAAGCCAGCGAGTTCGGCCGACTTTACCAAAATATATGAAACAGCTAGGTGTCCCGGCGGAAGCATGTTATTTCAAGAAATCAATCGTGGTTAAGGCGTAGATTTTTGTTACTTCAAAAAGACTTTTTATCTCCACATACTCGTTTTTGCCGTGCATGCCATTTCCTTTGCAGCCGAAGTTGATTGCCGGAATCCCGTTTTTAATAAACATCCAGACGTCGCTCCAGGGTCCGGAACCCTCGGCATAAAGCTTTTTGTTCAGGACTTTTTCAGCATTCTTTTTTAAGGCTTGGACGATCGGCTCTTTCTCTTTGACAAAGACAGAGGGAACATAGACTATCGGCGTCAGCCTGTATTTGATTCCGGTTTTCCCGAGAATTATTTTCATCTTGCTTTCAATGGCTTTTTGGGTTATCCCCGGCAGAGTTCTAACATCTCCCAAGGCAGAGCAGTAATCAGGAACTATATTTATGGCTTTGCCGCCGCTGATTGTCGTCGGGAAAGTAAAGACGTTTTTTCTGCCCGGGAAAACAGGAAAGTTTTTGTCGGGAAGTTTCAGATCTTGCAAAGCGGCAATTGCCTTGGCCATTTCCAGGATCGCGTTTTTTCCTTCTTTTTTCTGTTCCCATTCGCGCGAGCCAGAATGGACAGCTTTGCCAAAAACCTCGAGTCTGAAACGGTAGCCGCCTCTGTTGCCGATAGTGATTTTATGACTGCCAGGTTCGCCAATAATTGCGGCGTCTCCAAGATAGCCTTTTTTAAGGAGGTAGCTGGTACCAAAGCCGGAGGCGGCCATCGGCTCTTCATCAACTACGAATTGAAGAAGGATATTTCCCTTAAGCTTATCCGCAAATTTTAAAATTGCTTTTGCCATGAAGACATAACAAGCAAGAGCAGATTTCATATCCAGAGCGCCTACGCCCCAAAGCTTTCCTTTTCTGATCAGGCCGGCAAAGGGATCGAAATCGTAGTTCCGGCTTGGGGAAATGGTATCCATGTGGCCATTAAAGATGATGGTTTTGCTTCCGCTGCCGAGCTGGCAGACAACATTCGGACGCTTGGGAGAAAGCCCCACCAATTTCGGCTTTAGGCCGACTGACTCGAGCTTTTTAAAGATAAGATCTGCCACTGCCAACTCAACTGGCTCATAAGGACTTGATTTGAGAGGGTCTTCGATATATGGATTGACAGAGTTTGTCTGGACCAGCTTCTGAAGAAAAGCAATCTGCTCGCTCTTTGTTCTGTCAATCTCTCTAATGATTTTTGACTTGATGTCTTTTGTCATCTTTTAAATTAGGATTTGAATTTGGCCGCGTGCCAGGGAGTAGAAATTCGACTTAATTTTCTATTCCGTCCCGCTAGAAACGGGATGGGACGAGCGACGAGAGTCGCTCGTCGTGTCGAATTTTCACTACCTGGCGTGGCCCCTGCCGAAATGAATAGTGGTCGGAATCAGGTATTTTTTAGACAAGAGTTCAATTTGTTGCTTAGCCGTGTCGTAGAACTTATAAAATTCTCCCGGCTGAAAGAAGATCTTTTTGAACTCGGGCAAGAGTTTGGGATAATTTTGTTTCAGAACCATTTCCACGCCCGTAAAGTTTCCGCCAATGGTGTTTAAGCTTTCGGTATGGACCTTGGCGATGCCCGCTTTCTTAAACTCCGGCAAGAGTTTTTCTGGATCGGTAAAATAGGGCCAAAAAGGCCCCATCATTGCTTCAACCTTAATGCCGTAGCTTACTAGTTTTTTGGCGGCTCCAAGCCGCGCCTTAACGCTGACAGAACCTGGTTCGCTCAATTTTCTCCAATTCTCGTCAAGGGTGGCGATGGTGAAACAAACTTCGGGGCTTTTTAGTTTTTTAAGCAAGTCGAGATCGCGTAGGACCAAGGCGGATTTGGTCATAATGACAACGGGGTTATCGTAGTTAATGAGAACCTCAAGAATTTGCCTCGTTAATTTGTATTTGGTTTCCAAAGGCTGGTAAGGGTCGGTGACCGTGCCGATGTAAATCTGCTGGCCGCGGAATTTCGGCGATTTCATTTGTTTTTCCAAAACCTCGGCAGCGTTCATCCTCACGTCAACAAAGCTTCCCCACGGTTCTTGGTGGCCGGTGAATCTTTTTATAAAACGACCATAGCAATAACGGCAAGCGTGAGCGCAGCCGACGTAGGGATTGATAGCAAAGCCCCCGCCGGGAAACCCGCATTTGCCAATAGCTGATTTGCATTGAATTTCTTTAATTTTCAGCTTTTGAGTCATATTTGCGAACAAAATTAATCGATAAACCTACGATCGTGAGTTTATCGGTTTATCCAAGAAAGGCGAGAAGAGCCATGATTCCGACACCGAGAATTATAAAAAATAATTGAGCTAAAGAGGATTTAAGTTGGACCTCGCGGTGAAGTTCCGGCAGCAAGTCTGATCCGGCGATGTAGAGGAAACCGCCGGCTGTCACCGGCAATAAAAATAAAGAAAAGTTATTGATCCTTGATCCGACAAAAAGAGTGATGACGGCTCCCAGAATAGCCGTCAGAGCGGTCAAGAAATTAAACAGAAGCGCTTTTCTTGGCGCAAAGCCGCCGTGGATAAGAACGCCGAAGTTGCCGATTTCCTGCGGGATTTCGTGGAAGATTACGGCCAGGCTGGTGGCTAGGCCGAGAGGCAGGCTGGTCATAAAACTGGCAGAAATAACCATGCCGTCGATCAGGTTATGGACAGCGTCGCCAATAAGAATCATGCCGGCAACAGCTTTTTTATGGTCAGGGCAGTCAATTTCGTGGCAATGCCGCCATCTTAAAAATCTTTCCAGAATAAAGAATAACAAGATTCCCAAGACAATTAAGAGAGACGGCAGCAGTCCGAACCCCAGCTCTTTGAAGGTTTCGGGCAAGAGATGGATGAGAGCGTCTCCGAAAAGGCCGCCAACTGCAAAGCTGACCATGAAAAGAGAAATTCTTTTTATTCTTTCTATGCCAAAGGAAAGGCTAAAAACCCCGACCAGGGAGATCAGGCTGACAACGGTAACGCTGATCAATGAATAGAGCCAAATCATTTTATATCTAATTCGTTTGAGAAATGATTCTTTTAATTTCGCTGTAAGGAAAGATTTTTCCCTGCTTCAAATATTCGGCAAAACTTAAGAGCAATTTTCCCATAATTTCAGTGCCTGCTTCATAATCTCCCGTTCCGGTGACAAGATGGGCTTTAAAAACGCGCGGGAAGTTTAAACTCATCCAATTCCAGTCCGTATGAGCCGTAATCAACCAACTTCCGTCATTCATTTCAAATATTCTTGCGTGAAGTCGTTTTATTCCGGGAGCAAGTTTGGTGAGAAGGAGCTTTTCGCTAAGCCGGAATATCTTAGACAGGAACTTGGCAATATAATACCAACCTGGGATAATGAAACCGGAGATGTTCATGACACAATTGAAGTCGGAAAGATGGGTTCCGGACATTATCGTATCAACATTAAAACCCATATCGTCAAAGATTTCCTTAAGTTGGCTGGTGGTCAACCGTCCCAGTTCTTTGTTTCTGTTTTTGAGGACGATGACGCGTTTGACAGGCTCTTTGCCAGAAAGCTCTTGGGCGACTGTCCTCGCTTCCGAGGGCAAGAGATCGTCTTTTTGAGAAATCTCTTCAGTATTCACGAGGGATATTTCCAAATCATAACCCCAGTAGCTTTTCTGGCTCGGACCGATAAGGTCGTCCCTTGATCTGATAATTGTATTGATTATTCCCATGTTGGCGGAGCTATACACTAATTATTTTAGCAAAAATAAACCCTTACGGCATTATGCTCAGCATTTTTTAGTGGCGATATTGGGTTTTTCGTTGCTTTGGGTTTTTTCCCGTTTCCAGGTTACTTTTAAAAACATTGTCATTTTCCTGGTTTTTACCTATCTGATAGATTTAGATAGTATTATTTCAACCGGTATAAATCATATATCGTTTCCTGAAACCAGAGAAATCATCATCGCTTTCAAGACGCGGCGTTTTAAAGAAATGGCTACCTTAGCCACGATTCATCATAAAAAGTTTAATCGTTTGCTCCTCCATAACTTTTCAGGGTTTTTTGTTTTTCTAGTTTTTTTTGCCGTTTCCATTTGCCGAAAGTATGATGGCGGCATCCTTGCTTTCGGAGCGATTCTTTTTCACTTTATTTTTGATATTGTCGACGATCTCTATCAGCTCGGCCACATAAAAAACTGGTTTTGGAGATGAGTTGGCTTTTGGAATATTTCTTGGTGGCCTTGACGGAATTAACCATGTTATATAGATGAAAGCGTCTCCGATCATTCTAGCAGTTTTCTTTAGCTAACGCATCTTTCACCCCGTACCAATTTTACTAGAGAATTATCCTGCGAAGTGCGCTTGCCGAATAGGCAACCCCCGTAATTGGGCGCAGCGCTTCGCTCCAGTTCGGGGTGCAGCTATTCGCTGCCCGCACTGCGCTAGAAGCGTATCGGTAAAATTGGTGCGGGGTTCACGCAAAAAAAGAGGGGCGGATTTGCTTTCCGCCCCACCCACACACAAAAAAAGTTGCTAACTGACGGATCCTCGCGGGACCTGTCGCCCGCAACTTGGACAGGTAATCACTGCCCCCTTTTGTCTTTTTCCCGCAGGCAGGGCAGACGGTATTAACCCGGTTAACCCGTTGCCGGCGAGGCTGAATTTTCAAGACAACCTGGATAGGCTCTGGCGGAGCGCTGTCGCATTCCGCACATCCTTTAGGAATGAGGTTGCAATCACTACAGGTATTTGTGGTAGCAGACATTTTTCCTCTCCATGATGTGATATATTTTCCCTACTGAAAGCGGGGTTGATAAAAATGTACTAAAAACCCCTTTGCGCCCCTAACCGGACTCGCCCGATCATCCGATCGGGCGTGGAGTCGAATGACTCCACGAACCTACTATAATGCCCCCACGGGGACTCGCCATATCATTCGATATGGCGCCCCGTCGAATGACGGGGCGAACTCGTGTTTCCAACTTGACCTACTCGCCGAAACTTTGCGCCGCTACGGGGACTCGAACCCCGGTTACTAGCTTGAGAAGCTAATGTCCTAAACCACTAGACGATAGCGGCTCTATACAAAGACTTCCAATGAAGTCTTTGTCGAGCTCGACAAGATTCCTGGAAGAAATCTTGTATAGAGCGCTACTCAGATTCTAAATTGAAAATTGAAAATTGTAAATTGGTTTAGGGCTGGTAATCAGGCGGGATCTGCCAGAGGTCGATAATATATTTGGCTAGGTTGTGGAACACGGGGATAGCAGAGTATTCGGCTGTTTTAGTTTCGGGATTGTCGAGCTTGACCAGGATCAGGAACTTTGGGCTGAAAGCTGGAGCAAAGCCGATAAAAGACTGGATGGTTTTGTCAGAGTAGCCTGATTTGTCTATCCCTAGAGAGGCCCAGGGAACCTGGGCGGTTCCGGTCTTGCCGGCGACAAAATACCCCGGCACTTTAGCTGCTTTGCCATAGCCGTTTTCGACAACGCTGGCCATCATCGAAACTACCTGGGCGCTGGTTTCTGAAGAAATGATGTTTCGCGAAAACTCGGGCAAGATTTCTTTAGCCAGGCCGTCTTTGTCAATAATCTTTTTAACGAGATGGGGTTTTGTTAATTTTCCGCCGTTGGCGATCGCCGAAAAAGCCCTGACCAGCTGGATCGGGGTCATCTCGATTCCCTGGCCAAAACTGGCGGTGGCAAAATTGATCTCATATCCCTTTTTGAACTCCTTGTTTTGGGAAAAAACCTCGCCTTGAACGTCGATGTTGGTCTTTTCAAAGAAGCCAAACTTCTTTAGATATTTTAAAAAAGGGCCTGATCCCAGCTGCTGATAGGCCCAGACCGCTCCGGTATTGATTGACTTTTCCAACACTTGAGTCATTGTCGTTTCTCCGTGAATGCGGTTGGCGTAATTGAAAATCGGGATTCTGCCGATTTTAACTACTCCTTCGTCAATGTAGGTTGTCTGGGGAGTAATTTTCTTTTCTTCAATAGCCGAGGCCATGGTGATGGGTTTGAAGACAGAACCGGGTTCAAAGATCTTCTGGACGGCGGAGTTTTGGAAAATGCCCCAATCTTTTTCCTGTTCGTAACTGTTCGGGTCAAAATTAGGATAATTTGCCAAGGCGACAATCTCGCCTGAGTCGGGCCTTAGAACAATGATCGTTCCCGAATCGATCTTCAAATCCTGCTTAGCCTTATTCAAAAGCCTTTCAGCTTCAAACTGGACCTGGTAATCCAGAGTCAAGACGAGATCGTTCCCTTTTCTGACTTCTTCGGGCAAAGAAAAAGAAAGCAGCAGGCCTTTTGATCCTTTTTCTCCTTCAAGGAGCCCCTGCTTTCCCTCGAGGGCTTCTTGATAATAGCTTTCCAGGCCGTATTGCCCCTGTTTATCAGAGTCGACAAAGCCGATAGTCTGGGAAGCAAGACTCCCTTGGGGAAAAGCCCTGACTCTTTCTTCGCCGACATAGACGCCGGCAAGACCCAGCCTCTCGAGCTTTTCTATTTCTGGCCCAGTTGCCTTATTCTTGACCAGCTCATAAAGGCTGTCATTAGCTAGTTTTTCCCGGACAAAAGATTCTTCCAGGTCGAGTATCCGGCTCAAGGCCGCGGCTGTCTTTTCTGGGTCTTTAATATCTCTCGGCGAAATATAGATGAAACTTCTGGCCTGGTTGGTAGCCAGTTTCTGGCCGCCGGCAAAAAAGATCTCTCCCCTTTCTCCCAAAACTTGGGAAAAGAACTTCTGCTGGCCTTGAGCCAAAGCTTGGTAGAATTTGCCTTTGAGAACCTGGATCGAAAACAAGCGACCGATAACGGTCGCTCCTAATAGAACCAGCACAATAAGAATTAAGTTTAGCCGGCGGTCATTCATTTTTTATTAAAAAACTATCTGGCAACCATGATTGTTCCCGGAGACCGGATAAAGGTCACTTCCCCCGTTTTCTCCAGGCCGAGATCCCGGACTAATATTTCGAGATTCGAAAGGGAATTTTCTCTGAGGGAATTCATTTCCAAAGACTCGTTTTCTTTTTTCAGCCCGGCTACTTTAAGCTGAAGATTTTGGGACTGGTAGGTTCTGGCGACAAATTGATTGTTTTGCCAGAGGCAGAGCGAAGTTAGGAAAACTATGAAAGCCAATTCCAGGCCGAGAATTAAATTCTGATTAAGCCTGGGAAAAGCAAACGATGGAAATTTTGTTAATCGGTACGGGAAAGCTAGGCTAGTCATAGTTTTTTTGCCGCTCTGAGGCTGGCTGATCTCGAGCGGGGGTTTTCTTCTAATTCTTTGCCGCCGGCGACCACCGGCTTTTTGGTTAAGATTTTGATTAATCCTTGCTTTTCTTTGGTTCTGAAAAAGTTTTTGACCAAGCGGTCTTCGAGAGAGTTGAAGGAAATGACCAGAACCTTGCCGTTTTTCTCAAGGACATCCAGGGTCTGCGGCAGAGTCTCTTCAAGGTTTTCCAGTTCTTGGTTGACAACGATCCTTAGAGCCAGGAAGGTTCTGGTGGCCGGATTTATTCTTCCCTTTTCGTAATTTGGAGGGACGGCTTTCTTGACGATCTCGGCCAGCTGTTTGGTGCTCTCGATTGGTTTTGCCTTTCTGGCGAGGCAAATTCTTTCAGCAATTCTTTTTGCAAATTTTTCCCCGCCGTATTGGCGCAAAGTCCTTTCGATTTCTTCTTCTGACCAGCAATTAACGATTTGGTAAGCCGTTAATTCATTTTTGAATTGCTGACCATCTAATCTCATATTCAACGGTTCATCTTTGGAGAAGCTGAATCCCCTGCCACACTCTTGTAAGTGCCAGCTGGAAAGCCCTAAGTCGAAAAGGATGCCCGAGACCTCGTTGAATTTCTGCTCATTAACAATCTTTTTTAAATTGACAAAGTTATCGCAGACGGTGATTAGGCGGTTTTTGTATCTGGTATTTAGTATCTTGTCCCTCGACTCCGCTCGGGACAACCCTGAGCTTGTCGAAGGGTTGTATTTAGTATTCTTGAAAATTTCCGAGTCGCGTTCTATGCCGAGGACCTTTCCTTTAGGTCCGTTTTTCTCTAAGATGGCCAGGGCGTGGCCGCCTTCCCCCAGAGTGCAGTCGATAAAGTTTTTGTTCGCTTTAGGGTCAAGATAATCAATAACCTCTTTTAAAAGGACGGGGATGTGCATTCTATTTATTTCGTTAGAAACAAACTTGTTTATATTCCCAGTTCTTTGTTTTCGTATAGTCTTTCGGCGATTTCCTCGCTGGCAACTTCGGTCTTGTCCCGGTATTCCTGCCATTTGATTTCATCCCAGATTTCAATGTGATTATTGACGCCGGCGACGACTACTTTCCGGTTTAGGCCGGCATATTTTTTGAGAAAGTCTGGAATTAAGATTCTGCCCAGGTTGTCTAAATTAACTTCCATGGCCCCGGTTAAAAAAAATCTGGCAAAGCTTCTTGAATCAGAGCCGGCCAGAGGCAGTTTTGAGATTTTTTCCACCATCACTTCCCACTCTTTGGCAGTGAATAGATACAAGCATTTGTCTAGGCCTCGAGTAATTACGCCTTTGGCGCCCAAAAATGAACGCATTTTTGCGGGAATAGCCAAACGTTTTTTCTCGTCAATTGAATATGTGTATTCGCCGGTAAATATGGTCATTGGGTTTGAGTTATCCCCTATTTTAAGTGGTTTTCCCACACTTATCCACAATTGTCCCCACTGAGTCCACTATAGCCCACCCAGATACCACCGTCAACCAGAGAAAATAGCGGTCTTCCCCACAGGTTTTCCACAGGGTAGTAGAACGTTAAAACCGCCTTTCGGCGGCTGTTTTCAAGGATTAAGAAGTAAGGTGTGGTTCAGCTACGATCGTAGCTGAAAGCGATATTAACGAATCTTCTTACAGCAAGTTTAATTTGAAATCCGGCACCGTAATTTCAATCCGGCTGCCTCTTTTTAACTGGCCCGACAGCAGAGCGGAAGCTAAGATATTCTCGACTTTGTCTTGAATGACTCTCCGCATCTGCCTGGCGCCGAAAACCGGGTCATATCCCAATTCGACGATTTTCTCTTTCAGGGCGTCGGTGATTACCAGCTCAATTCCTTTTTCCATCAGGTTTTTCTTCAATTTCTGCATCAGGAGACCGGCGATCGCCAGAAGATTTTCTTTGGTCAAAGACTTGAAGACGACGACGGCGTCAAAGCGGTTGATGAATTCCGGCCTGAAAAGCCCTTGTTCGAAAACGTGGCTCAAAAGTTTTTCTTTGATCTGCGGCATGGCCAAGTCCTTGGCCAAGGCTTCTAAAATCACCTGGTAGCCGGCGTTGGAAGTGGCGATAATGACAGTGTTGAGAAAGCTGATCTTCCGCCCCAGGCCATCGGTCATAAAGCCTTCGTCGAGAATTCTCAAAAACAGATTCAGGATATTCGGATGGCCCTTTTCAATTTCATCGAGAAGAATCAAAGCAAAAGGAGTTTCTCTGACCTGGTTGACGAAAAAGCTCTGCTCTTCGGTGGATCCGATCAGCCTTTTTGAATCCTGGACATTCTGGTATTCGGAGAGGTCGAGCCTGATTATTCGTTCTTCCGAGCCAAAGTAGATTGCCGCCAAGGCTTTGGCGGTTTCGGTTTTGCCTACGCCCGTGGGCCCCAAGAAAAGAAAAGTCCCCATTGGCCCTTTTCTGACGGTGATGTCGGATCTCGCTCTTCTCAAGGCCGCCGAAACCTCTTTGACGGCTTCTTCCTGGTTAATGATTCTTTGGTGGATCAGGCTTTCGAGGTCAAGAAGAACCTGTTTTTCCTTGATTGACAGCTGGCCGACCGGGATGTCGGTTTTTTCGGAGATCAGTTTGGCAACGTGCTTTGGCAGTAAAATCGGTTCTTTGGTCTGGGCAATGGAAATTATGGTCTCGGCCATCAGGTCGGTCGCTTTTTTCGGGAAAGGCAGAGCCGGCAAATACCTGTCAGCTTTGGTTACTAGCTCTCTCAAGGCGGGATAGCTGATGAATTTCTTGTACTTTGCTTCCCAGTAAGGAACGAACAGCTCCAAAAGCATAATTGTTTCTTCCTGGGAAATTTGCGAGATTTCCACTTTTTCAAAGAATTGGCCTACCTGGCTGGTGTCGACGGTTTTATGGAATTCGGGAAAATTAGTGACGGCGATGAATTTAAAGCTGGGGATTTGGAGATATCTGGCGATAACTCCGGAGATGTCGATTTTCCCCGGCCCCTGGGTTTTGCCGCCGCCGAGAAAGTTGTGGAAGTCCTGGATGACCAGAACGATATTTTTCGCCATCAGGATTTCTTGAAAGATTCTCTCTAAAAGCTGGGCCACTCCTTCCTGTCCTTGGCAGCTGCTGATCAAGGAAGGCAGGTCCAGCTCAACCACTCTTTTGTAATTGAGTTCCGGCAGGCTTTCGCCGAAAAGAAGTTTTTGGGTCAAGGCTTGGATTATCGCTCCCCGGCCCGATCCCGCCTCTCCGACAAGCAAAACATTGCTGAATTCGCTTCTGGCCAAAGATCTTTCAATCTGCTCGATTTCTTTTTGATGGCCGACGATTTCCGCAAATCCTTGGTCTTTGACAACCTCGGTCAAGTCGGTGGAGTGGCGGTCGAGGGTGACGGTGTAGCCGGCAGACCACTCTTTGCCGACAGAGCCCATTTTGATCAGGTTCTTATACTCCCAGAATTTCTTCCTTTCGGCCATCTTCTTTTGGTTAGTCTCCCACCACCAGGTCAGGTTGTCGATGTCCTCTGACCGGAGATCTGACTCAATGAGCAGCTCCCGGAAATGAGGATCGTATTTTGATAGGGCGGTCAGGACGTTGCCGCAGCTAATGAGCTTGTTGTCTCTTTTGTCGGCATTATTTAAGGCTTCAATAAAGAAATCAACTGGATTCTGGTTTTCTCCGGCATGAATTTGCTTGATTTTCTCTTCGAGAGATCTCTGGATTTCTGTCTGGCTGAGCAGAAGCCTGGAAAAGACAAAAGAAGTTAGGGGCGGGTTTTCGGAAAGCAAGGAATAGAAAAGAACGGTGGTATGAAAAGAGATTTTTTTGATTTGACAGATATTGTCGGCTCTTTTGAACATCAGGGCGGCTTCAAGCTCTATGAAATCTGCCAGGTTGAAATTCTCAATATCAGAAATAACCTCTTTGAGGCTGGCTTTTGGTTCAGGCCTCCCAACCTTTAAATTGAAGAAAAGGTCCAGCTGCCAAAAGATAACCGCCAAAGACATCAGTAAAAGAGAGGCTCCCAAGAGATGGGCAAGGGCCGTTATCGAGAACTCATTGGTGAAGAAGCCGAAAAGGAAGGCCAAGAAAAGGGGCAGAAAGGCGATAAAGAATATCTTTTTAAAGAATTTGGCGTATTTAAAGCAGAACCATTTTGATAACTGGGCCGCCTGGAAAACCGGACTTTTTCTTAAGTAGAAGTTAACCATTTTTGAGCAAGAGCCTGAGGCCGTGCCCAGCCGCTAAGAAGACGAGGACCGGCATCAGAAACCAGACTATAATAATGGCGATTCCGGCAAAGAATATCAAAATCTCAATCACAATTCCCAAGACAATCATTATCAGGCGCACGATCGCTCCCAGGACTCTTGAGATTGTGTTGGAGAAAATGACCTCAAGGTATTTTCCGAGATCAAATCCTCTCGGATAGTACCACTGATATTGATGCCAGTGGGAGAACAGGGTTTTCAGGAGCAGGGGCACCGAAAAGTAGTTCAGGTTAAAAACGAGGATATTTTTCCAGCCCCTCAAGATTCCCTTGGGGGCTTCGAGGAAATACCAGACGAACCATTGAATAAACAGATTTTTTTGAAGTAAGATGTTAAGCATTGTTTGATTATAGCAAATTGGAGCAGAAAGAGAAATATTTTTTCCTCTTGACAGAACCCCACCTTTGTGTTAATTATTTCTATCGAGCAAAAGGAGGATTCTCAGCTCTTCTTTAACCCCGTCAACGTTTTAAGGAGGTTGATTTTTACTTGTTCCAAGCAAGAGGTAGAGTTTTTGTTTAGAAGAACTGATTAAAAATTAAGGAAAGATCTTTGACAAGTAGCAATAAAGATACAAGAAGCGAGCGTAGCCGGAATACGGGCTTTTAAAGATGACAAGAGCTCATATCCCGGCCACGCTCGAATAAGAGCAGCCGAGAAAAATTCAACGTTCACAATAGGAGAGAAAAATAAACAAAATACACACACTGTTTTTCTATTCTCATATCAATCTTGTTCACCCTATTCGAAAAGGAGCTCAAAATGACTGGCATTCTGACCATCATCGGCTTGATCATCGGCATAATCGCCGCTGTGATCAAGTACAACCGGCAAGACGAAGATAAGGCCTGGCCTCCTATCAAGCTGGGCCTGACTGTTTTCTTCATCTTCCTGGGCATCGGGGCGGTGATCGATATCGCCGCCAACGTCTACACAGATTTTCTCTGGTTTGAGGAGCTTGGCTACACTTCGGTGTGGCTGAAGCGTCTTGAACTCAGGGTCGCGCTGTACCTCGGCGGGACGATCATCGCATGGGTTTTCTTCTACCTTAACGCGATGCCTGCCTGGAAAGCGACTCTGCGCAGAATCGGAGACTGCCGCGGCTATAACATCCCAGACGAAGAAGATTGGGTAAAAGGAACGCCGTGGGTCAAGTGGGCCTGCCTTGCTGTGGCCGCGCTTTTCGGCCTCTATGCCTTGTCTGGCTGGGACGAGATCTTGAAGTTTTTCAACGCCACGCCTTTCGGCATGACCGATCCAGTCCACGGCCTGGACCTATCGTTCTATATCTTCGGCCTGCCGTTCTGGAATTGGGCAAAGGGTTTTTTGCTCATTCTGGTCTTAGGAGCCGCCGTAGTAGCTGGAGTAGTCTATGCAATCTACGGTCTCATGACAAAGGACGACTCTATAGGCCGGCCGATCTTCGCCCATACCTCAGTCCTGGGCGCATTTCTGGTTTGGATTATAGCCTGGCAGTATAATCTGCAGCGCTTCAACCTGCTCATTGACGGCAATAGCAACCGTCTCGTCGGCGCTGGCTACACAGATGTCCATGTCTTGATGGGAAACCTGAATGTCATGGCCTGGGTAGCGATTCTCGTCGGCGCGGTCCTGCTCGTCAATGTGTTCATCCGCAACTGGAAGGTTTTGGCCACAGCCGGAGGAATCTGGCTGCTCATGGCCACTATCCTTCTTGCCATTGCGCCAGGAATAACCCAGTGGCTCAAGGTCAACCCGTCCGAGATGATCCAAGAAGCGCCCTACATCACGAATTACATCAATATGACAAGAGCGGCCTATGGCCTGGACGCGGTTGAGTCTCATGAAGTTGCATACCAGCCAGGCCTCGATCCGGAAGAGTATGAGGCCAACGACGCAACCTTGTCTCGGGCGCGCGTCATGGACTGGCGGCCTCTCTTAGATGCCAATGATACGCTCCAGGAAATCCGTGTCTATTACGATTTCAATGACACGGATATAGATCGGTACGTCGGTACGGAGTACATGGTCGGGGTGCGCGAACTAAGCATCGATCAGCTACCCACGCAGGCGCAGACCTGGAGCAACGAACACTTGCAATACACCCATGGAGAAGGGTTCACCGTGGCTGAGGTGAGTCAGGTTGAGAGTCAGGGCTTGCCCGTTTACACGGTTAAAAACATCCCGCCCGAAGGGCCAGAAGAGTTCTCTACGGAATACACCGAGATTTACTTCGGAGAACTTACCTCGGACTGGATCGCCGTGAACACCACCTTGGATGAATTTGGCCAGCCTTCAGGCGCCGGCGCCGAGTATGAGCGCTACCAAGGAACATCAGGGATCCGATTAACATCGTTGAACCGGTGGGCATTTGCCATTCACCTCGGCGACCTGAAAATTCTGATTTCCAAGTTCATCACCCCCGACAGCAGGATCATTTTCGATCGTGCCATCGGCGATCGTGTCGAGAAGATCGCGCCCATGCTCACCTATGATGGCGACCCCTACGCCGTTGTCGGCTCAGATCAGGTCTACTGGATCTGGGATGCTTGCACTACGGCAAAGACATTCCCATATTCAGATCCAACGGACGATGACATCAATTACATCCGCAACTCGGTGAAAATCGTCATCGGCGCCTATGATGGGAACGTCAGGTTCTACGTTGCCGATCCGGAAGATCCTGTTCTGCGCGTTTGGATGAATGTATTCCCCGGTTTATTCCGCTCCATGGACGAAATGCCGGAATTCATCAAATTGCATCTGCGTTATCCGGCCGATATCTTTACTATCCAGGCCGAGAAACTGGCTCTGTTTCACATGACCGATACAACCAGTTTTTACAACCGCGAGGATCTGTGGATGATTCCTCAAGAGGCTTACCTGGATGCGGCCGTGACCATGGACCCACGCTTCATCTCTATGCGTCTGCCGGGCGAGGACGAGAACGAATTCGTCCTGGTCGTGCCGTTCACGCCGGCCAACAAGCAGAATCTCGTCGGATGGCTGTGCGTCCGCATGGACGCTCCTCATTACGGCGAGATGGAACTCTGGCTTTTCCCGAGGGATCAGACGGTGATCGGGCCCATGCAAGTCGAGGGCCTGATCAACCAGGATCCGGTCATGTCCGGCAACATCACACTCTGGAGCCAACGCGGATCAACGCTTCTCTGGGGCAACCTGCTCGCCCTACCCGTTTTCAACGACGGCAATGGATCAGTGGTATACGTCAAGCCACTGTTTATTCTTGCTGAGCAAGGAAAGATTCCGGCCCTAACTAGAGTAATCCTCTGGGCCGGCGATCGTCTTATCGTTGAGGCCACCCTACAGGATGCGTTGGCTGTCCTTTACGGCGGCCAGACTACGGAAACTGTCGTTTCACCGCCTACGACAACGGGCGTAGTGGCGACATGCTCCGAGTTGGCCAACGCCGCCTACACATATTTTCAGCAGGCTCAGTCGTGCTATGCGAATAGCGACTGGGCGTGCTATGGCACTGCAATGCAGAAATTGGAGGAAACTCTCCTCCAAGCATCCCAGTGCCGCTAAGTAAGGAGGTTTGCACACACATCAACAAGGGGATCAGCAATGATCCCCTTGTTTTGTTTTTAAGAAATAATTGGCAGTTGCTTAACCGGGTTAAGCAACTATGTTAAAAAACGGCAGAGGCGGCTGTTTAAGTCGCCTCTTTTCCGCTTATGGCCTTTGGCTGTTTCGGCTGTCGCAGCTTTTGTCTTTTTCTGAAAATTGCCGGCCAGCCGATTTCCAGAAAACTGATCGGCAATCTTTGTCCGTTTTCGTCCAAGGGCGTTATGACAGCGAGGACCTTAGGTTTCTTTCTGGACCGATTTACTTTCTTTGTTTGGGCCATATTTTCCTCCTAAAAAAGAACTTTTTGGACGCAGTCTACTATATATTGATTGACTGCGCATCAGTGCGCGTGCTTGGATTTGGACCAAGGACCTTCCCGATGTGAACGGGACGCTCTACCCCTGAGCTACACGCGCTCATTTATTATTTCTATATTTTTAAGGGCTTATTGTCCAGCCTGGAAACAAATGGCGTTCCGCTTTTAGCGGAACGCCTCTGGTTCAGAAATCTTAAGTTGAGTCATCCTTCTGTTTTCAATTCCACACCGCAATGCGGACAGTTTGTCGGAAACCCATATTCATTCCCGACTTTGACTGTTTTAATTACCCCCCTACAGTTTCCACATTTGCAATCGTGGTCGGCCGGGCGCCGATTTTTTACGTGCAGCTTTTCAACCGGAACCGGTCGTCGAACTTGATCATTCCTTTTCTTTGTCATTACTTCTCTCCTCAAGATAAGATTTTCTAATATTCTAACCTTTTCTCATCTTTTGTAAAGGCCGCAAATTAGTTATAATTAAACAATGAAAATCTTTGAATTTCATTTTAATCCCGGATCAAAGCCAGATTTCATTTTTGACAGCTTTTGCTATGAGCCGAGCAATAGCCAAGAAAGGAAACTCGGCAGCCTTTACGTTATTGCCGAGCTCAAAAACGCCATTCCCCAAAACTCTAGATTAATTCAGAATCTGGCCCTTCTCTTGAAAAGAGAGTACTATTTCGGGAACTCTCCTGAACAGGCTCTAAAAAAGGCTCTTAAAAAGGCCAACGAGTTCCTTTCCGAGAGGACGAAAACCGGCAACGTCAGCTGGCTGGGGAATTTGTCTTTGGCAGCCATCAGCCTTAACGATTATGAGGTTGCTTTCAGCAAAGACGGCAAATTAAAGACCATTTTACTGAGGCCGAGCCAGATCACCGACATCGGCAAGACCCTTGAGATCGAGGAGTTTGAACCCTACCCCTTAAAGATTTTCACCAACATTATCAGCGGTAAATTCCTGGAGAACGACAAAATTATGGTTCTGACTGACGAGATCTTCGACCTGTTCTTGAAGGCTGGCTTTCTAGACAAAATTGCCAATGCCCATGACCAGAAAGAGTTAAAAGATTTATTTCAGGACAAGGAAAAAGAATTTTCCGACATCTGCGGCATCTGCTTTCTGATCTTCATGTCCAAAGAATCTTCTCCAAAGAGCGCCCTGACTTTTAAAAAAGCAATCACTCCCCTATCTTTAAAAGAGGTTTTCGCTCCGGTTCGGCGGATTCTTTCAAAACTGTCTTTGAGAAAAGCCATGGTAAAGCTTTTGAAAGCCCTACCCAAAATTTCTTTGCCAAAACTAAAGTTAAGGCTGGGAAAACCTGCGGTAAATCTTAAAAAACTCAAACTTTTTGACGTCAAAAAGATAAGGTTGCCGAAGTTTTCTCTGCCGAGGCTGTCGCTGAAGTTTTCAATTGATTTAAAAGACGAGAGAGCGAGGAAAAACCTTTTCCTGATTTCTCTATTTGCCGCTCTTTTGATTCTCGGTTTTCTCTTTTCGAAAAGGGAGGCAGAGATAAAAATGATAGATTTCCGGAACCGGCTGATCGATGTTCAGGAAAAAACGGTCAAAGCCCAGGGCTACCTGATCCTCAATCAGGAGGAAAAAGCGAACAATCTTTTAAAAGAGGCTTTCAAGGACGTTTTGGTCCTGGCCAAAAGCAGCAGCCCGATCAGGAAAGAAGCTTTAGCCGTTCAGGCGTTGATCGAGGATAACCTGACGGCTTTAAATAAAATTGAAGACGTCAAGGATCCCAAGCTGGTTTTTGATTTTGCCAACAGCGATTTTGTTCCCCAGCACCTGATTGCCTTTGAAAACAGCCTTTACTATTTCAGCCCCTACTACAAAGGCATTATCAGGACGTCCGGAGACACTTTAGAGAGAATTAACGCAGATTATGGATTCAATTTGGCGGCTGCCACCAGCTTCGGCCTGGCCCTTTTCAGCAAGCCGGACAAGATCTCATTCCTCAAAGACGGCCGCCTCGAGCCAGCTTTTGCTCTGGAACTGCCCAAGCCCGATACGGTTTTTGTAGCCATGACCTCGTTTAAGGATAGCCTTTATTTCTTGGAAAAAGGCACCGGCAAGATTATTAAATACCGGGAGCCGTTTTTCGAAAACGCAGATCAGCCAAGATATTGGATTCAGGCCCAGGAGAAGAAGGCTCTGGGGGCAAAATCTCTTGAAGTGACAGGATCGGTCTATGTTCTGGCCGACGACAACGCTGTCTGGGAGTACCGCGGCGGCCTGCTGCTGAATAAAACCTATTTGTCCGTCTTTCCCTTTCCCCAGAAATTGGCAAAGATAACGGCTTTGCCTTCCCTTTCCGGTCTGGCCGTCTTGGAGCCGTCGCAAGGCAGGATCATTTTAATCGACAGGCAGGGCTCTTTGATCAGGCAGTTCCGGAGCGAAGAATTCCTCAACCTTAAAGCGGCGGCTTTTTCCAAAGACGGCAGATTCCTCTATGTTCTCAGCGGCTTAAGAGCTTACCAATTAGATTTGCGCTAATCAAATCTCCTTGGCTGAGCCAAGCCGAAATGAATAGTTAAACTGATAGATGTTCTGCTGCTGAGTTTAAAATAATTCCCCTTCTTGTTTTTATTCTGACATTGTGCTTATATTTATTCTGAAGGAGGAAGAATGGACAAAAAACTGTGTTCCTGTATGCGGAAGAGCGGCAAGCCGGGCCTTCATCATCGTCGGACTTGTCCGCTGTTCATGAACGCCTGGGTGCAGAAGATTGAACTGAAATGGGCGTTTGCGCCTAAAAGAAAGCGCGGTCAGCCGGGTCGCATAAAGCAGCGTGACATCTACGGCTCCTGCGACTGGGATACAGGTCAGGGCGCGTACGTTCGTCCTTACCTGAAAATCACAATTGTTCCAATTAGAAAACGCCGTCGCTAAAATCAAAGCGATGGCGTTTCCGTTTATAGAAAGTTTTTCTATTTCAGCTCGACGGTGGCGCCGGCGGCCTCAAGCTTTTTCTTCAGGTCTTCGGCTTCTTCCTTCTTGACGTTTTCCTTTACCATCTGGGGGGCGGCAACCGCAGCGTCAACCAGGTCTTTGGCCTCTTTCAGGCCCTTGCCGGTAATATCCCTGACTACCTTGATCACTTCGATCTTTTTCCCGCCAACTGATTTCAGCTCGATGTTAAAGACGCTCTTTTCTTCCGCAGCCGCGTTTGACGCGGCAAAGGCGGGGGCAGCGGCAGCCATCATCGGGGCTTGAGCCGAAACTCCGAATTTCTTTTCAAGGATTTTTACCAGTTCGGCCAAGTCTAAGACCGAAAGGTTTTCGATTTTCTCGACGAGATCCTTGAATTTCGCCGGTACCACAACTTTTTCTAATTCTGCCATGGGACTTTGAGTTATTTGTTAATTTTTAAATCGACGATACTCTGGGTCGTTTTACGACCTAGAGGATGTCATTTTTTAATTGAACTTAGAACATAAACTAGACCTTTGACGTTTCCTTGAAGGACGTTAATAAGGCCGGAGATGGGGCCGGCAATGGCGCCGACCAGCTTTGCCAAAAGTTCTTCTTTCGAAGGCAATTGGGCGATCGCCAAAACTTCATCTTTTCCGAGCAGAAAGTTGTCAAGAATCCCGCTGATGAATTTCAGGTTCTGGTTTCCTTTGGAGAAATCGTAGAGTGCTTTTAAAGGCTGGATCGGGTCTTCTAAGCTGAAAAGGACGGCCACTTCCCCCTTCATCTTCCTGGCAGAAACGGCGGAGACCCGGTCTCCTCCGTTTTTCAGAACTAGATTGATCAGAGTTTTCTTGGCCACTTTGAGAAGTCCTTTGGTTTCCTTCAGTTTCCTGCGCAGAATGACCAAATCGTTCGCTTTCAATCCCTGAATGTCAACAAAAACGATTGATTTCGCCTTTTTAAAATTGTCATTCAGATCCTCTATGGTTTTTTGCTTTTGGGCTTTTGTTTTTGGCATACCCCGTAGGAAATTAAATATTTTCCGTTGGTTTTCTTAATCTACTGTTTGTATAAAATAATAGATATTTCATTCGATAAGATTTAAGTTGAAGAGAAAATATTTGTTAATTATGTTTTTAGAATGATTTTTTACGGTTTTCCTGAAAGATTAAAGTCAAATATCTCTAAATCTCTGGTCCGAAAACAACGAAAACATAATCATTTCCTACGGGGCATGGTCTCCAATAAAAATCTGCGTTTTGGCGCAGACAAACAATTATCAGTTTATTCTAAAAAACTATAAACCGATTCATGCCTGGGCGGGCTGATTAAACCCTGTAACCTCGCCTTACGGCTCGATTCGGGTCCCCGCTGTCTGCGGCAATTCTGGATTTATAGTAGCAAAGTCATTTCAGCTTGTCAATGATTGTCATGGCAAAGTCTTGGGCAGCTGAAGGCCCTGAAGCGGTAACTATTTTCCCGTCGGCAACTACTGGTTTATTTTCATAATTAACTCCTTCTTTTTTCAGGATTTGGACAAAGCTTTTGTCCATATTTGAAGACCAGACAGTCGCTTTTTTGCTTTTGAGAACGCCGGCCTTGGCGAGAATAGCCGGGGCGATGCAGATTGCCCCTAAAACCCTATCCTCTAGAACAGTTTCCAAAGCGATGCGGTGGGCGTTGGGATCGTCAAGATACCTTGAAGCTCCAGACCCCCCGATAAAAATGACAGCTTCAAAGTCTTTAACCTTGAGATCCTCGATCAGGAGATTTACGTCTGTTTCTTGGCCGTAGGCGCCGATCGCCTGGCCGAGCTTGTTGCTGGCGGTGATAATTTTAAAACCCGCCGATTCCAGGATTCCTCTAGGAACCAAATACTCTTCGTCGTTGAAGTCTCGAAAGGCAATGATTAAAGCTATTTTTTTTTCTTCTAAAGCCTTGGACATTTCTATATAGTATAATAGGACGATAAGAGCTTAGAGGCAAATGAACCTTAATCTTAAAAAAAGAAAACTGGCGACAATCATTCTTGCCCTAATTATCCTGGGTTTTATCACCGGTTTTTATCAACAGGGGCAGCTGGTAAATCTTTATAATCTTCAGGCTTCGCCGGCAATAAATGACAGAAACGGAGAAATGATCGCCTTGGAGCCGAACTCTAAAGGTTATTTTAACCGTCCTCTCGAGAACGTCCCCGGGAAAATCGCCGCTCTCTTGGTTAAAAAAGAGGACAGATTTTTCTATTACCATTTCGGGATAAATCCCTTGAGCATTATCCAGTCGGCGAGTGGATATTTTGGCATCGGCAAGAGAAAAGCTTCGAGCACCATTTCCCAGCAGCTGGTAAAAGTTCTTTTAGGGAATGAACTCAAAAGGGATTTGGGAAACAAGATTAAAGAAACTTTTTATACTTTGAGCCTAGAAGTCTTTCACGCGAAAAAGGAAATCTTAAAAATGTACGCTAATTCGATTTATTTCGGAAACCTGGCCCAGGGAATTCTCGAGGCGAGCCGGTTTTATTTTGGAGTCGATCCGGAAATGCTGACCGATGCCCAGATTTTCCAGCTTCTGGCAACGATCTCGAGCCCGACGGAAAACAACCCGGCCGGCAAGAAGAACCAGGAGCTGACTCTGGCTGTTTCAGAAAGAATGGGATTTCCTGCGCAAGAGTCCGATATAACCAAAGTTTCAGAGGTTCTAGGAAACATAAAAAAACACGACCGCGTTGGCGACTCTTACTTTGAATTGAAACCGTTTTTAGCCAAAGGAATTGATTCCTGCCGGGTCAGCCTGGACCAAAACCTAAACTCGAAAATCAGGGAAACCGTCAGGCGAAACTTGGGGAATCTGGCTGACAAAGAAGTTAAGAACGCCGCCGTCGTTGTGATTGGCTTGCCAGAGAACGAAATCTTGGCCTTGATCGGCTCGCCGGACGCAGGTTCCTTAGATTCTGGCTATCAAATTAATATGCTTTTTGAGCCCAGACCCATCGGCTCGACAATCAAACCCTTTATTTATCTCAAGGCTTTTGAAAAGGGTTTAAGGCCTTACTCTTTAGTTGAAGACAGGGAGTACAAGTACATTACCGCCTTGGGCTTTCCTCTTTACCCGAAAAACTTTGACTATCGGTACCGCGGTCAGGTCAATCTCCATTACGCCTTGAGCAACAGTTTAAATGTGCCGGCAGTAAAGGTTTTAGAGTACGTCGGCTTAAATGACTTTTACTATTTCTTGGAGAACGATTTGGGCATAAAGCCCTTGCAGCCCTGGGAAAACTATCAATTGGGAATCGCCCTCGGCAGTTTAGATTTGAGCCTTTTTGATCTGGCAAGGTATTTTACGATCTTTCCCCAACAGGGCATTTTGAAAGACCTTTCAATACTCAAATGCCAAAACGTGGGAGGTCGGACCTCCCACAAAACTATCGGAGACCCGGTCTCCGTAATTCTACAGCCTGTAGTTAAACCGGGCTATATCCAGCTGGTCAATAAGATATTGAGCGATCGGAAAACCTCGATTGATCAGTTCGGAATGAAAAGCGAACTCAATCTTTTCCAGGAAAACTACGCTTTAAAAACCGGCACCTCCAGGGACTTTAAAGACAGCTGGGTTGTCGGCTACACCCCTGATTTTCTGGTTGGAGTTTGGGTCGGCAATGCCGACGCCTCTCCGACCAAAGGTGTTTCCGGTCAGCAAGGAGCCGGCCTGATCTTTTCTGAAGTCATGGAGCTGCTTTTAAATTCTAGCTACAACAAAAAAACCGCTTTTGAGTTTGACCTCGTCAAAGAGTTCAGGAACGACGGGGATTTTAACTACGGCCTTGAGGGCGACGATTATCAGAAGGCCTTAAATCTTCTGACCGAAAAAGACGAATCCCTGATTCTCCTTCCGCACGACAACGATTCTTTTCTGCTCGAACTCAATACTAGAATCATTCTGCGCGCCAGCCAGGAAGTTGACTGGTTTGCTAATAATCAATTTTTAGGCTGCGGCAAAACCTGGATTTTTTCGCCGCAGGCTTTTGGAAACGGAGGAGACCGGGTCTCCTCCGTCTATCAAATCAAAGCCGTCTCTGAATCTGGCCTGACTCAGGAGCTGACGATTTTCGTCGAAAGTAACTAGTCTTACTCAACTAGGAAGCGGCCGCCGGCGGTGCGGCCGAAGTTCTCCGGAAAATACATTTCAAAAGCCAAGGCGGGCAGATGGAGGAAGTCTCCTTTGGCAATGGCTCTAACATAGTAGTTGAATTCGTAGATTCCCGGGCTCAGGTTTTCCGTAAACAGGAAGACCCGGTCGTCTCTCAGTTCTTTGAAAGTCGGCCTGAACTCAAAGTTGTTCAGCTCTTTTTCCTGGAGCCTTAAAGATTTTTGTTCGGTAGCCAAGTCAAGATTAACGATTTCCAGGCCGGCCGGAATGTAGTCTTCAACAGTGGCAAAGTGCCTGGACTTGGGAACCATTATTTGGAGGCGGACTCTCAAAACGTCTCCGGTTTTAGCCTCGCTGACCGGGTTTTTATTTTCCAGATCGTCTAGGCGGAAAAATTCCCTGACAATGGAGAAGCCTTCATCTCGCGGGGCAATTTGGTCTGCCGGAAGATAATACTTCAGAGCCATGTCGTAATAGAAATTGTTAGCAGATAGGTTGACATTTTCCTTGTTGAAAACGACAGTATTGGTTTCGCCGAACTTCAGGTCTTTTAGGGGAATGATTTTTCTGAATTGGTTAAGAATAGTTGAAGGTTCGAAGTGGAAGCTATCTTTAAGGTTGTCATTGATCTGGAGGCCGAGGACAAAATTTGATTCGGTTTCCCTTTTCCACTTGAGAAAATCGGTGAAAGCCTCAATCGCCGCCAGAGTGTTGTTGGTTGATCCCCAGGCGCCGTCCTTTTCTCTGGAATTAAGAATCCATCTGACTATTTTGTCCAAGATCGGGCTTTTGCTTTTGTCTTTGGCCAGGGCTTTTAAGTAAAGAGCCGTGTCCTTGACCGGAGTTTCGTAATAGTACCAGAGCAGATTCTGGTTCGGCTCCAAGAAAGCGCCCCGGGAATCGATGTCGACGCGGTTTTCCAAAGTCTCAAAGATTTTTCGCTTGAGAATCAAGGGGAAATCGTTCTTTTTGTCTGTTGTTAGAATTGCGAGATACGCCAGCGAGGCGTTGCTGATATTTTCCTTGATAAAGAGATCGTCGTTGGCAATTTCAATAACTTTTTTCCTCAAGTTTTCTCTTTTGTCCCAATCGGGCAGCTGCGACAGAGTGTAAGCGGCCAGGATAATGTTATCTCTTTGGTTGTAAAGACGCTCTTTGGCGGTGATTTGCTGGTAGAGGTAGTCGGCCACTCTTTTCAAGCTGTTTTGGTTTATATTGTATCCGGCCAGAGAAAGGTTGTTTAAGGTTTCGGCAGCCTGGAGGCTGGCGTGGTAGTTGGAATCCCCCCCTCTCCAAAGGCTAAAGCCGCCGTCGTATCTCTGGTTGTCGTAGAGCTGGGCCAGCCCGATCTCGACGATTTCATCAATCGAATATTCCTTGTCATTGTATTTAACTTTTTCTAGTTTGAACTTGTCGGCGAGGTTGGGAAGATTGAGCCCGGTTTTGACGATGGCAATGGCGTTGAGCTTGGATCCGATCTGCTCGGTGCAGCCGTAGGGGTATTGGATGAGGTAATTCAGGGCGTCGGAAAGGAAGACGGCCAAAGTGGCCGAGCTATTTATTGTCAGAGATCCTTTTTCCCTGACCACTTCCTCGGGCAGGAATACGTACTCTTTGGCGGTTTTGTCTGCGGTATAGTTTGCGGTCGAAGTGGTTTCGTAGGTGTTGTTGGGCGTGATTTTTATAGATTGAATGACCGTGTCTTCCAGGCTCTGGCTCTTGGCAGAAATCTTAAAAACGTGCTCTCCGCTTTCCATCTGTTCTGGAGACTGGACCTGAAAGTAGACGGTCTGCGTCTGCCCCTTGTCAACTCTCACTTGTTTTTGAGCGGCATCGTCTTTCAACAAAAGAGTCTGGCTTTCAAAAACAAGGTCGAGTTTCTGGTTTTCTTGGCTTTGGTTGAAGATTTTGGCGCCGATGAAGAACTTGTCGCCGGGAACGGTGAACCTCGGCTTTATGGGAACAATCATCAATTCTTTCCTGACCATGAATTCTTGGTAGTTGACGCCGAGTTTGGTATCTTTTGTCAGGCCGATGGTTTCCGTTTGCCAGGTGGTCAGGTTGTCAGGGAGAGTAAATCGGACATTGGCTTTTCCTAAAACATCCGTTCTGACAACCGCCTGCCAAAAAGCGGTTTCCCTAAAAACTCCCCTAGCCTTTTTTCCCGGGGCTTCTGAAGCCAAGCCGCTGCCGCCTTTGCTTTTTACAATTTCCGTTTCAACAAGAATATTTTTCAGGTTTGAAGAGGCGGAAACCGTCAAGGGAAAGCCGTCATAGAAAAAGACCAAAGGATCTTTCTTGGGGTTTCCCTTGAGAGCCAAGACGCTCAAATCGACCACGGCTATCGACAGCTCGCTTTCAGCCGGAGATCCGGCGGCGTCTTTTGTTTCAATGTCCAGCGAAACTTCTTCTCCGGGCAGGTAATTGGTCTTGTTGGCTTTGACCGAGATCTCCAGCTCTTTGGTTTCGGTGTCAACTTTAAACTCTGCTTTTCCGAACTTGACTTCAGGCGTTGAAGACTGGAGCAGGACCGAAACAAAAACGTTGGGAACGTATTCTTTTTCGATCTTAAAACTGAACCTGGAAAGGCTGCCTTCGATTTCCTTTATTTGGTAGTCGAAAATCCTGCCTCTTTCGATGGAAATTAGGGCGGTGGCTTTTACATAGGGCGACTTGATAATAACGGTCGCTTCCTCACCGACTTTTAAATTTGTTTTTTCTGCCCTGACTTCAAGATCTGTTCCTTCAGTCGGCCTGACGCTGACCTGGCCTTCTCCCCAGACATAGATGTTATAGCTTGAAACTATGGAATTCTCTTTAGAGTCTCTGGCAGAAGCCTCAATTTCGTATTCCCCTTCCTTGGAAAGTTTCAAGGGCTGGATATACTCGCCCTGACCATCGGTACTGAAGTTGTATTGTTTAACCAATTCTTTTTTCTTCTCCCATTTGTAGCCATATCCTCCGGTCGCTTCCTGCCTTTTCGAGTAAATCCAGTCGATCTTGTAAACATTGAGATTGATATTGCCAACTCTTTTGGGAGCTCCCTGAACGTCAACGGCTTTGATTTTTATCTTTGCTTCCTCGTTTTTCCCGAGAAAGTATTTGTCAGAGCTGATTCCCAGATAGAATTCTCCGGCGTGCAGGATAAAAGATTTCTGAATAGAAACGCTTTGTCCCTGGGGATTGGTCAGGGTGGCGTCGACAACAATGATTTTGCTCTGGGGTTTTTCATCTGACCTCAATAGTTTTGCCAGATCCAGCAAACTAGAGATTTTCGCCTTGCCCTGTTCAAGTTCGGTTTCGCCTCTGAACAAAAACCTGTCGTTGTAGGAATATGGCAGCCAATAGTCTCTTTCCGGACCGACTCTGAAGTATTCTCCGGAAACTGGAAATCTGTCGAAATAGTAATCCTGGCTGCTGAAAGTATAATTGATCCTGCTTTTTTCTAAGGGGACCCCGAAGTAATAATTGGCTTGAATTTCCAGACTGGCGATATCCTTGGAAATATACTCCTCCTTATTAGCGGTCATTTCCACCTGGAAAGCCGAAGCCTGGTATTCCTGGACGTCAACCAGGATGCAGCTGAACTGGTCGGCGCAGACCCGGTAGCTTCCCAGGGGAGCGTTATTGTCGAGCAGAATTTTGGCGTCAAAGGTTCCGAAGTCGCTAACTTCCAGATTTTGGCCGAAGATCTCTTCTCCTCTGGAGTTGTAAGCCTTGAAATCGATTTTTTTGTCGCGCCAGATTTCGTAATTGCCGTCGTATCCCAATCTCATGATTCCCTTGACAAAGACTTCCTGGCCAGGCCTGTAAATGGGCTTGTCGGTATAGAGGTAGATTCTTTTTGCTACGGAAGCAAGGCTAGCCCAGTTTAATTCGGCGCCCCATTGGGGGATGACGGTGCTATCTTGGCCGTTGGCAATGATGGCGCCTCTTAAGCCAGCGACAACTTTGGTTTCGGCGACGCCATCGTCATTGGTCAAGAAGCTTCCGGCGGGACTTAAATCATCGCCTTGGTAAAGGCTCACTTTAACCCCGCTGACAGGAGTCAGATCCGCCAGGTTGGTCACCCAGTAGAGATTGCGGAGAGAGTTTAATTCTTTTTCGGTCAGAGGCTGGCCCGTGCCGTAAAAAGCAGTTTCCGGCTGGATCCTTTTTTCAGCCACACCCAAGTTAGTCACATTCAAATGAGTCCTTTCGTAAAGCTGTCCTTTTCTTTCCAGCCATTTGTTATTTTCCATAACCCAGTAGCTCGTCCGGTAGTTGGGATGGGAAAAAGTAACAATGTAGTAGCCGAGCTGGTCTTCGAAATAATCTTTGATGTCCACCTGGAAATAATTCTTCCACCAGAATTTCTGGGGCAGCTCAATGGTTTTAGCAATTCTTTCCTGGCAGCCGGTCAGGGTTTCTGGCGAGTCAGAATATTTTGGCCTTTTAACCGTATAGCGTAGAAAATCGTGAGCAGAAAGCTTGCAGATATCGATATTGACATATTCCATATTCTCGATGGCA
Source organism: bacterium (assembly GCA_030693425.1). Taxonomy (NCBI): domain Bacteria; species bacterium. Next base: position 177,862 of record JAUYAM010000002.1, read on the forward strand.
TAGGTCAGTTTAGTTTTAGAAGGAGAGGTGACGCTGTAGTCTTTTTGGAAATGGTAGAAATTCAAGTAGGCAGAAGGTATGTCGCCGGTGGCAAATTCAAGAGAGCGGCTGGCTTTCTGGCCAAAAACGTCTTCCAGGTTGAGCTCGAGCAAATAGCGCGATCTGGGCATTAAGCCGTAGCTAATGCTGGTATAGAACTGTTTGAGATCGCATTGCTGATTGGAACCGGAATAGATATAATCTATCAGATAGGAGGCCGGCCAATAAGTGACAGTGTAGTCTAAATCTGCTTTAAGGTATTTTTTAAAATCTTCTTTAGCCGGGACCTTGAGAGGTGAATTGGAGCAGATAATGAAATCCCTGACGCTGGCGTCCTGGCTATTGTCTGATGGGAAAGTCTTCAAGATTTTGAACTTGGGATAAGAAACGACGCTGACTTTAACCGGGTCTTTGTTGATAGTCAGACTTTGAGCATTGACGACTCTCTCAAAATTGATTTCTAAAGTCTCACCAAGCCCAACCTCTTGGCCTTTGAAAGTGATTTCCAAAACTTTTTTATTGTCTGCTTTTTCGCAGGTTTCTGGATTGTAAAAAGCTTGGTCTTTGTCTTTGCAGTCTTTGGCGTAAGCAATAGTGTTTAGTTTAGGAATTCTTATTTCCGATTTTTCCAGGTCGATTTCTTCGTAAAAGCTAACCAGGAGCTTTCCCTGGGGATCAAAGAAGTTTTGCCGGGCGTAACCCGTCCTTTCCGATGTGGCAGTAATATTTTCGATGACGCCCGAAACATTAACGCTTGTCTGCGAAGTTTGCCCCAAGATAATGTCGCCTTCAAGGGGATAAGCTTTATTTATTTTCAGAGAGTAACTTTCGTTGAAATCCCAGAGTTTTTCTCTGCCAAACCTGTCTTTTTCTTTATAGATCAGGATGGTTGATAGAGCTTGGTCTTTAGTAGAAGACGATTTTGTTTCAGACAGGGGCCTGGTCAGGAGATTTTTCCAGTTTTCAATTGACCAGAAAGGTTTGTCAGCGCCCTTCTCCTCTTCGGCATGCTGGGCGACAAAAGATACATTTTGGCCGCTAACGTTCGTCAAAGACATCTCCTTTTTAATTTTTTCCAGATCTACCGGCTGGTTGAAATGAATGGCAATCGGCTGGTTGTAGATAATTTGTCCCTGGGACAGGCCAGCATATCTCAATTTTCTGGTATAGAAGTTATTGGTCGTTCCTTTCACCTCCAGACCGTCCATTGAAATAAGCCCAGATTTTATCTTTACCTGGTAGTTTGAAGATCTCTGCAGCCTTGTTTCGGGTATGAACTGGAGATTTCTGGTGGTGATCCACTTGAATCTTCCCGGGGTCTTGGGGGTAATTTCCACCGGCACCTCTTTTTCTTCTAGATACCCGAGAGTAGTCAAAGGAACCATTGGCCGGTTAAAGATAATAGTGATTTCCGAGAGCTCTGGAGCTTCAGAGTCTTTTGCCGGAAAAATGCCGATGATTTCCGGATCTTCGGTCGCCAGGAAGTCGTCGCTCAGAGACACTTCTCCTGCCATTGCCAGCCTGACTGAGTAGTGCCGGTTCAGGTTCAGCTCCGAGTCCGGTCTAAAGTAGACTGCGTTTTCGGTTTCCGGGAGTGCGTTTGACAAAACCGAGGCGAGGATATTTTTCTTGTTTTCCTGGACGAGCCATTTTCCTTCAATTGCCGGTTCAAAGCTGATGTTTTCAATGGCTTTGGCCTTGTCTGTTTTCGGTGGCAGAAAGATCGGGATGGCTGCCGATTTTGAGATCTTTTCCGGCACCAGGCGATAACTTTCTCGGTATTCCTGCCGAGGCACCCCTCTTTGCTGGAAATAAAAAAAGGCAGCCAGAAGAACTGCCAGGATTACCAGAATGGCGGGGCCGATAAACTTTTTTTGGCTGTTGAGAAACTCTTTAAATTTATTGAGCATCTTATTTGTTTTAGGGTGTTATTTAAGGTATTTTACTTTTACCAACAAAACGGTTCAGGTTTGTTATCAAGTAAAAAAGCGTTTGCCAGAACCCTTGTTTTTGGACCAAAGTAGCCCGAGGCTGGCATAATATTCCTGTCTTTTTGATACTTTACCAGGGCCTGTTTAGTTTTCGTGCCGAAAAAACCAGTGTCTAAACCGTAATCTAAATCCCCCGCGCCTATTAAAAAAAGCTGCAGCTGTTTCACTTTCTCGCTTCGCATTCCAAAAGAAAGGTTGCTCTCGAAAGATTTCACTTGCGATTTTACTGATTCGCGGATAAGCCTTTGAAACTCGCATTTTTTAAGAAGGATCGTTTCTTTTAATTCCCATTCGTTCATCTCCGAAATCGGTTTCCCCCAGTATGAAGGCGGCGTAGGTAAAGGAATGGGGTAAGTCGAAATAGGTTCGGTGGACATAACGCCGAGCGCGAAAAACAGTCCGATAGCCGTCAATAAGAACAAATACGATCGCCTCGTCACAAAAATTATTGACCGGCATGTTTTAATTAATACCTCCTTGTTCATATTTCTAAGCCCGAGATTATTACTTATTTAAGGTATTTTACCTTATTTAGGTTGTGCTCTTCAAGGGTCTGGCTGAAATAAGTGGTTCCGTCAGGCGCAGACAGATAATACCAATAACTGCTTTGTTTTGGGTAAATGGCGGCCTTGATGCTTTCCAGGCCCGGATTGGCAATGGGGCCCGGCGGCAGGCCCGCGTACCTATAAGTGTTGTAAAAAGAATCGGTTTTCAGGTCGTCATAAGTGAGCTTTCCCGGACTTTTGCCTAGAGCCCTTATACCCGACCGGGTCGGGCCCGGCGCCAGAGCGCCTAGGGCATAAACAATAGTGGCGTCAACCTGAAGCCGCATGCCGGTTTTCAACCTTTTCCAGAGGATGCCGGAGACAATCTTTTTGTCTTCAAGAGTCTTTACCTCTTCTTCGAGTAAAGAAGCTATGGTGACTATGTCAAAAATAGTTTTCCCTTGGCTTTTAATCTTTGACCTGATCTCCGGAGTCAGTTTTTCATCAAAATTAACCAGCATTTTTCTGACTAAAATATTCGTCTCCTCCCCTATTTTCAATTCATAGGTGTCGGGGAAAAGATAGCCTTCCAGAGAAGCGGTTTTCGGCTTGTCTGCCAGGAATAAAAACTCTTTGGAAAAGTCCTCGTCAGCAGCTCTAATAAAATCTGCAGCAGGCATGAGGCCGGTTAGTTCCAGGTATTGGCCGATTTCACGCATATTCCAGCCCTCGGGTATGGTTATGGTTTGCCTGGCAATGTCCCCAGAAATGATTTTTTTTGCCATTTCCCGAGGCGTCATAGCTTGAGAGAATCGGTAATCCCCTGCCTGGAGTTTTCTTGCCCCGCCCTCCAAGAAAACAACGATGTCAAAAAACCATTCCTGTCTGACTAAATTTTCTTTTTTGAGATTCTTGGCTATTGCAAAAAGGCCTTGCCCTTCTTCAACAGAAAAGAGTTTTTCTTCGGTTGAGGCGTTATCATAAGCAAGGTTCATTTCTAGCCAAGTTCCAATAAGGATTGCCAAAACGAGAAGGGATAATAGAATCAAGGTCTTTTTCATGAGATTCATTATTTTGACACTAAGGGAACAAAAACAAAGCCAGGGTATTCAATCTCTTCGAATTCATCTTTACCCTTTTTTATAAAAAGCCAGATGGAATTCCCTATGGGCGTGACAATCCTGCCGCCTATTTTCAACTGTTCTTTCCAGGCCCTAGGCGCTCTGGCGCCGGGCCCGACCCAGCCGGGTATAAGGGCTTCTGGCAATTCGTTCCTTCGACTCGGCTCAGGACTTTCAGCCTGGAGGCTGGCAGAAACCAGAATTTTATCGTAAGGAGATTCCTCGGCATACCCTTTTGAGCCGTCGGCACAGATAATCTCAGCTATCCCATTTTCAACGAAGTTATACTTGGCGACATTGTCTCTTGCAAACTTCGCTAGCTCTGGAATTATCTCAACGCCAACTACTTTACTTTTGTATTTAGTATCTAGTATTTTGTATCTGGTATCATTTCCTCCGACGATGCGAGCCAAAAGGGCGGTTGTATAGCCGGAACCGCAGCCAATATCCAATATCTTTTGTCCCGGCTCTGGCTGTAATAATTCCAGCATAAAGGCAACCACTAAGGGTTGGGAAATGGTCTGGTTGTTGCCGATCGGCAAAGCTTCATTGATTTCGGCCAGGTCCTTGAGGTCGTCTGGCAAGAAATCAACCCTTTTTATCGCCTTAAAAGCCCTGATGATCTCGGGCGTTTTCAGCCAACCCTTGGCAATTAAATAATCAATAAGTCCCATCTTTTTCACTCTACTGCTACGTAGCAGCATACTGAGAATTTAATTTTCTTTTTATCTTTAATTTCTGCCACAGTGGTAGTCTTTCAAAAAACAAGACACCGTTTAAATGATCTATTTCGTGCCGGAAAACCCCAGCTGGAAAACCCTCGGCCTTAAACGCAATTTCCCGCCCTTCCTCATCAATCGCTTTTATTTCTACCCACTTTGGCCTCTTGATTTCCAACCAGAGGCCGGGAAAGCTTAGGCAACCTTCTACTTTTTTGACTTTCTCTCGACTCTCCCTGGTAATCGTCGGGTTGATAAAACCCCTCAATCGTTTATTAATTAAAACCACAATCGCTCTTTGGGATATTCCGACCTGGGGGGCGGCTAAGCCTACTCCCCTGATTTCGTTGCCTTCAGGAGTAAGAGTTTCTTTCATCTGGCGGATCAATTCGAAAATCGCTGGCCCGACTTGCTTTATCAGCTCGGCTTTTTTCCTTAAAACCGGATCCGGATATTTTTTAATCTCAAGACTCATATTAATTAATACTAACATAAAAAGAAAAGCCCCCGAAGCGTTTTGCTTCGGGGCATTTCCATTTATTCGGCTCGGAATGGAACTTCTCCTTTAGGCGGAAATCGGCAGCCGTATCTTGGCTCGATAATAATATTTCTTCCTCCTTCGCGCCAACATAGGTTATCAGGGCTTATCCCCAGAGCCTGTGCTACGAACTCAATCGCTTTCGGCGCGATCTTTCTGCGGGCATCGTATAGAGTGATTCCCCTTTCTCTCGCAAGGTCATCCAGACGAGGATAGGTGAAAAGAACAATGCGTCTCGGCCGATCGTCTTCAAGCAGGTTGAGTTCTGTTTCAATTTTCCAACACAAACTAACACTTTTTCCCATATGAGCCTCCTTTTGGGCAAGAGAAACTTAATCGGAACCAAAATTTGAGAGAACTTAACCTCCAGCGGGGACGCCTGGATTCGAACCAGGAACAAGAATTTTGGAGATTCCCATGATAGCCGTTTCACCACGTCCCCCTTCTGTTAATATTATGTCACAAAAGAACAGTTTTTCAATGGTTTTCCTTAATAAACTGGTTTAGGATTTTCTTTACCGACTCAAGGCTTTTTTCGTCAATAATGGAAACAGTCATTGCTTGTTTGCCTGCTTTTTTCAATTGTTTTAATTTCTCTTTAAGTTCTTCCGGCTTCAACAGATCGGCTTTGGCGAGAAAGACGTATTCAGGCTTTAACAACAGTTCTGGATTGTAGGCAGCCAGTTCGTTTCTGATCACTTGATAATCTTTTATTAAATCAGAGGATTCAACTGAGATCAAATGGAAAAGCGTTTTGGTCCGTTCAATATGGCGCAGAAACTTGATTCCCAATCCCTTGCCAGCCGAAGCTCCTTCAATCAGCCCGGGGATATCAGCCAAAATCAGTTCATAGTAGGTTCCGAGATTCGGATCAAGGGTGGTAAAAGGATAGTCGGCCACCTTGCTTTTAGCATTAGTTAATTCATTGAGCAAGCTTGACTTGCCGGCATTGGGCAGACCGATTAAGCCCACGTCAGCGATCAGCTTTAGCTCAAGCCTTAATTCAAACTCTTGGCCCTTTAGGCCTTCTTGGAACTGTCTCGGGCTGGTGTTAGTCGAAGACCGGAATTTAAAGTTGCCCTTGCCGCCTTGGCCGCCCTTAGCTATTAATAGGCGCTGGCCAATAGTAATAATTTCTTGGATTTCGTTAGTGGTCAAATTATGGACAACTGTGCCGACAGGCACTCTTAAAACAAGATCTGGGGCATCCCGGCCGTCGTTAAACTGGCCCTTGCCGTTCATGCCGTCTTCTGCCGCCAAAACCTTTTTGTAGCGGAACTGATTAAGACTGTTTAAGTTAGAAATACCTTCCAGATAAACGTTGCCGCCTCTTCCGCCGTCAGCTCCGGTCGGACCCAAAGCCATCCGGATTTTGTTAAAAGCCACGGCTCCATTTCCGCCCTTGCCAGCTTTAACTGTTATTTTAACATCATCAATCAGCATATATTTTACTAACCTTGTTTAACCCCTGAGGTTAAACAGGTGGGCTCTGCACCACTTGCCCTTCACCCTTCAATAAATTCAGGGTCGTTGGTGCCTATCTCTTTCCCTCTTTATGTAAAGTGTGTTTGCGGCACCAACGACAGTGTTTTTTTAATTCTAACTTAGTCTCAGCAATATTCTTAGACTTTTTGGTGAAATAATTTACTCTTTTACAGACTGAACACTGTAATTTTGTGTGCGGTTTTTTTGTTGCCATATTTATTTGACGTTGGTTAATACTGATTAAGCTGATTAATGCGGATACGGAGCCTGGGGAGAGAATTGAACTCTCGACCTCTTTCTTACCAAGAAAGCGTTCTGCCACTGAACTACCCAGGCCCAACTACGCTCTGATTTACATCAGAGCTTCGATGGGCGAGCAGAGCAAAGAAATATCTGATGCTCGTCCGTCCGAAGCCCGAATGTAATGAGGGCGAAGGAGGAAGCTACCCAGGCATAACTTTCTTAATCTTAATTCAAAGAGAGCCTAAAATCAAGGGTATTCATTCAACAGAGAACTAATCTTTGCCAAATCACTAATAAACAAAAAAGCGGGATCTCCTCGTCCCGCTTTTCGCTTGGTTATTTCTGTTCTTGCTCCGCGATTTCCAGTGCGGCCTGTGCCGCACTGAGTTCCGCCTTGAGTATACCGAGACGGTGTTCGGTTTTCTCAAATTCCGAGGTAGTTTCCGTAATTTTCTCTTCAAGGCGTCCGATCATCTTATTGATGAGTATTGGCAGTCGTTTTGTTGCGACCAAAACCTGTCCTACCAACGCGTCGTGCGGACTTGAGCGAACCATTTTTTCCTCCTTTCTTTGTAAAATTTACAGCGGATAAAATACGGTATTATAATAACACCTGCGAATGATTTGACAAGGGTTCTGGCTTTGGTTAAGATAGTTAAATCAGACCAAAATAGTCTGAGTATCCAAAATACCGTGAAATTATCAACAAAAACATATTACGGCTTGAGAGCGATGATACGCCTAGCCAAAGAAAAAAGATCCTGCTCGGTCAAAGAAATCAGCGCCAAAGAAAAGATCCCGGGAAAATACTTAGAAAAGATTTTCCAGGAGTTGAGAGCTGACGGCTTTTTGATCTCTCATAAGGGCAGCTGCGGCGGTTACTCTTTGGCCCGGCTCGCAACAGAGATTAAAGCCGGCGATATTGTCATAGCGCTTGAAAAAGAAGCGTTTTTAACCAAATGCCAGGCAAGTTGTCCAATGGCGCGTCAATGCTCAGCAAAAACCTTTTGGCGGGAAATGGAGCAATCGTTTGAGGCCTCAATGGGCTCCACTACCCTGGCAGATTTAATTAAACAATAGCAAACGGCAGAGGAATGTCCTCTGCCAAACTAACCTAAAAATATGGCTAAAAAACTTGTTTATCTAGACTATGCTGCCACTACCCCGGTTGATCCCCGGGTTTTGAAGGCTATGCTCCCCTATTTCTCCGAAAGGTTCGGCAATACTATGTCGCTTCACTCTTTGGGGCAAGAAGCAAAACACGCTTTAGGGCAGAGCAGAAAAACCGTTGCCAGTTTGATCGGCGCAAAGCCACAAGATGTCTTTTTCACCAGTTCTGCTACAGAAAGCAATAACCTTGCTTTAAAAGGAGTGGCCTTTGCCAATCGCGACAAGGGCAATCACATTATTATTTCTTCCATTGAACACCCTTGTATTATGGAAAGCGCTAAATGGCTGGGAAAACAGGGTTTTGAAATTACCCGTCTGAAAGTTGACAAGTACGGCCTGGTCAATCCTCAAGACGTCAAAAAAGCGACTAAAAAAGGCACGATTCTCGTTTCCGTGATTCACGCCTCAAATGAAATCGGAACAATCCAGCCGATCAGAGAAATTGGCAGAATCTGCCGCGAAAAGGGAATTCTGTTTCATACCGACGCATCCCAATCTCTGGGGAAAATCCCGGTAAACGTCGGCAAAAGCGGAGTCGATTTGCTCACCGGCTCTTCTCATAAAATGTACGGGCCAAAAGGGGCGGCTCTGCTTTTTGTCAGGCAAGGAACAAGAATTGAGCCTATTTTGCACGGCGGCGGCCACGAACAAGGCTTGCGGGCTTCAACGGTTAACGTGCCTGCAATTGTCGGCTTTGCCAAGACTTGCGAATTATGCCAAAAACTGATGAAGAAAGAAAGTTTTTATCTGGCCGGTCTTCGCGATAAAATTATAAAAGATGTTCTTGAAAAAGTTCCTCATTCTTATCTCAACGGCCACCCCTCAAAGCGGCTGCCCAATAATATCAATTTCAGATTTTCGTTCATTGAAGGCGAGTCTTTGGTTTTGAGCCTTGACTTTAAGGGGGTTTGCGCCTCAACCGGTTCGGCCTGCTCTTCGGCAAAGCTGCAGGCAAGCCATGTGCTTTTGGGCATTGGCTTGAAACCGCAAGATGCCCACGGGTCTCTGAGATTAAGCCTGGGCCGGTGGACAACCACAAAAGAAATCGAATATCTTTTAAAGATTTTACCGGAGGAAATCAAGATTTTAAGAAGGATTTCTCCTTTTAAAAAAAGTTTTAAATTTTAATATGTTGTATTCCAAAGAGATAATAAAATATTTTAAAAATCCCCAAAATGTCGGAAAAATAAAGAATCCATCAGGTCTTGGCAAGGCCGGTAATTTGCGTTGCGGTGATATTATGTATCTTTATATAAACGTTGAAAAGAATAAAAGAGGCAAAGAGATAATTAAAGATATAAAGTTTGAAACTTTTGGCTGTACGGTCGCAATAGCCAATACTAGTCTTTTAACTACGATGGTTAAGGGTAAAACTCTAAAAGAAGCGATGAAAATTACCAAAGATGATTTGATAAAGAAATTGGGAGAGATTCCTGTTTTTAAAATTCACTGTTCCTTGTTGGCAGTTGACGCTTTGGCCGAGGCTATTTACGATTATCTTTTAAAAAGCAACCAGCCTATTCCTAAAGGGTTTCAGGAAAAACACGAAAGAATAGAAAAGGAGAAAAAAGAGATAGAACGGCAACATGCTGAGTTGGTAAAATTAGAAGAGGTATTGCATGAAGAATGATTAAAAATATTTAAATATTGATGAAGAATTACGGAATAAAAGTATTTCGAGAAAAGTTAAAACTTAAAAAACTATAGGATTATGACCTGGCTGATTTACGCAATCATATCGGTTTTTACCGCTTCTCTCATCACTATTTTGCAGAGAGTTTTGATGAAGGACGAGGACAGTGATCCCCTTTCCTATACCATCGCTCTCGCGTTTTCCGGAGCCTTGATATGTTTGGCATTCGCTTTTATCAATGGTTTTAAAATGCCGCCTATCAAGGAATATCCTTTGAACTTTGTCCTGGAAGCAATGCTTTATGCCTTCAGCACCCTGTTTGCTTTCAAAGCCTTAAAGCTGATTGAAGCTTCCAAAGGAACGATCATTTTGAGCTTTGGCAGCGTTGTAACCATAGCCGCTTCCGCTTTCTTTCTCAACGAATCCCTGACTGCCCAAAGGCTTTTAGGAACGGCTTTGATTATTATTTCCATTATTTTGGTTTCCGAATTAAAGGACTTTTCCATAAACAAGGGCGCTCTTTATGCCTTGATTGCCGCTATCCTTGGGGGTTTGGCCGTGGTAAACGACGCCTATCTAATGAAGTTTTCAGATCCGACCTCATATACGGTTATAGGCTTTTTGCTGCCGGGACTGTTGTTGTCCTTGCTTTATCCAAGTTCGCTTAAAAAACTGAAAGGCCTTTTAAAGCCAAAGCCGGCCAAGACTATGTTTCTTTTGGCTTTTGTTTGGGCAGTTTCCGCCATTGCTTTTAACACGGCCATTGGAAAAGGCGCCTTGGCATCCCAGATTTCTCCGATCTCTCAGTCAAAAGTCATCCTAACCGTGCTGCTGGCAGTAATCTTTTTGAAAGAAAAAGGCAACCTGCCGGCGAAAATTGTCGCCGCCTTAATGACGATGGCAGGAGTGATGGTGATAAGATAGTTATTCTACTGTTACTGATTTTGCCAAGTTTCTCGGTCTGTCTACATCGCGGCCGAGTTTTTTGGCAAAATAGTAAGCAAAAAGGTGGAGAGGGACGATCGTTAATAATGGCGTCAGCAGCTCTAGGGTTTTTGGGACATAGACTACATCTTGCGCCAGCCTTTCCATTTTTCTATTTCCTTCGGTAGTCACGGCAATAATCCTGCCTCTTCTCGCCTTTATTTCTTCAAGATTGGAAGCGGTTTTTACATAGACAGAATCTTGCGGGGCGATGGCCACGGTCAGAAAGTTTTCATCAATCAGGGCAATGGGCCCGTGCTTGGTTTCGCCGGCAGCCAGGCCTTCGGCGTGGGCGTAAGATATCTCTTTAAGTTTTAAGGCGCCTTCGAGAGCGATCGGAAAGCTGTATTTTCTGCCTAGATAAAGGAAGTTTTTGTAAGAGAGGCATTTTGCCGCCAAATCCTCGATTGTCGGGGCACAGTCCAAAATGATTTTTTCGATTTTCTTTGGGATCTCGTTCAGCTCTTCCAGGATCTCTTTTCCCAAATCCTGAGGCATTTTCCTCTGCCTGGCCATCAAGACCATTAACAAAATCAAGTCTGTAATCTGGGCCAGAAAAGCTTTGGTTGAAGCGACGGCCAACTCCGGGCCGGCGTGAGAATAGATGCCGGCTGTAACCATTCTGGCGATCGAAGAGCCGACGACGTTGACTATGCCCAGCGTCAGAATTCCCCTATCTTTGGCTTCCTTGACTACGGACAGGGTGTCGGCAGTTTCTCCTGACTGGGAGACTGCCAGTAAAAGGGTTTTTTGAGTCATCACCGGCTTTCGGTACCTTAATTCGGAAGCCAGATCGGCCTTGGTGGGAATTCCTGCATATTCTTCAAAAAAATACTCAGACAGCTTGGCCGCGTAAAAAGCGGTGCCGCAGCCGCAAATCAGAATATTGTCTATATCTTTGAGCTTTTCTAAAATCCCTTCCAGGCCTCCGAGCCTTGCCGTTCCCTGCTCAAGCAGCAGCCTTCCTCTCAGAGTGTTTTCGACGGCTTTCGCCTCTTCAAAGATTTCTTTGATCATATAGTCGTCAAAGCTGCCCTTTTCCGTTTCCGCGGCGACGAAATCGATAATACCGTTTTCGGCTTTTGTTCCTTCTCTCAGAAAAGATTTTAGCTTAAAACCGTCCCTTTTTACGAAAGCGACGTCGCCGTCGTTGAGATAGACCACTTCTTTTGTCAGCGAGGCGATTGGCGTCTGGTCAGAGGCAACGATAAACTCTTCTTTGCCCGTGCCGAGAATCAAAGGACTGGAAAACCTTGAAGCGATCATGAGCTCGGGATAATCCCTGTTGAAGATAAGAAAGGCGAAACTGCCTTTGACTTGTCTCAGGGCTTTCATGACCGCGTCTTCGTAAACAAGCCCTTCTTTCATCAGCTCTTCAATCAGATGAGGAAAGACTTCGGTGTCTGTTTCTGAAGCAAAAACGTGGCCTTTTTCAATCAGGAGACTCTTGATAGTCTCAAAGTTTTCGATAATGCCGTTGTGGACGACAAAGATCTTTTTGGCGCAGTCCCAGTGGGGATGGGAATTTTCTTTGTTCACTTCGCCGTGAGTCGCCCACCGACTGTGGCCGATGCCCAAACTGCCCTCGGCGTCAGGCTTGATAATCCTGATAAAGTCCTTGATTCTCCCCGGGCTTTTCTCAACGTAAGTCTCTTTTTTGTTTTCGTCATAGATTAAAATCCCGACCGAGTCGTATCCACGGTATTCCAAGTTCTCCAATCCCTTAATGATTATTGGCAAAGCCTGTTTTTTACCGATATAACCGACAATTCCACACATGATGCTACTGCTAAAATTAAAAGTGAAAAGTTAAAAATTGACCTTGACTGAGAAAATTTAATATGTTTTAATCCAAGTATGTCGCTCACAGGTGCGTTTTTTGTCACTCTTGGCGTCTGTGCGGTTTTCATGGTAATTTGGGAAATAGCGATCTGGACAGTCGGTTTTAATTGCCCAAATTGTCATGAGACGAGTTCTGGGCATCGTGGCGCAAAGATTTTCTGCTCCAAATGCGGAACACGAATGGTGCGAACGCCTAAGCCCGATCGCGTCGTCTGCAAGAAATGCGGACGACGAAATGTCCAGCCTAACCGCTTCTGCGTGCATTGTGGCAATCAGCTACAGAACTAGAGTGACCAACCGGAGCCGCTCGGACGTCAACCGGTTTACCAAAGCGGGAGAAAAGGGGGCAAAACAATGGAGAGCAGAGAATCGTTCCTGACAATAGCTCTCCATGATATTATACCCGCACACATCGCTGTGCGGTTTTTTTAATGAATCGTTTTTAAACGCTTCTTTCTCCAGTCTTCAATCTTTTTATGATTTCCTTTTAACAGCACCTTGGGCACTTTCCAGCTTATTCCCTTTTTAGCCTGCCCGCCGTAGCCTTGCTTGTCCGCCGAAGCTTTAGCGGAGGCGGAGCGAAGGCGGGGATTAAAGATTTCCGGCCTGGTATATTGGGGGAATTCGGTGAATCCCCCGCCTTTTTCAATCCTTTCGGGAAGATTCTCTGAATGGCCCAAGACTCCGGGAATCAATCTCGATACGGATTCCATCACCGCCATGGCCGCCACCTCCCCTCCCATCATAACATAATCGCCGACAGACACCTGTTCATCAACCAGATATTTTGCCACTCTCTCGTCCACGCCCTCATATCTGCCGCAAACCATGATAATTCGGTTGAGCTTGGAATATTGATAGGCTGTTTTCTGGTTGAATTTCTTTCCCCTTGGAGAAAATAGAATAGTCTTGAATTTTGCCCCGTCATTCGACGGGGCACCCTGTCGGATGACAGGGTGATTTTTAATTTTCAGTGCAGTGAGCGCGCGATAGATCGGTTCAATCTTTATGACCATCCCCCTTCCGCCGCCAAAAGGCCTGTCGTCAACCGTTCTGTGCTTGTCTTTGGCCCACCTTCTTAAATCAAAAACCCTGATTTTAATCAGTTTTTGCTTTTGCGCCCTTTTTATAATCGACTCATTCAGGAATGAGTCAAAGAATTTCGGGAAAATGGTGATAATGTCAAAAGTAAGCATTTTTAGAAACTGATCAACACAGATTTTTGACAGATTTCCACTGATACACTAATCCGTGAATCCGTCAGAATCCGTAACAGATCCGTGTTGATCCGTAGTATAAACAAAAACGGTGACACTTTTCAGGGTAGCACCGTCTTCGCCGATTGTAAAATTAACCGGAATATTCTTTGTTTAGAGTTTCAGGTCTTCCAGGGTGGCGCTGACTTCTCCCTCTTGAGTTCTTTGTCTGGGAACTCTGCCGCCTTCGGGCTCCTCGATCTTGAGGTTGACCCGGGCGTGATTCTTCAGCCCGACAATTCTCACCAGGCTTCTGATGGATCTTGCCGTGGCTCCGCCCCGGCCGATGATCTGGCCCATGTCCTCGGGGTTGAGTTTCAATGAGAGCAAAACTCCCATTTCGTCAACCCTTCTATCAACCTTGACGTCCTCGGGGTGATCAACCAAGGCCTTGATAAGGAATTCCAGAAAGTCCTGATCTGCGATTACTTTTTCCATTTTTCTTTTGGTGTTAAAAGGATCTTCCGTATTGATCGACCTTTCTTTCTCGATTCTCTAGATAGATGAAAGTCATTCAGGAGAACCGCGCTAATTAAAGTATATCTATTGTTTTTCTTCTGTCAACCCCGGTTTTGTTTCTGGTTCGGCCTTCTCCTCTGCAGGCTTTGTTTCAGCTATCGGCTCTGGTTTTTCTTCTGCTTTGGGCTCCTCTGCAGGCTTTTCCGTTTCTTCTGCTTTTCCAGGTTTTGGCTCTTCGGCGGGTTTTGGTTCTTCAGCAGGCTTCGGTTCTTCTTTTGGCTCCGGTTCTTTCTCTAAAGCTGGCTTTTCCGCCGGTTTTGCTTCTTTGGCTGCTTCGGGTTTTTCTTTCTTTGACTTTTTGATGGTAATCTTTCTTTTTGCCCCTTCAATAACCTTTTCTGATATCAAGAGGTTATGGACTGTGTCTGAAGCTATGGCGCCGACTCCCAGCCAGTATTTTAAACGGTCAGCTTTTAGAATCTTTTCTTTGGTCAGAGGATTGTAAAAACCGACCTCTTCGACAAAACGGCCAGCTCTCGAAGCATGTTTTTTTTCGGTGACGACGATTTTGAAAACTGGCTGATTTTTCTTACCGACTCGAAATAATCTGATGACTAGCATGGCTTGAGTCCTAGAAGGACGAGAGACACCCCGCCCTCTAAGCAATTAATCTTTTCTTAAGTTTTCTTTCTCTGTCTCTGGCGAGTTTTTCAAATTGATAAGCTTCGTAATACATAAAGCATAGAGGGCGGGGTTGCGTTCGTTTCACTCACTCCACTTTTTGACTTTTAGGGCGTGTTCGGCCGCCTGCTCTTCGGCTTCCTGCTTTGAAGAGCCTTCGCCTTTGGCAACCATCTCTTCTCCGAGAAAGACTCCGATTTGAAAGTATTTGACATGGTCTGGTCCGGATTCCTTGAGCACCTTGTAGGTCGGAGTGACGGCCACTTTTTCTTGGGCCTCCTCCTGGAAATGGGATTTTGAGTCTTTGAAAAGGCCTTTGCTGATGATTTCCGGAAGCTTGTTAGTCAGGTGTTTTTTGATAAAAGTTTGGCAGATTTTATATCCCTGGTCAAGATAGAGGGAGCCGATAAAGGCTTCAAAAGCGTTTGCCAGGATGAACGACCTGGCTTTTCCGGCGTCTTTTGTCTCGCCTCGAGACAGCAGCAAGTAATCGTTGAAGTTCAGGGATTTGGCGGTTTCGGCCAAGCTGTCAGAATTAACCAGAGCCGCCCGCCAAGAAGTCAGTTCTCCCTCGGTTTTCTTCGGATAATCAAGGTAAAGGAACTCCGTGACCACCAGTTCTAAGATGGCGTCCCCCAGAAACTCCAGCCTTTCGTTGTGCTCTAAATTAAACTTTGAGTTCTCGTTGAGATATGACCTGTGGCAGAAAGCTTGAGTCAGCAAATCTTTGTTCTTGAACTTCAAATTCAGGTCCTTTTCCAGTTTTGCAAAATCCTTCATGAAGATTAAGTATTTTGGTTGTTATTTTCTTGATTCAAAGTCTTAATTGCTTCCTCTATGGAAGACCTGACCCGCTGATACTGCTTCAAATCGGAAATCTCTTCTAGGCCGAACCATTTTGCGTCTTTGATGCCGCTGCTTTTCTCTACTTTGAGCTCGGCGTTTTCCGGAGCTTCCAGGAGAAAATCGGTCACCTGCCTTTTTATCAGGCCCTTGTCCGGCTCGTGGGCCACGTATTGTCTTTCGCCGATCTTCTTTATAATCTTAAGTTCAGTCAAGCCTAGTTCCTCTTTGATTTCCCGAAGAGCGGTTTCTTCCGGAGTCTCGTTTCCTTCGGCGTGGCCTTTGGGCAGAGTCCAGCGGCCAAAGACGTCGAGCAAAAGGGCGATTTGCCAAACACCGTCTTTTTTCCGATAGACCACCCCTCCGGACAAAAGCTCAAAAGGGATTTTGTCGCCAGCCTTGGCAATCTCCTCTTCTTCGATATCTTCGATCCCCTTATAAACGGTCCCCAAGACTCCGTTGACGAATCTGCCCGAACTCTCGCCGCCGAATGATTTTGCCAACTCAATGGCTTCATTGATAGCTACTTTTGGCGGCACTTCCTCTTTTTTAGCGTAGAGAAGCTCGAAAAGCCCGATCCTCAGGACATTCCTGTCAACCATGGTAATTTGTTCTAGAGGCCATTCAGGGGCGGACTCGATAATGATTTTATCTATCTTAGATAAATGGTCTGTTACTCCTTTGACCAATTGCTTTGCGAAATCCTGGCTTTCTAAGCCCGGTCCGAATTCTTTGAGATTCTGATCGACGATCTCGTCAATGTTGTCTGATTTACCATAAAAATCCCACTCGAAAAGGGATTGCATGGCAATTGATCGTGATAAATGACGGCTGGCCATAAATCATTTAAACATTTTATCATCTTAACATTCAAACAGCTGATTTGTCGGAATGCTAAAATGCTTAAATGTTAGAATGTTAGAATGTTAGGATGTTTCTGGTTTAGGTTCCAGGCCTTTTTCTGCCCTTTTCTTTCTTTTCTTTTCAGCTTTCTTTAAAACATTGATGATTTCTCTGTTCTGGTAATAGCCGCAGTTCTTGCAGATGGTATGGGGAAGGCTCGGCTTTTTGCAATGGGAGCAGACAGTCAGGCTTGGCTGAACTAAAAAAATCTGGGATCTTCTTTTATCCCTTCTTGACTTAGTATGCCGTTGTTTTGGTACGCCACCCATACGTAAAGTATCTAGTAGTTAGTATTTAGTAGTTAGTATTCTTCTAACGGAAATTCTAATTTAAATGATAGCAAAACCTATATTTTTTGGCAATGCTTATCTTGACCATACAAGACAGCAATAGGTCTGACAACAAAAACTGCCCTCCCCAAGAAACAAGGAAGGCAGACTTTTTTTAACCCTCTCGAGATGGTCGCGAGACATAATATAAGTCCCCTAAGTCCCCGCTTCCCGCGCCCGCGGACCGCGTAGCTCCACCTATAGCTCCGCCTATAAACTCAGTGCGGACTCGAGAGGGCAAACCCTAAGAAGTAAATCTGCTTTGAGTATATCATTAAAAAAGAGGGTTGTCAACTTTTTAGGTAATCGGTCGGAAGGTTTTCCGATGAATCTTGCAGGGGCCGTACTTTTTAAGCTGCTTTAAATGGAGTTTTGTGCCATAGCCTTTGTGCAAATCAAAACGGTAGCGCGGATACTTTTTGTGATAATTAACCATGATTCTGTCCCGGGTGACTTTGGCTAATATGGAAGCTGCGGCGCAGGAAAAAACCTTTTCATCACCTTTGACAATTGACTTTTGCGATAACGGCAGATTTAATTTGAAATTTCCGTCCAAAATCAAAAAACTTAAGCCTACAGATTTTTCACGATCGTGTGATTTTGGTAATTTATGTAATTTGTTGTTTAGGTTTCTCAAGGCTTTGACCATGGCTAGCTTGGTTGCTTCCAAGATATTGATTCTGTCGATCACTTTTTCGCTCACTATTCCTATCCCCCACCGCAACCGAGTATCTTTGAGAATAGTTTTATAAATTATTTCTCTTTGCAAAGAAGATAATTGTTTAGAATCTTTAACTTTGGTTTTAGTATTTAGTATCTGGTATTTAGTATCTAGTATGCTGACGGCGCCGGCGACGACCGGGCCAGCCAACGGGCCGCGACCTGCTTCGTCTAAACCAACGACTGTTTTATAGCCTTTTTTCCAAAGCTTTTTTTCTTGATAAAGATTAGGATATTTCATATTTTAGATTATAACATGCTTAGGGATCTTGATAAAAAACGATCTATTTGACTCCCCTTTTGGCAAAAGGTAAAATGGTATAATTTACACCCTTAAAATTCATCCATCTCCATCCCGTAAAACCGCTTTCGGCGGCTAACGAGGCAAGCGTCCATCTACGATAATGACAAAGTTCACTCACCTCCACGTGCATAGCCAGTATTCTCTATTGGATGGTTTGCCAAAAATCCCGGATCTTTTAGATTACGTCAAAGAGCTTGGCATGGATTCGCTAGCCCTCACTGACCACGGCGTCCTATACGGCGCCGTTGAGTTTTATAAGGAAGCGGTCAAAAAAGGGATAAAACCGATTATCGGCTGCGAAGTATATGTTGCCAACAACAAGATGACCGATAAGCGTCCGAATGTCGACGACAAGAGATACCACCTGATTTTATTGGCCAAGAATGAACTGGGTTACAAAAACCTGGTTAAGCTAATCACCAAAGCCCATTTACAGGGCTTTTATTATAAGCCGAGAATCGATGAAGAGCTTTTAGCCGAGTATGGTCAAGGCCTGATTGGCCTTTCTGCCTGTCTTCAAGGCAAGATCCCTAGATTAATACTGGCCAAAAAACTAAAAGAGGCTGAAGAAACGGCTTTGAAATACCAGGAGATTTTCGGCAAGGGCAACTTTTACCTCGAGCTTCAGCACCACCAAAATATCAAAGAACAAGGAATTATAAACGAGGCATTAATCTCTCTGTCTAAGAAAACCGGCATTCCCTTGGTGGCGACCCAGGATCTTCATTATCTAAGGCCCGAGGACGCCGACGCCCAGGATATTTTAATGCTGATTAATACCGGAGCAGACGCTAACGATCCTGAAAGGCTGACCATGAAACAGGATGATTTTTCCATGACCTCTCCGGAAAAAATGGCAGAATATTTCAAAGATATCCCAGGGGCGATTGAAAATACCCAAAAGATTGTTGATCTATGCGATTTTAAATTTGATTTGGGCAAGTGGAAACTGCCAAAATTCGAAACCCCGAATAAGGAACCGGCAGACGAATACTTAAAAACCCTTTGCCTCGCAGGCCTGGAAAAGAAATACGGAAATGCGCCTGCTCCGGCGGTTTTGGAAAGGCTTGATTTTGAGCTGGCAACTATCCAAAAAGTCGGTTACGCCTCTTATTTTCTGATCGTCCAGGATTTTGCCAACTGGGCCAGAGAAAAAAGGATTATTTTTTCTGCCCGCGGCTCTGCCAATAATTCTTTGGTCAGCTACATCCTTAACATCACTAATATTGACCCGATCAAATACAATCTTTTTTTTGAAAGGTTTTTAAATCCAGAGAGAATCTCGCCGGCCGATATTGACATCGATTTCACCGACCGCCGGAGAAATGAAGTTATTGACTATGTCTCTCAAAAATACGGCCGCGACAGAGTCGCCCAGATTATCACCTTTGGAACCATGGCCTCGAGGGCTGTCATTAGGGATGTTGGCAGAGCCCTAGGCTACAGCTATTCTTTCTGCGACCAGATGGCCAAAATGATTCCTTTCGGCTTTACCCTTAACGATGCTCTAAACAAAATTAAGGAGTTTAAAGACCTTTATAGCCAGGACGCCAGGGCTGAAAAGTTGGTGGATTTGGCTAAAAAGCTGGAGGGAGTAGCCAGGCACGCCTCGACTCACGCCTGCGGAGTGGTCATTTCCGCCGAACCCCTGGAAAACCTGGTACCTTTGCAGCATCCGACCCAGAATGACGAAAACATTGTTACCCAGTATGAAATGCACTCTATTGAAGAACTCGGCCTTTTGAAAATGGACTTTTTAGGACTAAAGAACCTGACCGTCATTGAAGACACCCTGGCCCGCATTTATGCTGTCCACGACGGCTTGAAAGTTGATATTGACAATATCCCTCTTGACGATAAAGAAGTTTATAAGACCTTGCAGAACGGCCGGACCGCCGGCCTGTTTCAACTGGAATCGTCGGGGATGACTCGTTATCTGGTGGACTTAAAGCCCACAGAAATGGAGGATTTGATTGCCATGATCGCCCTTTTCCGGCCAGGGCCGATGGAATTTATCCCCTCTTTCATCAAAAGAAAACACAAAAAAGAAAAGGTTGAATACCTCCATCCAAAACTCAAACCCATTCTGGAAAAAACATACGGAATATGTATTTATCAGGAGCAGCTGCTCCAGATCGCTCGGGACTTGGCCGGTTTCACTATGGGCGAAGCCGACGTTTTAAGAAAGGCTGTCGGCAAAAAAATCAAGTCTTTGCTTGACGAACAGGAGGAAAAAGTTGTCAGCGGCATGATTAAAAACGATATCCCAGAAAAAACCGCCGAAAGGCTCTGGGAATGGATTTTACCTTTTGCTAGATACGGCTTCCCCCGTGGGCACGCAGCCGGTTACGCCCTGATTGCTTACCAAACGGCTTTCTTAAAAACCCGCTTTCCGGTGGAATTCATGGCTTCCCTGTTGACTTCAGAGAAGCACGATGTCGAAAAAATCGCTTTCTTGATCGAAGAATGCAAAAGAATGAAAATTGAGGTTTTGCCGCCGGACATTAACGAAAGCCTGACTAACTTTACCGTTGTTCCCAAAGAAAAACAGATCCGTTTTGGACTTTTAGGCATCAAGAATGTCGGCGCCAACGTCGTCAAAGCGATTACCGATGAGAGGAAAACCAACGGCCCATTCAAGAATCTGGGCGATTTTCTCTCGCGGATAAGCTCCAAGGATTTGAATAAGAAATCACTTGAAAGCATGGCTAAAGCCGGAGTTTTTGACTCCCTGGTTGAAAGAAACCAGATTCTGTCCAACATCGAGGAAATTTTGGAGTTCAACCGAGAGCGCCAGAGAAAAAGAGCTTCTGGCCAGAGAGATCTTTTTGGGGGCAAGATCAATTTTGGCTCTGAAATCAGGCTGGCCTCGGCTTCCCCTGCTTCTTCGAAAGAAAAGCTGG
This sequence comes from bacterium, assembly GCA_030693425.1. NCBI lineage: Bacteria > bacterium. The sequence goes on from JAUYAM010000002.1 coordinate 198,510, forward strand.
AATGGGAAAAAGAATTATTAGGCCTTTTCGTCACCTCTCATCCTCTAGAGAGCCTCAGGATGATTTTAGAAAAAAAAGCTTCTCCTCTGGCAAAAATCACCAAGGAAATTGAAGGGAAAAGAATAAAGGTGGCTGGCATTCTTTCGAGCCTAAAGAAAATCATTACCAAGAATGGCAAGCCCATGCTTTTCGTGAAGTTGGAGGACCTGACCGACAAGATCGAGATAGTCGTCTTCCCGTCTATCCTGGAAAGGAATCCCCTGCCTTTCAGAGAAAACAAGATTGTCTTTATAACCGGCAGAGTCAGCTTCAAAGACAATCTGCCCAAGATTATCTGCGATGACATCCAGGAAATAGTGGAAGCTTAAAAAATAACCTTGTTTTAAATGCAAAAGGACGACCATTGGCCGTCCTTAAGTTGGGATTTAACCCTGTTTGTTTTCTCTCCGCCACTCAAGCCACCATAGGAGAGCAGCGATGATGAGTCCCGAAAAGAAAACAAGCAACAGGGCTTGCCCCTCCCGGGGCATGTTCACAATCCATTCCATTGGTTTCCTCCTTCCACAAAGAATACGATGAAATGCGCCTCCGTTATAGCAAAAACCCCTTAAAAGTCAAGGATTCGGCAAGCCATGTTGAAAGGAAATGATAATGTCAGGGCAGCGGGAATTAGAAATGTCAGTTTTCTGTTGAGGTTAGACCTCAACAGATATTTACCAACTCTTTTCTCGGCTGTTTAACTTACCTTAAAACATGTCACCATTACACCCGATCGTGTGTATTGTTGACAGGTTTTTATAACCAAACTGTTGTTCGCACAACACATGACACAGTAATATCATCTGAATCAGTACAAGACCTTGACAAAAGGTTTTGAGTTGCTATCCTCTAACTATGAATAAATTCTGTGTTTCAACCACTACTACGACCACCACTACCTGCCTTTGGCGGGAGATGTTTTCGTAGTTGTCAGTTAATAGTTCTGCTACCAAGACACCTCCTGCTAAAGGAGGCATTTTAATTTCAAGGTCTTTTAATAAGAGTTTAAACATGCTAAAATAGCATATTACGCCTATGTCTAAGAAATCAACCTCTAAAAAGGCAAAAAAGCCCGACTCCTCCGAGGAGTATAGGGCAAAAGAGCTCTGGAAAATGCGCCACAGCTGCGAGCATGTCCTGCATCAGGCAATGATTCGGCTTTATCCTCAATTTAAAGAGGCAATGGGGCCGGCGACCGATGAGGGATTTTATATTGACTTTGATGCGGAACTATCGGGCAAGTCCGGCCAACCGCTTAAGATTTCTGAAGCGGACTTTCTCAGAATAGAGGCGGAAATGGCAAAGATAATCAAGGGAAACCTGCCTATTAAGCGAGAGGAGTTTTCGTTTGTCCAGGCCCAAAAATTATTCAAAAGTAATCCCTATAAACGGGAATTACTGGCAGATATCAAAAAGCGCGGTGAAAAAGCAACGGCTTACTGGACCGGCAAGGAATTTGTTTCTCTTTGCGCCGGGCCCCATATCAGCTCAACTGGTAAAATCGGCGCTTTTAAACTTCTGTCTGTTGCCGGCGCCTACTGGCACGGCTCGGAAAAGAACAAAATGCTCGCCAGGATTTACGGCACCTGCTTTCCAACTCAAAAAGAACTAGAACAATATCTTTTACAACAAGAAGAAGCGGAAAAACGGGATCACCGCAAGCTAGGAAAAGAACTGGACCTTTTCGTTTTCTCCGATATTATCGGCAAGGGCCTGCCGCTTTTGACTCCCAAGGGAACAATAATCAGAAAAGAACTTGAAAAATTTGTGATAGAGGAAGAAACGAAACGCGGCTATCAGCACGTCATTACCCCGCCGCTCGCCAAAGTGGAACTCTATGAAAAATCAGGCCACTACCCGTATTACAAAGACACTATGTACCCGGCCATGCAGATAGACGAAGAAAAACTGATTCTGCGGCCGATGACCTGCCCCCATCACTTTATGCTCTACAAATCGCAACCGCGAAGCTACAAAGAGTTACCGGTGCGTTTTGCAGAGATCGCCTCCCAATTCCGATACGAAAAAAGCGGCGAGCTTTCCGGATTGACGAGAGTAAGAATGTTTTGTCTGGCAGACGCTCACATAATGTGCGCCAAAGAACAAGCCCGGGGCGAAATTATGGAAGTTCTGAAGCTAATTGATTATGCTAATTCGGTCTTTGGGTTGAAAAAAGGCGTTGACTACCGCTACCGTCTCTCTTTGGGCGACCGGAAAGACGCCAACAAAAAGTATTATAAAGACGATAAGGCCTGGAATGCGGCTGAAAATATCTTGCGCCAGGTTTTAAAAGAGATAGAAGCGCCTTTCTTTGAAGCAAAAGGAGAAGCGGCGTTTTACGGCCCCAAAATAGACATCCAGGTCAAAAAAGTCAACGGCCAGGAAGAAACCGCATTCACGGTTCAGTACGATTTTGTCATGCCCAAACGTTTTGAACTCACTTACACCGACAATCTTGGGAAGGAAAAAGAGGTGGTCGTTGTCCACCGCTCTTCGATCGGCGCCTTTGAAAGAACCATGGCCTTTTTGATTGAGTTCTATGCCGGCGCTTTTCCGGTTTGGCTGTCCCCGGTCCAAGTCCAGGTGATTCCCGTGGCTGACCGCCATCTTGACTACGCCCGCAAAATCGTTCAGGTTATGAGAGACGCTAATATAAGAGTTGAACTAAAAGACGAACAAGAAACGGTTTCCAAAAAAATCAGGAGCGGCGAGCTCCAGAAAATCCCCTATCTTCTGGTTGTCGGCGACAGAGAGATTCAGGCCAAAAATATCAGCTTCAGGCAAAGACAAAAAGGAGATCTGGGGACGATGAAACTCAATGATTTTGTCGCTAAGATAAGGAAAGAGATTGACCAGAAGAAGTAAATAATTTTATGATATCTGATCCGACTAGAAAGTATCTTCAGCAAGTAGACTCTTTTAGTCTTGAAGAAAGCCAAGTCGATGCCCCAAAAATCCACGTTGACTACGTCGCCTCTAAAATAGCCACTCTCTACGAAAAGCTCCGCCAGGTGATCGACTACCAGGAGGAGCACTTATTGAGGAAAAACACCATCGAGAGAGTCCTAAAAAGGCGACTTTTGCTTTCTACGGATCCCGAAGAGATCTCAAAACCCCTGATTTTCGAGTTGATAAGAGGCGGCTATTTTGCCAACGACAAGATTCCGGAAACAAAAATCGAAGAGGTCAAAAAGCTTCTGGGGAAATACCTTTTTTTAATTGAGAGCCTATCGGCGACGTCTGGGAAAGACGGCCTGATCGAATGGTTGAAAAGACTGGCGGCGACAGAAATCGAGGAAAAGCTGGCTCCCCAGAGAAAAGAATCTTCCCTTCTTAACTACATGGTCGAAGAACTCTTGAAGCGGCTGGCCTTCCCGGATATTTTCATCGAGGATCAGAGGAAAAAAGAGCTGGTTTTCATCGCTTGCCAAAAAGGGCTTCTGAAAGCCGACCAGGCGCTTTTGAGCTGGAGGCTGCTCAAGCTGAAGCTTCCGGAATTCGCCAACTCCCCCGATTTTGATTTTCTGGCCAGTTTTTCCCAGAACCTGCCGTTTCTAAAAAGGGAGATTGATGGGGAGATCAGCCACCCCTTAGTCAAAAGGATCCAGGCAGTTGTCTGCCGTTTTGTTCCTGGCTTCCTTCTTATCAACGACATAGTTTGCGACGATCCCAAGCAGACAAGAGAGCTTTTTGAAAAGCCCGATTCCCTTGAGCCGCGCCTGAAATTTACCTACGAGAAAAGATACCGGCAGATGAAAAAGCAGAACCGCCGCTGGGGCGGCAGATGGGTCATTTCAATCCTTTTGTCAAAGATGCTGCTGGCTTTCCTGATCGAGGTTCCCTATGACCGCCTGACTAACAACTTTTCTCCCCTGGCAGCCGGGGTCAACCTTCTTGTCCCGCCTTTGCTGATGTTTTTGATCATTGCCTCAATCAGGATTCCTAAAGAGGAGAACAAAAGAATCGTTTGCGATCAAACTATGAAAATCGTCTATCCCGGAGAGCGTTTGGAAAGCATTTTGGTCAAAAAACCTCCGGAAAAGAAGGGCTGGATAACCTTTATCTTAAAAACGATCTTTTTGATCAGCACGGCCGCTGTTTTCACCGGAGTGATCTACCTGCTCTCGAGAATCAATTTCAGCTGGCTGAGCATCCTCATTTTCCTGGCCTTTTTCTCTTTGATTGCTTTCTCGGGGATGAAAATCGAAGCCTCGACCAAACAGCTGAAGGCCAGCGACCGGGAAAAGGAAGAGGATATTGTCAGCTTTATCGCCGACGTTTTCTTTCTGCCCTTCAGGAACGCCGGCAAGTGGCTTTCCGGACAGCTCCAGAAATACAACCTGATTATCCTCATTCTCAATCTTTTCTTTGAAGCGCCTTTGCAGGTATTTTTTGAGTTCCTCGAGAGCTGGCGAGGCTACTTGAAGGCAAAGAAAGAAGAGCTTGAATAGCAGATCCCAGTGTCATATAGTAAAACAAAGTCGGCTTAAATCAACTAAAGTTTAAAAAAATGAACTCATTTTACAAGAAACTCGTTTTTTGCTCTCTATTGATAGCAGCGATGGCTATATTTAGTTTAGCCTTAGCCGAAGAAACGCCAGCCCCTGCCTCGTCTCCAACAGTGACTGTTGAGAATATTGAAGAAGATGTCACTGCCCAAGATCTTGGAGTGGCAACTCCAAACATTTTGCCAGACAACAAATTCTATTTCCTTAAAGAATGGCAAAGGAACTTAAAACTGGGCTTCACTTTTAATCCGGTCAAAAAAGCCGAGTTAAGACAGACGATTTTAAACGAGAAATTAATAGAATTAAAAACACTTTCTGAAAAAACCCAAGATCCGGAAACGCTTAAAAAAGCAACCGAGAATTACCAGAAAGGAATTGAGAGGTTAAACAGCCAGATCCAAAAGATTAAAGATACGGCCCAAACCAACCCCAAGGTTAATCAATTCCTCGAGAAATTTACGGAGCAGAATCTTTTGCAGCAAAAAATCTTGGGAAAGCTGGAAAATCAGGTTCCGCCCCAGGTTTTTGAAAAAATCGAGGTTGCCCGCGAGCAGCACATCGAAAAATTCGGTCAGGTTATGGCTAAACTGGAGAACAATAAAGAAAAAATCGCAGAGAGAATCAGTCAAGCCCTGGAAAAGCAGACAGCCACCGATTTCAAATCCCTGGAAGACTTTCAGCTTTTGAGAAAGCTTGAAGAGAAACTTCCCTTGGAAGCCCGGGAGGCTATCAGGAAAGCCGCCGAAAAAAAGATGGAGCTTTTTAAAGACGTTTTTGAAAATATGCCCCCCGAAAAGCAGGAAAAAATCGGCAATTACCTTCAGGTTATCGGCAGAGACAAGGAACAACAGCTGGAAATCATTGAAAACTTAAAGCAAGAAGTTAAGTCCGAAGACACTCAAAAAAGATTAGAGCGGGTCAAAAAGGGCATTATGTGCATTACTCTTTGGGACCCGGTTTGCGGCACAGATAATAAGACCTATTCCAACGATTGTTTTGCCAAGGCCGCAGGAGTCGATGTCGCCTATAAGGGAGAGTGCGAAGGATTAGTCAAGCCCGGCTGCCAGAATCTCTGGTGGTATGATGACAATCAGAAAACATGCCAAGTAAAGAGTTTCTGCGGCGCTTATATGTATCTGGGTCTGCGGACTTTCAAGACAAAAGCAGAGTGTTTGAAATCGCTGAACTCGGAAACCAACCTTCCTGAATGCGGCGGCATTCAGGGAATCATTTGTAAACAAGGTTACCGCTGCCAGTATGAAGGTGACTATCCAGACGCCACAGGCAAATGCGTTCTTATTGAAAAAGAATGCAAACCTGTTTGCTTTGCAATCGGCACAAGGTCAGAAGGCTGGCACGATTGTAATGGAAATTTTCTTAAATGGGACAACTGCAAAGATTGCCAGCCTGTTTGCAAAAACATTGGCACAAAACTAGAGGGCTGGTACAGTTCTTGCGAAGACAGACTGATTAAGCGGGAAACTTGCGGCCAAGAGATTGAGTAAGGCAAGCAGGCTTATTCAGAAGTTCGTCTCTCAGCCTTGACTTCCTCCATAATCTCAACCCCGAAGCTGGTGCCGATAATGTCGGCTCCGGCTTCTCTCATCATCTGCCAGTCGGCATAATTTCTGATGCCGCCGGCAGCTTTAATCAAAAGGCCGGGAGCGGCTTCTTTCATGATTTTCAAATGCTTGGCTTTTTCGGCGAGCTCCGAATGCCCTAAAGGGTCTTTTTCGGTAGCTGTTTTGACGCAGATGGCTCCGGAGCTTTTCACCAGTTCTGAAGCTTTTCTGACTTCGGCATCCGTCAGATAACCCGAGCCAATAATGACTTTGGTGGGCAGGATTTGAGTGATGACCTTTAAATCGCCAAGAATATTCAGGTAGCGTCCGTATTTCAGATCGACAACGTTCATGACAACGTCTAGCTCGTCTGTGCCGTCGAGCCTGGCCCTTTCGCACTCTTGGATTCTCAACTTATGCGGGCTGGTGCCCATCGGCGGGTCGATCAGGCAGATGACTTTGATGTCGGTCCCCAAGAGCTCTTGGTTGATCATTCTTATCCACTGGGGGTTGACGCAGACTCCCCGGAAATTGTAAAGCTTGGCCTCTTCGCAGGTCTTTTTGATATCCTCTTCCTTCGCCTCTTTGCCGATATTGGTATAGTCAATAGTCTTGGAAACCTCTTTTAACACCTCTTTTTCTATGAGCATATGATTATTGTTTTATTCTTTAGATAACCTTTTTAATCTCAGCCCAGATTTTTTCGTGAATTGATTCGGGTGGCAGCAGTTTTTCGCTTTCAACGCATTCTATGACCGTGAAAAGTCCGGGGTATATTTTGGCGCTCCATAAATAAGAATCAAGGGCGTTTTTTTGATGATTTATGTCTTTTTCCAGCATGTCTCTAGGTTTTTCGCCTAAATAAGATTGCTTCTTGAAGAGTTTCTGTTGGTCTTTTATTTTACGCGAATCAGACAGTTCCACTGCTATTTCCGGGGTTACTTTTAAAATAAAGTTTATGTCGGGCTCGGGGATCTTAAAAATCCCGTATTCCAGGTCAAAAATCCATTCTATAATTTTCTTTCTTTCCGCCAAGTCTTCTATTTGGCCCGCCTGGTGGCCGATATTAGACCCCACATAGCGGTCGCAGACGACAATTTTTCCTTCAGCCAGCCATCTTTTAATTTTAAAGCTGGCGTCATACCGGTCGCAGGCGTAAAAAATAGAAGCTCGCCAGGGGCCGACTTCAAGAGCGGTGCCGTATTTGCCGTTTAGATAGTCATCTACCAGGGTTGCCGATCTTTCGCCATGCTGAGGAAAATCAAAAAAGGCCACCGGATATCCCTCCTTTCGCAGGTGGCTTATCAAGAGGTTCGCTTGGGTTGATTTGCCGGAACCGTCTAAGCCGTCAAAAATAATGAGTTTTCCCGGATAAAGGCTGTTTTTCATATTTTTCTCCTTTGGAGAGTAACAAAAGCGTAATTATAAGGATTTTTGTCGTCTGGTTGACAGTTTCTGCGTTCTTTTTCCTCCCATTCCTCAGAATTATACTCGGGAAAATAGGCGTCGCCGGCAAACTCTTCATCTATCAAAGTTAGATACATTCTGTCGGCCAAAGGCAGAAACTGCTTATAGACCGACTCTCCCCCAACAATCATCACTTCTTCTTCTTTAGCCGCATTCAGCGCTTCTTCTAGAGAATGGGCGACGAGACAATCTTTTGCCCGAAAACCAGAGTCATTGCTGAGAACAATGTTGGTACGGCCAAACAAGGCTTTGCCTATCGACTCAAATGTCTTTTGCCCCATAATTACCGGTTTCCCAGAAGTTATTTCCCGAAAACGCTTCATGTCTGCCGGCAACCTCCAAGGCAAATTGTTATCATTTCCGATAACGCGATTTTTGCCGATAGCGGCTATTATCGAAACAATCATCTATTTTACAGAGTTTTTAGTCTATGATATCCTATTATAAACATATTATAGCATAACCAGGAAAACATTATGAAGAAAAAAGAGGAAAAGATGATTATTTTAGATTACGGCAAACTTAAAAGAATAGTCGAAGCCCATAAAGCCCTTGGCCATAAAATTGTCTGCACTATTGGATCTTGGGACATGCTTCACATCGGCCACTTGAGATATCTGATGAAAGCTAAAAGCCACGGCGACGTCCTCGTCGTCGGCGCAGACAGCGATAGGGGCATCAAGCTTTACAAAAAGAACAACCTGCGGCCGGTGATACCGCAAAAAGAAAGGCTGGAGATGCTTAAATACCAGCAATGCGTTGATTATGCCACTCTGATTGACGATATTGATAAAAAGGGAAACTGGCAGTACGGATTGGTCAAGGCAATCAGGCCGGATTTTTTCATTACCACTGACAGCTATAGCAAAGAGCAAATCAAAAAACTTAGATTATACGCCGGCAAAGTCCTTAAGCTTACGCGTCAGGCCGGCCAGACTTCCACCACCGAATTTATTGAAAAAACAGTCAAAAAGCACTTAAAATTTCTCGCTTCGGCGATGACCGCTAAAAAATAGCCTATGGCGAAAAGTTTTGTTGACATCAATAACGCCAAAAGGAAGGATTACAAGAAAGTTATCTCTCGGATAAAACTGGATAAAAAGTGTCCTTTCTGTCCTGAAAATTTTCGATATCATAAAAAACCCATCCTTAAACGGAAGAACAACTGGTTTTTGACCGAAAACTCTTGGCCGTACAAGAATTCCCGTTACCATTTCATCATTTGTCCTAAAAAACATAAGGAAACTATTTCTGAATTGACGAAAGCAGACATGGAATCTGTTATCTTTTTGGCCGGCTGGGCAATCAGGAGATTTCGAATAAAAGGGGGCGGCTTGATGGCAAGATTCGGTGACTCAAGGCTATCAGGGACTTCGGTCACCCACCTTCATTTTCACATAGTTTCTCCTCAAGAAAACAAAAAAACCGGCCGTGCCAAAGCGGTCTTTTTTCCAATAGGCTAGCTAGATGCCGATTTCGGCCTTTATTGAAGGATGAGGGTCGTAATCTTCTAATTTGAGGTCTTCGTAGTCAAACTCGAAGATATTTTTTATTTCGGGGTTGAGAATCATTTTTGGCAACGGTCTTGGCTGACGCAAAAGCTGCTCTTTTGCCTGATTAATATGATTAAGGTAGATATGAGTATCAGAGATGGTGTGGATGAATTCGTATGGTTTTAAATCGGTAACCTGGGCAACCATCATCAAGAGCAGCGAATAGGAGGCGATATTGAAGGGAACTCCGAGAAAAACATCGCCGCTTCTTTGGAATAAATGCAGGGATAATTTGCCCTGGGCCACGAAGAACTTGAAAAAACAGTGGCAGGGAGCGACAAAAACCTTATCAACGTCTTCCGGATCCCAAGCGGTTACGACTAGTCGTCGTGAATCTGAAAAAGCCTTTATTTCCTTAATGACATCGCTGATTTGATCAATCGTTTTGCCGTCTCTGGTTTTCCAGCGCCTCCACTTCTCGCCGTAAATCGGTCCCAATTCTCCTGGAGGAAGATTGTACTTGGCACAAGCTTCGGGCGTAGCCCACTCATCCCAGATAGTCACCCCGTGATCGTGAAGATATTGCACGTTTGTATCCCCCCGCAAAAACCAGAGCAATTCATAGATAATTGACTTTAAGGGCATTTTTTTTGTAGTCAAGAGAGGGAAGCCGTCATCCATCTTAAAACGCATCTGGTAGCCGCAAACAGCAAGGTTGCCAATGCCTTGAGGATCGCCTTTTCTTTCTCCGTTTTCTAAAACGTATTTCAGTAAGTCCAGATATTGTTTCATTTTAACATTGGCAAACGGATTATTTTGATGCCGGCTGACTTTAACATTTTTCTGCCGTCAAGGGTTGACGCGCCCTCACAAAAATAAATCTTCCTGATGCCGGAATAAACAATAAGCTTGGCGCAAACCGAACATGGAAAATGCGTTAGATAAAGAGCGGTTTTGTTTAGCGACAAGCCGTTTTTGGCTGCTTCGGCGATAATTCTCTGCTCCGCATGGATGATATTGTTTAAATCCTGTCTTTCTCCGGCGGCAAAGAAATCCCTGACGCCGCCGACCTGATAAATAGAATGGTCCGTAGGCAGAGCTTGGTTATAGGTCCGCAGTATTATCTCGCCGTTCTTCAGGAGCACCGCCCCCGCCTGGCGCCACCAATCGCTGCTTTTTTGCGCTTCGTCATAGGCCTTTTTCATTATGGCAATGTCAAAAGGATTCTTGGAAAAAGGTACGTTTTTGACCGGCATTTCAGCCACGATAGATTCTTTGTCCCAACGCAGGAAAACCGAAGCCCATTTCACGTCTCCCCCCTTAAAATACTTTTCATTCAGGTTTCTAGAAACCTCGTCGTTGATAAGAAGAATCTTTTTACCATAGATTTCTTTAAGAGTATTTAAAGAAAAGGTTTGAACTTTGTCAAAACCCATGATTCTCAATAATTTCTTGCAGTCAGCCGCCTCTATGGAAGTGATATCCGGTTCAAATCTCGAAAGCCTGTTAACCAATCTGTTGCCAAGAAGAAAAATTGAAGAGATCCTTTTTTTGTTCTTTTTTAGAAAATCTAAATATCCTTGATGCAGAACGGGAACATGAGCAATAAGAATTCTTTTCTCCATCGGGAGGAATATTTATTTACTCTATATCAACCCCCATATTTCTGGCCGTGCCCTCAATAATCTTCTCGGCTGCTTCTATGGTATCGGCATTGAGGTCCGGAAACTTAGTCTTGGCGATCTCCCTGAGCTGGGCTTTAGTAATCTTGCCAGCTTTGACAGTATTTGGCGTGCCAGAACCTTTTTCTATGGCAGCTGCCTTTTTCAGGAGTTCAGTCACCAGAGGCGTTTTCGCCTTAAAGATGTAAGATCTGTCTTCAAAAACGGTGACTTCGACCGGCAATTTAGATCCTATCTGCGATTTTGTCTGTTCGTTGAACTTCTGGCAGAATTCGGCGATATTGACGCCCTGCTGGGCCAGAGCCGGTCCCACCGGCGGCGCCGGAGTTGCCTGGCCGGCCGGCACTTGTAGTTTCAGGACTGCCTTTATTTTTTTAGCCATTTTAATTTCAGTTAACCTAGACTTTCTTTATTTGTAATGAATCCAGCTCTACCGGCGTGTCCCGGCCGAACATATTGATCAAAACCTTGACTTTCCCCCTTTCTTCGTCAACCTCGGAGATCTTGCCGTCAAAGTCCTTAAAGGGCCCATCAGTGATTTTTACCAAGTCGCCAATTTTGACGTCGATTTTAAAACGCGGCTCCTCAACTCCCATCCGTTTTTTCAACGTTTCGATCTCCTGCGGTGAAACCGGAATCGGGGTTGTGCCGGCGCCGACAAAGCCGGTGACGTTAGGAGTATTCCTGACCACGTACCAGGAATCATCGGTAACGATCATTTCGACCAGGACGTACCCGGGATAAATCTTTTCCTCGACGACCCGCCTCTTGCCGTTCTTTATCTTGATTTTTTTTTCTTTGGGGACGACGACGTTAAAAATCTTGTCTTCCATTCCCAAAGACTCGATCCTTTGTTTCAAGTTCCTGGCGACGGCGTCCTCATATCCCGAATAGGTGTGGATGACGTACCAGTTCTTTTGCTGAGGCAGTTTTTGTTTTGGCACTATGCTTGTATCTGGTATCTTGTATCTGGTATCTGGTATCTAACGCTTAAATCGTATACTGAATACAAAATACTCGATACTAAATACATCGTTATTTATTGCCGTAGTATAACCTTATTTAACAGTCTCGTAAACCCAAAGTCGATGCCGCCCAAGAATACGGCCAAAATCACCGAAAGGATTATGACCAGCAGGGTATAATTCAAAACTTCTTTCTGGGTCGGCCAGTTGACCTTTTTCGTTTCTACTAAAACCTCCTTTAGGAAGCTTATGATGCGATCAAATATCTTCATATTGTGCGGTTTTAACGATTAGACATCTAGGTTTTTAACTTTTTTGGCATAGGCCAAAATGAATTTCTTTCTCGGGAAAACTTCATCGCCCATCAGGATGTCGAAAATCCTGTCCGCTTCTCTGGCGTTTTCAATTGTCACCTGCTTTAACACCCTGTTTTCCGGGCTCATAGTCGTTTCCCAGAGCTGTTCCGGATTCATTTCTCCCAACCCTTTATAGCGCTGAATGTTCAAACCGGCAACCTTCTGCTCGTTGGCCGACTCTTCTTCTGTAGTCGCCATCTCGCCGGACTCATCTGATTTTAAATTCTTAACGCCTTTTTTTCGCTTTTCGGTTTGCGCTTTAAACTGCCTAAGTTCTGCTATTACTTTTTCCTTTTGGTCCTCGGTATAAGCGTATTTTATGTCTTTGCCCGCCTGAATCCTGTAGAGCGGCGGCTGGGCGATGTAGATATAGCCTTTATCGATCAAAACCTTGAAATAGCGGTAAAACAGCGTCAAAAGCAGAGTTTTAATATGATTTCCGTCAGAATCTGCATCACACATAATGACGATCCGGTGGTACCTTAATTTCTCAATGTCAAAATCCTGGGCAATGGCAGTGCCCATGGCAATTATCAAAGCCCTGATTTCCTTAGAATCGAGCATTCTGTCCAATCTGGCCCTTTCAACATTAAGGATCTTGCCTTTCAAGGGCAGAATGGCCTGAAAATGGCGGTCTCTTGCCTGGCGAGAACTGCCTCCGGCTGATTCTCCCTCGACGATATAAAGTTCGGAGTCCTGAGGCTCCCTGGAAGTGCAGTCAGCCAGCTTTCCCGGCAAAGACAGGCCGTCTAAGATGCCTTTTCTCAAGACGGTTTCCCTGGCCGCTTTGGCCGCTTTCCTGGCTTTAGCCGATAAAATGCATTTGTCGATAATTGCCGAAGCGTCATTGGGATTCCTTTCCAGAAAATCGTTCAAGCCTTCGATGACAATCGTTTCGACTGCGGCTTTGGCCTCGACGTTCCCGAGCTTTGCCTTAGTCTGCCCCTCAAACTGAGGCTCTTTGATCTTCACCGAAATCACTCCGACCAGGCCTTCTCTGATGTCCTCGCCGGATAAATTTTCGTCTTTTTCTTTCAGGAAGCCGTTTTTTCTGGCGTAATCGTTAAACCCCCTGGTCAAGGCGCCCCTGAAGCCGGTAATGTGGGTACCGCCTTCCTGGGTGAAAATATTGTTGGCAAAAGCCTCTTCATAGCCCTCAACTTCTTCGGTGTACTGAAAGGCAGACTCGACCATCACGCCGTCTTTCTCGCCCGAGCAGTAGAAAATATTCGGGTGCCTGAGGCTTGATCCGCGGACTAGGTATTTGACATAAGAGCTGACTCCTCCCTCGAAATAGAAATTATAACTCAGTTTTTGCTCGTTCCTTTCGTCAGAAACCTCGATTTTCACTCCCCGGGTCAGATAAGCCTGCTGGCGGAGATGGTTCAAGATTCTCTTTAAGTCAAACTTGATTTCTTTGAAGATCTCCGGGTCGGGCTCGAAAGTAACGGTGGTGCCGCTGCCTCGGCAAGGGCCGATTTTTTGGACTCTGGTTTTAACTTTGCCTCTTTGGTATTCCTGGGCGTATCTGAAGCCCTGGCGGCAGACCTCGACCCTCATCCAGCTAGACAAGGCGCAGACCACAGAAACCCCGACTCCGTGGAGTCCGCCGGCCACCTGATAAGCTTTGCCTCCGAACTTGGCTCCGGCGTGCAGGGTCGTCATCACCGTTTCCAAAGCGGATTTTTTTGTCTGTTTATGAATTTCGACTGGAATTCCCCGGCCGTCGTCTATGGTTCTGACTTTGTTTCCCGGAAAAAGAGTCACTTCTATATTCTTGGCGTAACCTCCCATCGCTTCGTCAAGTGAATTGTCAACGCATTCCCACACTAAATGGTGCAGGCCATCGGGCCCGGTGGATCCGATGTACATTCCCGGTCTTTTTCTGACCGGTTCCAGGCCTTCCAAAACGTAAATATCAGCGGCAGTATAGCTGTCTTTCTTATCCGCCTTAGCCGGGAGGACTTCTTTTTCGGCCGTCGGTTTTACTGCCGGATTTCCGGTTTTGACTGGTTTTTTTGATTTCGGTCTCGCCTTTGTTTTTTTCTGCTTTGGTTTTGTTTTTTTCTTCTTTATCATGGTTTGATTCCAAATATCTTTAAATGGCTTTCTTTGGCTTGTTTGTCAGTAAGCCCCATATAAGAAACTTTTATTGTATAGCGAATCTTGTTCTTCAAAGGGAATCTATCAATCACCTCAAGACTCCAAAGATTGTTTTTGCCAATCTTGGCTTTTATCGTCTTCAAGAGCTCATTGATGTTTTCTTTTTGACCCAGTTCGAGATTGGCGTCCAAAACCACCAATTTTTCGGTCAGCTCGACCACCGGATTTAAAGAAAAGTCTTGGCAAAGACGGCTTATCTTGGAAAGGCTGATTTCGGCAAAAGCGATGTTTTTGTGCTCAGAAGAATTGATTTTGTATAATATGCCAATTTTTTCTCTGACAGAAATGTCCCAGCAGGAGAAAGGATTGGCAATCCTTGGTTTTGTTCTAGCCAGAGGGTAATCAATGTCGCCAAGACCCAAAGATCTTAACAAGACTTCTATCGTCCTTCTTAAGTCTTGGACGATTTTGCCTTTTTCTTTTTTAATTAAGATGCCGAGGCTGTCTTCTTCAAGAAAGTCTTGCCCTTTTTTGCCAAAGACCCTGCCTATCTCAAATATGCTGATTTTCTCAACATTCTTCTTTTTGTATTCAGCCAACTGCGAAAGAAGGCTCGGAGCGATTGACTGCCTGAGATCCGGGAATTCTTCGTTGACAGAATTCTGGGTGGAGATGTTTTCCCAATCCTGATAATTAGTGGCTAGATTAATGTCTTTTTTGGTCAATGGCCAAGAAAGGATTTCGTCAAACTCTAAGCATGCCAGAATGTCCCTGGTTTTTTCTGAAATATCGATTGTTTTTGGAGTAATCGAGCTTACCACCGAAAAGGCTGGGGCCTGATCTGAGGGAATCTTTTCAAAGCCAAAGATGCGGATAACTTCCTCAACCACATCTTCTGGAATAACTATGTCGGTCCGGTCTTGCGGAGGCATAACGAACCAGGCATTTTTTGACCTCAAGACCTTGAATCTCAAAGTTTTGAGGATTTTTAGAGACTGGGATTCAGGAATGTTAATGCCGGCAAAAATACTGGCAAGCTTTGGATCAAACTTAATCCTTGAATTAAGCTGCTCTTTCGGATAAAAGCTAAAGGGTTTGGCAATAATCTTGCCGCCAGCCTCTTTAAGAATCAGAGAAATTAAAAACCTCATGGCAAAATCCAGTCCTTGAGAATCAAGATCTTTTTCTAATCTAGTGCTGGCTTCGGTGTTGATCTTCAGATTTCTGGCGTCTCTCCTTATGGAAACCCTGTCGTAGATCGCCATTTCGGCAATCAGATTCCGGCTGTTTTTATCAATAGCGGCAATTTTCCCGCCGACAATCCCAGCCAGGCCCAGGATATTCTTTTCATCTTTGAGGATGACTTCTCTTCCGGATAGCTTTACTTGAGTTCCGTCAAGAGTGGTAATTTCTTTGAAAATCTTGTTAACAGACCAGCAGAGACTGCCTGCCATTTTGTCTTTGTCTAAAAGATGAGAGGGGTATCCGGTAATGATCATGGCGTAATTTGAAAGATCGACCAGAAGATTAATGCTGTTAATATCGTAAAAAACTAAAAACTCCTTCAGCCAGGACGGAGATTCCTTGTTTTTCACTCCGGTAATTTCAAAAGCTAAAGCCCGCTTAACCTGTTTTTTTGCTTCAACTCTAATATAAGAACCTGCCTCGCTAACGCTCGGCAGAACCTTGATTCCTCGCTTCGCTCGGAATTCGGAGCCGTCGTAACCACGCAACGCGTTTTTCACGGCCGTGAAAAACGCATTACTGGCAGGGACTGGGGACTTACAAGCTAAACCGTAAAAGGCAGCTGTTTCCCTTGCCAAGCCCATGACTGACAAACAGTCAGCCCGGTTCTGCCTGACTTCCAGGCTAATCAAATAATCTTTCTTGCCCTGGAACCTGACCTCTTTTAAACCGTCCATCATTGAGCCTGTCATGGTAAACCTTTCTCCAATCTGCTTTGGCGTTGCTTTCAATCCTGGAACAAACTTCTTTAATTGGCTGTATAATAGTTTCACCTTAATTAGAATAATTAGAAATTAGGTCAATTAGTTATTTAGAGCATTCTCTCCTTCGTGATATTTATAGGCCAGGTTTCCGCCCAACAGAGTTCTGATATCGGAAATTTTGTATTTGGCCATTACCCAGCGGTCTAATCCCAAGCCAAAAGCAAAACCCATCCACTTTTTACTGTCTATGCCTGCCATTTTCATGACATTGGGATGAATGATGCCAGCGCCTCCCATTTCAATCCAGCCGACATTTTTGCAAAGAGAACAGCCTTTGCCCTGGCAGTTGAAACAGAGGATATCAAGGCCAACCCCTGGCTCTACCTCTGGGTAGTATTTGTTTCTGTACCTGACAACCACTCTTGGCCCGTACATCTTTTTGAAAAGGAGGCTAAAGGTGCCAAAAAGGTCTTTCAGGCTGACCCTGTTTAAAATGGCAACTCCCTGATAGTGATGGAAGATAAAATGGTTGCTCTTGTTGACCTTTTCATTGCGATAAACTCTGCCTGGACAGACAAATTTCATCGGTGGCTTAAAATTAGCCATGGTTCTTGTCTCAACCGAAGAAGTATGGGTTCTTAAAAGAAAATCAGGCTCCTGGATATAAATAGTATCTTGCATGTCCATGGCCGGATGGTCCTTGGGCACATTCAGCCTTCTGAAATTGTATTCGTCGGTTTCGATCTCCGGCCCGTCGACAACGCTGTAGCCCATCTCAATAAAAATCTTATTGAGCATCCTGATAGTCTGGGTGATCGGATGGAGATGGCCGATTTTTGGCAGTTCATATCCCAGAGTTTCGGCTTCAGCTTTCATTGCATCTTGCAAATGGCCGACGCCCAGAGTTCCTTTTTTCGATTCCATTAAGCCGATTATCCCCTTCTGGAGATTATTGATGTCCCCTCCGAGTCTTTTTCTCTCTGTCTCGGGCAGGATTTTTATTCCCTTAAAAAGCTTTTTGACCTCTCCTTTGCTTCCGAGGTATTTTGAGAAAAGCTGATCTAAATCAGCCACGGTTTTTGCCGCAACAATCTCTTTTTCCGCTTTATTTTTCAGCGATTTTAGGTCGATTCCAGGCATATTCCCTTAACTTCTATACCTCTATTTTACCTTAAAATTAAGATAAAGGCAAGGCAAAACAGGTGTGGAAAACTAAACACAACAATGATAAGACGGCTCCGTGGAGCCGCCTTAATCGTATATCTTTATTGGGGGTCCTCCAGCTCCCCCTGTTTTTTGCGCAATGCCTCGAGTTCTGTCTTAAGCTCGGCGCGGCGCGAATCGTCTTTCTCAGTGGCTTCTATTTCTTTTTCAGCCCTAGCGATCTCCCGCCGAACCTCAGGCAGGGTCTTAAGCTTGCCAATGGTATCGAGATTGCACACGGCTATCACCTCCTTCCATAACTAGAAACGAATTCTGGGATATTTTATTTAACACAATTCTAAAAAACTGGCAAGATGCCTTAGCGTCGCAAGTTACAATATGGGGCGGGCCGGACGGGATTTAAACCCGTGGTCTCCTCCGTGACAGGGAGGCGCTTTTAGTCAGACTAAGCTACCGGCCCAATAATAATTCCCAACTCTGGTGTCAGGGGCGGGGATCACGCCCGCTTCCCTATGCCCTAGACAGTAATCGAACTGTCGGGCACCCGATCGACGAAGTCGATTTAGGGTGGCTGGGGTGAGGATCGAACTCACGACACCAGGCTTATGAGTCCTGTGCTCTACCACTGAGCTACCCAGCCCTACTCCCCGCTGAACCACACTGACGTATCAACTAGACGCTAATTCCTAGCCGCTAGTCGCTATCCATTTGCGGGGGCCGGAATTGCACCGGCGTCCCAAGGTTATGAGCCTCGTGAGGTACTACTCCTCCACCCCGCGATGTAACTAGAGAGCGTCCAGCTCGCGCAAAGCCTTTTCGTAAATAGACAGAGTTTTGGTCGCTTCTTCCATGTCCAGCCTGTAATCTGGGTCGTGGACAATGTTGTTGCGCGTCTGGTGGGCGCTGACCAGATCGTCGAGGCTTGGCACCTGGTCCTCTCTGATCTTCTTTAACCTGTCGCCAAAGCTTTCTCCGCCGAACCCCATTCTTATCAGAACTCCCTCGAGCAGGCTTTCGGCCTCGATGACGGCCAGCTTCCAATCAGCCATGTTGGGATTCTCCAGCCTTCTGGAGACAATCGTCCATTTCTTTTCTATCCTGCCGCTCTCGTATCCCCTTTGCCTAAAGAACTCCGTCCAGTCTATCCAAAAACCCATTTTGATGAAACTCATTGGCTTTTGAAAAAGGGAAAAAATAGCCCAAAACAAGAATAACAGAAAGACAAAAGGACCGAGGTTTTGGGCCAATCCGATTATGTATTGAACTGTCGGATGATTCAGAAGAAGGCTGGCTAAGTCCATAGTTAGAATATAGCAAAGAAATTTACTAAAATCAATAAATTGTGTTAAGATTTAAAAATATGTCAAAAGAGCTGAGCTCAAAAGAAGTAAGGCACGTCGCCGAACTGGCCCGCATCGGCCTTTCTGATGAAGAGGTGAAAAAGTTTGAAAAACAACTCTCGGCGATCTTAGATTTCATTGGCAAGCTTCAAGAGATCGACACTTCCAAAACTGAGCCTCTGAGCCAGACGACCGGCCTGAAAAATATCTTTAGGGAAGATTTGGTTTCCCCGTCTCTTGCTCAGGAACAGGTTTTGAGCAACGCTCCGGCGACCTTTAAAGGTTACTTCAAAACCAAAGCCGTTTTTAATGTTTGATCTAACTATTAGAGAAGTTGCCCAAAAGTTGAGAAGCAAAGAGTTCTCTGTCAGAGAATTAGTTTTGGCGACTTTAGATAAGATCCAAAAGGAAGATATTAAAATCAATGCCTTTGTCACCGTCTGTGCAGACCAAGCCTTAGAAGCGGCTAATAGAGCCGATAAATTAATCGCCAAGACCCCGGCCGATGAGCTGCCCATTCTTTGCGGCATTCCCTTTACGGCCAAAGACGTATTTTGCACTAAGGGCGTTGAAACTACGGCTTCATCAAATGTCCTTAAAAATTTCCTCCCTCCTTATGACGCCACCCCGATCAAAAGGGTAAAGCAAGAAGGCGCCATTCTTATCGGTAAAACCAATTGCGATGCTTGGGGGCACGGCGCCTCAACCGAAAATTCTGATTTTTTTCCCACCAGAAATCCCTGGAACCTAGATTACGTGCCCGGCGGCTCGTGCGGGGGATCGGCCGCAGCCGTTGCCTGCGGTATGGGGTTTTTCTCAATCGCTGAAGATACCGGCGGTTCAATCAGGCAACCGTCCGCTTTTTGCAACGTCACCGGCTTGAAAGTGACTTATGGCAGAGTGTCGCGTTACGGCGCAATTGCCTTTGCCTGTTCCCTAGATACCGTCGGGCCAATAGCTAAAACCGTTGATGATTGCGCTCTTGTTTTGCAAAAAATAGCTGGGCCGGATGACCTTGACGCTACCGCCGTCTTAGACGCGCCTCCAGACTATATCAATTGTTTAACCAAGGGCTTTAAAAACATCGTTCTGGGCTTGCCTAAAGAATACTATGGAGCCGGTTTAGATAAAGAAATTCGCCAAGCTATTGATGAAACAATCAGGATCTTTGAAGGGTTGGGCGCCAGAACAATTGAAATTAGTTTGCCGGCCACCGCAAGATCCGTGCCGACCTACTATATTATCGCTCCCAGCGAAACTAGTTCAAATCTGGCGCGATACGACGGGATAAGATTCGGCCACTCTCGCGACTCTTTCGGAGCCGAGGCCAAGAGGCGGATTATGCTTGGCACTTACGCCTTATCTGCCGGCTATTATGACGCTTATTATAAACGGGCGATGAAAGTCAGAAACCTTATCAAAAAAGATTTTGACAAGGCTTTTACCGAAGTTGACGCAATTATTGCGCCGATCACTCCGACGCCTCCTTTTAAAATCGGGGAAAAAACAGACGATCCAGTGGCAATGTACTTATGCGACGTCTATTCTGGGCCGATAAACTTAGCCGGCATCCCCTCTCTGGCTATGCCTTGCGGTTTTACCAAAAATAACCTGCCGATTGGTTTCCAACTGATCGGCCCCCAGTTATCAGAATCATTGTTGTTTGCCGCCGGCCACGCCTACCAACAAGTTACCGATTGGCACAAAAGAAAACCGAATCTAAACTAAAATGCCATTCTTCATAAAAAACGCCAAAGACTTTATCGGGAAAGAAGTAGAGATCAAGGGCTGGGTTTTCAGCATCCGTTCTTCTGGCTCAATTCTGTTTTTGCAGGTCAGAGACGGCTCTGGTTTTATCCAGGCAGTCGTGTCCAAAAACGAGGTTTCACCGGAAATCTTTGCGACTGCTCAAAAAGTGACGGTAGAATCTTCTGTTGCTGTCTTAGGTCTTGTCAAACAAGAATCAAGATCCCCTTCCGGCTTTGAGCTTCAGGCAAAGGATTTGAAAGTTATTTCTCTAAGCCAAGATTTCCCCATTGCCCCTAAAGAGCACGGAATTGACTTTCTTTTGGAAAACCGCCATCTCTGGCTGAGAAGCCAAAGCCAGTGGGCAATCTTAAAAATTAGAAACGAAACAACTCTGGCGATCAATGAATTTCTCCAGAGCCAAGGCTATCTGCGCTTTGACGCTCCGATCATCACTCCTTCGGCCTGCGAGGGCACGACCACACTTTTCCCCTTGCCCTATCTGCCCAGCTGGCCAGAAAACGACCAGAATTTCGTTTCCTGGCTAGAAAAAGACGAGAAAAGGCCTTATGCCTATCTTTCCCAGTCAGGCCAGCTCTATTTAGAAGCTGCTATCGCTTCTTTTGGCAAGGTCTACGACTTTGGCCCGACTTTCAGGGCCGAAAAATCAAAGACCAAAAGACATTTAACCGAATTCTGGATGATGGACGCCGAAGCTGCTTTCATGGAATACGACGGGCTTTTGGAACTTGAGGAGCAGCTGATCCACTTTGTCATTCAGAAAGTTCTTGAAAAGTGCTCCGATGAGTTTAAAATTCTCGAAAGAAACACCGAACTCCTGGAAGCAATAAAATTGCCTTTTGCGCGACTGACTTACGATCAGGTTGTGGAAAAACTTAAAAGCCTGGGTTCTGACATCAAATACGGCCAGGATTTAGGGAATGACGACGAAACCTTGTTAATGACCCATTTCAAACAGCCTCTCTTTATTATGAAGTTTCCCTCTAACCTCAAAGCTTTTTATTTCAAAAGAGACGCCCAAAAACCAGAATTGACTTTATCTGTTGACTTGCTTGTTCCCGAAGGCTACGGCGAAATTACCGGCGGCGGCCAAAGGGAAGATGATTATGAAGAGCTTTTAAAACGGCTCAAAGAGGCCGGCGTCAACAGCCTTGATTATGAATGGTATTTGGATTTGAGAAAATACGGCTCGGTTCCCCATTCGGGATTCGGCCTCGGCCTGGAACGCTTAGTTGCCTGGCTTTGCAAACTGGAACACGTCAGGGAAGCCATCCCCTTTCCGAGAACATTGTACCGCTTTAGCCCTTAATTTTAGTTCGCCTGGATTCGCTTTCTTATTCGCGTAGATTCGCGTATCACACGAAAAAAACGCGAAACAGAACACGAAATAACACGAAAACAAAATATGAAGTATAAACCAGTAATAGGATTAGAGATTCATATTGAGCTTGCCACGGCCAGCAAGATGTTTTGCGGCTGTGATGCCTTTCATTTTAACGTGGAACCCAATACCCATTGCTGCCCGGTATGCCTGGGGCTGCCCGGGGCTTTGCCTGTTCCCAACAGAAAAGCGGTTGACTGGTCAATCATGCTGGGATTGGCTTTGAATTGCCGGGTTCCCGAGGAATCCAAGTTCGATCGGAAAAACTATTTTTACCCGGATTTGCCGAAAGGCTACCAGATCAGCCAGTACGACAAGCCATTGTCTATCGAAGGCAAAATAGCTTTGAAAGACGGCAAGGTGATCGCCATCAGGAGGGTTCACCTTGAAGAAGACACCGGAAAATTAATCCATACCGAAATCGAGGGCGAAAAAGCAACCTTAATAGATTTTAACAGGTCAGGCGTCCCCCTGGTCGAGGTTGTTACCGAACCGGACTTTGAAAACGCCGAACAGGTTGACGAGTTCCTGAAAAAACTCCAATTGATTGTCCGGTATTTGGGAATTTCCCAAGCGGACATGGAAAAAGGTTCAATGAGGCTGGAACCGAACATCTCGGTTAGGACATGCGATGTCCTTTGGACATCGCATGTCCAAGACGAATTGCCTCCTTACAAGATTGAAGTAAAGAACATCAACTCTTTCAAGTTTGTCAGAAAAGCGATCGACTACGAAATCAAAAGGCAGATAGAATCACTGGGAAAGGGCGAGAGATTGGTTCAAGAGACCCGGGGCTGGAATGAAACCAAGGGAATAACGGTTTTACAGAGAGAAAAAGAACAAGCCCATGATTATCGCTATTTCCCCGAACCTGACATCCCGCCAATGGCTTTCAGCCAAGATCAAATATTAAAAATCAAAAGTCAAATAGGCGAACTCCCCGACGACAAAATCAAAAGGTTTATTGCCAAATACGATTTAAGCGAATATAATGTGGAGATTTTATGCCAGGAAAAGCCCATCGCCGATTACTTCGAAGAAACCGTCAAGGCCGGCAAAAAAGATCTCTCCCCTGCCCAAATTGCCAACTGGATAATCAACAAAAAACTAGATATTAGCAAAACTTCCCCTGAAGAATTGATAAAAACCATTGCCGAATCCCGGCAAGTGTTTGAAATCAGCGATGGCGACTTGGAAAAAATCATTGCTAAGGTCATTGCTGAAAATCCTAAAGCAGTTGAAGATTACAAGAAGGGCAAAACCAGCGTTTTAGGGTTTTTAATCGGCAAAGTAGTTTCAGTCACCAATCCCTCTATAGACAAAAAACTTGTCCAGCAAAAACTGGCAGAAAAACTAAGAATTTGATTCAACTTATGGGGAGCTTAGCTTCCCGCAACCAAAATACGAAATAACTCATAAAACCTATTAAATTGAAATATCGATAAACCTACGATCGTAGGTTTATCGTATTATTATCCCGAGGTCTGACCTCGGGATATTTTTGCCTTGTTCGGAGAAAACTGATTGAGCCTTTGACAAAAAACGGCAAATAAGGTATCTTAAAAATGCGTTTCGCTCCTTCTCTTTGGTTGTGGCAAGGCAACAGTGGCTGTTTTAACGGTAAAACATTGTTACCTTGCCCGCCGCGGGGTAGCTCAGTTGGCAGAGCAAGGGGCTCATAACCCTCCAGTCGCAGGTTCGAGTCCTGCCCCCGCTACCTAAGGCGGTCGGTTCTCTCTCAGATTGACACTCTCCGGAGAGTTGACCGCCTTTTTTATTTTCCTAGAGAAATTTTTTTGGGTGCCCAAAAAACAACGCTTAACCAAAGCTATAGCAATGATAAGGCGTGATATTTAAAGGTGACTGTCACCTAAAGGTTATCCCGAGGTCAGACCTCGGGCTGCTTTTATTTTGCCAAAACAAGTCCTATCGGAGACCCGCTCTCCGATTTTTTATTTAATCCCAGAAGTTAATAAAACAAAAGCTGTCAAATAAAACAAAAGCTGTCAATATAACCTACGATCGTGCGTAATGGTGACAGCTTTTTGTAATTTATGCTTAGCTAATTTGTGCTTAGCCAAGCTAAGCACAAAACTTATCCCTTACTACTTACTGCTTTCTACATACTGCATTTTTCATTTGACAATGTTTTTTGATTAAAGATACAATTCAAACTCACGATAAACTCACGATCGTAGGTTTATCGTATATCCACTAGCAAAAAAATCGGACATGCGATGTCCGAATACTAGATACCAGCTACTAGATACTAAATACTATATTATTTCAGCGGTTCCAGGCCTTCTGTTTCCACCAGCACCTCGGCCAAGTCATCCAGGTTTTCCAAAACCATGCCTGCCCCTCTGGCCACGGCTGTCATCGGGTCTTCAATCACCCTGGCCTTGATCTTGGCCTCTTTGGTAATTAAGGTATCCAAACCTCTTAACAAAGAGCCTCCTCCTGATAGCCAGATGCCCTTGGCCATAATGTCTGCCAGAAGCTCGGGAGGAGTTTCTTCAATAGTCATCTTAATCGTGTTAATAATCTGCTTGACTGATTTTTCCATTGCTTTCCTGATATCTTCGTCAGAAACCATAATCTCTTCGGGGAGGCCGGTGACCAAGTTTCTGCCTCTCAAAGGAGCTTCCCTTTTCTCTTTCTGCGGGTAAACAGACCCAATGGCGATTTTCACTTCTTCGGCAGTCTGTTCGCCAATCAATAGCTTGAATTCCTCTTGGGCAAAGTGGATAATGTCTTCGTTGAGTTTGTCTCCGGCAATTCTCAGGCTTTTGGCGATGACAATTCCCCCCAAAGAAATAACTGCCACTTCAGTGGTGCCGCCGCCGATATCAACAACAAAGTTCCCCCCGGCTTCTTGGACTTCAAGCCTGGAACCGATAGCCGCGGCCATGGGCTCTTCAATTAAAAAAACTTGGCCGGCGCCGGCATTGTGAGCCGCATCCTGAACCGCTTTTTTCTCAACCTCGGTCACTCCCCAGGGGATTCCTATAATAACTCTCGGCCTGATGCCAAGCCTAAGCTTGTCTTTTTGAGCCTTATCTATAAAATACCTAAGCATTTGTTCGGTCACTTCAAAGTCGGAAATCACCCCTTTGACCAAAGGCCTAGTGGCAACGATGTGGCCCGGAGTCCGGCCGACCATCTTTTTGGCTTCCTCTCCGATAGCTAAAACCTGGCCGGTTTTTTGGTTGATGGCTACCACCGAGGGCTCGGTCATGACAATCCCCTTTCCCCTGACATAAACCAGGGAATTGGCGGTTCCCAAATCAATGGCAATGTCCTGGGAAAAACTCCTGAAGATTTTCTCTATGGCTTTCCGGAACTTCTTCATAATAATTCAAGAGATTTAATCTTGGCTAAAGTCTTTAGAACTGGAACTAATTCTATTTCTTTTCCGCCTCTTTGCTTGAACTCAAAAGAATCTTTTGCCAGGCTTCTTTCGCTGACCACGATTCTCAAGGGAATGCCGATTAAGTCGGCGTCGGCGAATTTCTCGCCGGCAGTCTTGTCGGGCCGATCGTCAAAAAGAACTTCTATGCCTTGTTTTTCAAGCTCTTCATAAAGCTTTCCCGCTACTTTCCTGATCTTGTTGTCATTCTCCAGTTGCAGCAAATGAACTTGGAAAGGCGAAACCACTTTTGGCCAAATAATGCCTTTGTCGTCGTGGTACTTTTCTACAATCGCTGCCATTGTCCGGCCAATGCCGATGCCGTAACACCCCATATAATAAGGCTTTTCTTTTCCATTCTCGTCTGTAAAATTAGCTCCTTTCATCAAATGAGTATAATGGTAACCCAGCTGGAAAATATTGCCCACTTCTATCCCCTTTCCCGCTTTGAGTTTTTGCTTTCCATCAGGGGCCAAATATCCCTCTTTAGCCATGGCAATGTCGCCTTCAAGATAAGGCTTATAATCGCGGCCGATATTAACATTCAATAAGTCGCAGTATTTTTTATTGGCGCCGGTATAAGCGTTTTTGATTGTCCTCAAAGAATGATCAGCTACCACTTTGACTTTTTTTGAAAGGCCAACCGGTGAAATAAACCCCGGCCAGGAACCAACGCTTTTTATCTCTTTTTCCGTAGCATGGCGCAATGTCAAAGATTTAGTTAAACGGGCAAGTTTTATTTCATTGACCTCAAGATCGCCTCTTGTCACTGCCAAAATCAGTTCGCCTTTCTCATTGACAACCATTAAATCTTTCATCTGCTGCCAAGGAGGTAAATGATGAAATTTAACCCCGTCATCCATGGTCGGCCCTCTTTTTGCCGCCACCTCTTTTAAGGGCAGTATTTTCTCTTTACTGTTTTTGTCTTCGCAATAAAACTTGGCAACCTCTTCGTGGGCAGCGTATTTGCCGTCCCCAGAAGTTAAGAATTTGCTTTCGCCTATTTTAGAAAGAACAACAAATTCGTGGCAGTATTCCCCGCCGATATAGCCGTTATCGGCCTCAATCGCCATGGTTTCGAATCCTAAACGATTAAAAATTTTCTCATAAACTTTCCACATCTTCTGATAAGTTTTTTTAAAACTCTCTTCATCCCTGTCAAAACTATAAGCGTCTTTCATCACAAACTCTTTAACTCTTAAAAGCCCGCCTCTCGGCCTTAACTCGTCCCTGAACTTAGTTGAAAACTGGTAAAGATTAAACGGCAGATCCTTGTAAGACAGCTTAAATTTTCTCACCAGATCAACAAACATTTCCTCGGCCGTGCCGCCAAGAGCGAATTCTGCTCCATTTCTGTCCTTTACTCTCATAAGCTCAAAACCCGTAGAGGTAGTCCGGTTTGTTTCTTTCCACAATCCAAGCGGATGGAGAACCGGCGCAATCATCTCCTGGGCGTCCGAGGAATCCATTTCTTTCTTGATAACTTCCTTGATCTTTTCGTGAACTCGCCAACCAAGTGGTAAAAAATAATACCGTCCGGCGCAGCTCTCGGTAATAAAACCGGCTCTCAATAACAACTGATGGCTGCTAAATTGAGCTTCTTTAGGAGCTTGCCTCAGTGTTTTTCCAAAAAGGTTTGACTGCCTCATATTTATTTAATTTACCTTAATTTTACTAAAAAAGCAAAACCTGTTAGGGTGGAAAGGGGTCAGGTAACCGGCGCAAACTGGTAACACCGACCCCTTTCTTTTTTTTATCTGGGCGGTGGGATCTTTAGTTCGAGCCACTTCTTCACGCAGTGATGCTCGGACCAATGATGGGCCCAGACTGTCTGCCATGATTTTACTTTTCCTTGGTCGTCGCGGACCGGGAAAGTAACCATGCTCATACAATTTTCGCAGCCTTGTTTGCCGCAATAGTAGCAGACATGGAAAACTCCTTGGCAGACATGGTTTTGGGTGGCGGTCATTTCAATCTCCTTTCTCCCGAGGCCGGGAACAAAAAACCGCCCCGAGAAAATTGTCAAAACAAATTGACAACTTTCCAAGGACGGTTTGCTTCCGTGATACCACCTTGTTTTATCCCGCTATTGCTAGCAGAATCTTGTTAACCGACTCCCTTTGAATCGGCGTCCCTGTTTTTACGGTTGGGCTTCCGGCACAGCTCATCGCTGGCAGGTCTGGGGCGGGTTCTCCACCAATCGGCAGATACTATTCCCCTTCATTCCTTTTATTATGTTTTATTTATATCCCAAGCTACAAAATATGTCAAGATCTCTGGCAGATCAAAACCCGGTCTAAGTTCCGCTAAAATGAAAACTGAATCAATGTCACTCCACTGCTACGTAGCAGCATACTGACAAATTTGTTCTCCGGAATTCGTTGATTTCAGAAACGATCTCAGAAACGTATAATCAGAATTTTTTTGCAGATCTTTGAAAGCGACTAACACCATCAGGACAATCAATTTTTGTTTTCGGGAAAAGTTTCGATTGCCTCATTTAAAATATGTTTCTTATATCCTTTATGCTAACAAAAACCATCAGAATGATTAAGAGGCTGAAAAAGACAAAGGTTATCTTTTCTTCAAGCTTTTGGGAAACCGGCTTTTTCCTGATCGCCTCAATCCCTAAAAAGAAAAGCTTGCCGCCGTCAAATGCCGGTATTGGCAGGAGATTGATGACGGCGACATTGATCGACAGGAAACCGATCATCTGGAGAAAGTAGCTGGCGCCCATGGAAACCCCCTGTGACAGCAAACCAACGATGCCGATCGGACCGACCAGTTGAAGTCCGGTCGGAAGTCTGCGGAAAACCTGCCCCAGGCTCTTGGCATAAGTGACGATTACCAATTCCGTCACCCTGAAAGTGGCTTTTATTCCTTCAAATACGGATGAAAAAACGGGATAGCTTTTGAGCCCGGTCCTGGCCAAGCCGATTCCCAAAGCTCCTTGTCCGGACGGCGGAGATTCTCTTGGAATGGCCTCGGCTTCAAAAACTTTGCCGCCTCTTTTCAAAGACAAAACAATATTCTTACCTCTGGCGGCGTCGATGAATTCCTGAACCTCTTTTACCTTATTGACGGTAATCTCTGCGCTCTCTGATTTGAGGCCGAGGATAATGTCTCCGGCTTTGAGGCCGGCTTGACTGGCCGGGCTCCCGGCCGAAACCGAAGTAATTTGGACTTTTGTTTCGGGAACCCCGGTTTCCGAATCACCGATCGCTGTCGGAGCCCCGATCATGAAAACTATTGAAAACAAAACTGCTGCCACCAGCCAGAAAAAAGCGGCTCCGTTGAAAATAATCAAAGCTCTTTGCCACAAAGGCTTGGCAGAAAACGAGGAGGGGTCGGTTCGGTCTTGTTCGGATATCCTGACGAAAGCGCCGAAGGGCAAAAGGTTCAGAGAATAGACAGTCTCCCCTATTTTCTTACCGAAAATCCTGGGCGGATAACCAAAGCCGAACTCTTCGACCCTGACGCCAAACTTCCTGGCAGTCAAAAAATGGCCCAGTTCGTGCAGGGAAACGAGAATAATTAGACTAATAAAAGAAATAAAAATAGTGATAAACATGTTAGTTAAGAAGCGAGGCGACAAGTTTTCAGACAACTTTCGCAGGCGACTTAGCACGGTTCCTGAGCAAAGCGAAGGATAAGTCGCCGAGAATGTAGATAGTCCCGAATCGCTGGATGAGGGAACTATCGGTGTCTGAAAAACTTCGTTGCCGAGCGATTACTCCATCACTTCCTTTTTCTTCCTTTCGCCCATTTCCTCGATCTTTTCGTTGTGCTTTTTGACCAATTTGTCCAGCTCTTCCTTGCCTCTGAATTTGTCATCCTCTCTTATTAAGCCCTCTCTTTCGCCTTCCTGGATTTCCTTCCAAATGCGGTCCCTGATCTTTCTAATCATGATTCTCCGCTCTTCCATTTTCTCAGAAAGCATCTTTATAAAGTTTTCCCGCGATTCTTCGGTCAGGGGCGGCAGCGAAATCCGGATCAATGTTCTCTCAGCCAGAACCCCCGATCCTATGGAAGATTTTGCCAAAGCGGCCAGGATCGGATCTACGTAAGATATGTCCCAGGGCTGGATAATGATCTCTTTTGGACTGGCAGCCGAAACGACCGCCAGCTGCTTTATGGAAAACTCCTGGCCAAAGCAGCCGACCTTCAGATCGGCGACCAAGGACGGATCAGCTCTTCCGGTTCTTATTTTGCTCATCTCCTCTGCGAGATAACTGACTATCTGGTCGAGCTCGGGAGTCACTCTTTTTAAGATTTCTTGGCTGGTCATTTTGAAAAGATTTGTTTTAAAATAGTTCTAAAACCGAATTCTCCATAACCAATCTGGCGTTGGCGTTGGTTCTCAGCAAAAGGTAATTCGCCTTGTCTAGAGAATCAATAAAGTTCCTGATCTTGGCTAAAGGGATATGGCTGGCCTTCTGAAAAAACTT
The DNA here is from genome assembly GCA_030693425.1 of bacterium. Classification (NCBI taxonomy): domain Bacteria; species bacterium. The sequence goes on from JAUYAM010000002.1 coordinate 228,143, forward strand.
CTTTCCTGCTTCGGTCATCGCTTCCTCTCTCACGACTCCCATTCTCGCCAAAAGAACTAATCTAAGCGGGTTCAGCCAGGCTTCCAAAGCCTCGGTGACGTTTCCGCCGTCTCCGGCGATCTCTCCGATCTTTTTAAACCAGGGGGCCAGATCTCTGGCAAGCAGGTTTCCAAAGCTCTCGAGCTTCTCCTCTTCTGCGGCCAGCTTTTCCTTCGCCAAGAGATCCAGAGCCTTCAACGGCCTGCCGAAAGAAAAAAAGCTTATTTTCTTGGCCAGCGCCTGGCTCGCTCCCTTGGCTGTCAAAAGGCCGACTATCTCCTTTTCCGACAACGGGTAGAACCTTATCTCCTGCAGCCTCGAAGCGATTGTCGGCAGCAAAAACTCCGGATAATCGCTGATCAGAATCAAGAGAGCGTCGCCCCTCGGCTCTTCCAAGGTTTTCAAGAGAGCCGACTGGGCTGCCAGAGAAAACTTTTGGAACTGGTCAATGACGGCTACCTTGAAACCCCCTAGGCCGGGCTTAAAGCTCAGCCATTTTGTCAAATCTCTGACCGAATTGATGCCGCTTTCCTCATCGCTCGGCTTTGCCTCGAGATAGAGAAAATCTGGATGGCAGTTCTTTTCCGTTTCCTGGCAGCAAAGGCATTTTCCGCAAGGCCTTCCGCCGGAATTCTCGGCTTTGCAGTTTGCCAGCCTTGCCAGCTCAAAAGCTATTTCTTTTTTGCCCAGCTGGGATTTTCCCGAAAACAAATAGGCGTGGGAGAGCTTTCCTAAACTTTCTGATTTCTTCAAGAGCAACCATTGTTTCTGATGACCAAAAAAATTCGCCATGCCCCGTAGGAAATTAAATATCTTCTGTAGTTAAAATGTTTAAGCTTTCATATATCATAAGGCGTTGTTTGAAAATAGTTAAAGGGGTTTTAAGATGAAGATATTTCGCTTCCTGAAAATTCCACGAAAACCCCTGTGTTTTCCTACGGGGCATGCCCCAATTTTACCTCTTGCTCATAAGAGTCTTTTTATAAACGTCGAGGTTTTCGGCGACAACTCCAGTTCCCTTGGCGACGCACAACAGAGGCTCGTCGGCGACAAAACAAGGAACTCCTATGGATTTTTCTATCAGCTGGTCGAAGTTTCTTAAAAGGGCTCCGCCTCCGGACAGAACGATACCTCCGTCGATAACGTCGGCAGACAGTTCCGGCGGGGTGTCTCTCAAAACCTGCTTAATAGTCTGAATTATTTCCATCAGGACGTCGCTGATGGCGGCACAAACCTCGTTGGAAGAAACTTTTACTGTTTTTGGCAGCCCCAGGAGCAGGTCCCGTCCCCGGACCTGCATGATTTTTTCCTCTTTTTCGGGCAGGGCCGTGCCGATGTTCATTTTTATCTGTTCGGCCGTCTGCTCGCCGATGGCCAGATTGTGCTTTTCTTTGATGTAATTGGCAATGGCTTCGTCTATCTTGTCTCCGGCCACCCTGATCGATCCCCAGTTAACTATTCCCCCCAGGGAAATGACCGCCATTTCAGCGGTTCCCCCGCCGATGTCAACGATCATGTGCCCGGAAGAAGTATTAATGGGAATGCCGGCTCCTATGGCAGCCAGAATCGGTTCCTTGACGATATAGACGGCTTTGGCTCCGGCGTTGATCCCGGCTTCAATGACGGCTCTTCTTTCGGTCGAGGTGATCCCAGCCGGGACGCCGATAATCAACTCTGGTTTGAAAAACTTGGCCAGCTTGCTGGTCCTTTCAATGAAATATCTGAGCATTGCCTGAGTCACTCTGAAATCAGCGATGACTCCGTCTTTCAAGGGCCGGTAAACCTTGAGGGTGTCCGGAGTCTTGCCGAGCATTTCCTTAGCTTCCCTGCCGACAGCCATAATTTTGTTCTCTAAAAGAGAAACCGCCACCACCGAAGGCTCCTGTAAAATCACTCCTTTTGGGGGAGCAAAAACCACCGAGTTGCAGGTGCCAAGATCAATGCCGATTTTCCTTGCCAGAAACATATTAACCCAGGTTTTTTTAAGAATAATGCTTATTCATCTTAACCAAAAAACGAGTTTTGGTCAAACATACTTGGCAGAAAAGCTGTTTCGTCTTAGAATAATATAATATGCCCCGTAGAGGATTTTCGAAACGGCATTATGCTTATATTTTTCAAGGCCTAAAAGACAAAAATTTCTATGTTGGCTACACGCAAAATCTGCCAAAAAGATTACATCAATATAATGCCAAAAAAATATTATTCGAAATTCTCATACGGGGTATGACCAAAAGAACGAGAACTTTCCTTTTTCTGATTTGCCTGGCCATTTTTCTGGTTGTTTCCCCCGCTGTTATCTTCTACAGCCAGGGTTATCGCTTTGATTTCAAAAGTAGAAAGCTGACCAAAACCGGAGCCTTTTATTTCAAAACCCAGCCCAAAAGCTGCGAGGTTTTTATCAATGGTAAACCAATCAAGGAAAAAACAGATTTCCTTTTCGGAACGATTCTCGTCGAAAACCTGCTGCCTGGAAGATATCCTGTCGAGATCAAAAAAGGAGGCTATCTTCCTTGGAAGAAGAATCTCGACGTTGAGGCGACGATGACGACCGAAGCAAAGAATATCGTTCTCTTCCCGGAAAACATCAGTTTTCAGATCCTGACAACCGGCACAGAAAGTATTTTCTCAGCTCCGTCAGCCAGAAAAACTATTCTTAAAAAAAGAGATTCTCAGGGTTGGTATCTGACCGTTCTTAACCTCGAAAGCAATTTCGAAGAACTCCTTATTCGGGAAAAAGATCTCCGGAAGAAAACCGATTTCCTTAATCTAGAATGGTCTAACGATTCTAGAGCCCTGATTATCAAGGCCTCTCTGGGCGAGCAGGAAAAGTTTTTCTTTGTCGATACCGAAAAAAAACCGGCCAGCCCGATTTCCCTCGACTATTTGGGAAGTTTTGACAAAATCGGTTTTGACCCGCAGGACAGCCGCCGATTCATCTTTCTGAGGCAGGAAAGTCTTTTTTCGGGGGGTCTAGCCTCGAAAGAAACTTTAGAAATTGCCAAAAAAGTCGTTGATTTTGAATCCGGCCAGAGAAAACTCTACATCTTAGAAAACACCGGTTTTGTTTTTGAGATCGACAACCTCGCTATTCCAAAAAAACAGGTTCTCCAGGAAACTCCTTTTGAGATAAAACTCGAAACTCCCTATAGCCTCGAAGTTTCCAGAAAAAACGTCTTTCTTGGACAAGAAGACCGCCTTTTCTGGTTTGACGAAAAAACGAGAAACTTTGCCGAAGTCGGCGCCAATATAAAGGGTTTTGCGGTTTCCCAGGATGAAACGAAACTTATTTTCTACAACAATTCTGAAGCCTGGGTTTACTTCCTGAAAGATAAAGCCGATCAGCCGGCTCGAAAATACAAAGACAGTTTTTTGCTGGCAAGGATGAAAGATCAGATCGGTCAGGTTCTCTGGCTAGACAACGACCACGTCTTGTTCTCTGCCGGAAACAAATTAAGAGTCATTGAAATCGATAACCGCGACCAAACCAACTTCGCAGACATCGGCGAATTCAATAACCCGGAGATATTTTTTAATAGCAATAGTAAAAAAGCTTTAGTGCTGACCGAAGGCAATCTCTATATCTCTTCTGCAATCCTGCCCTAGAGGAAGCTTTGCTGAGACTCCAATTTCCTTTTAAACTCTTTCCAGGGCATCTCGCTGGCGAGAGCCTGTTTGCAAATTTCCTTGAACTGGCAGAATTGGCATTCCTTGTCTGACGGAAAATCCGAGAGCCTCTTAGGAATAATGTTTTTGTCGATCTTGTCTTTGAGAAGATCTAACTCTTTCAAAAGCTTTTCCGATCTCTGGCGGTCGTAGATGACGATGAACTCTTTCAGCTCCTGGGTATCCTTGTTGACGTAAAGGAGAATCCCCTTTTTGATGCTGAAAAAGTGCAGGTAGAGCTGAAGCTGATTGACATTGTCATCCTTGGGCTGGTTTAAATTCTTGAAAAGAAAGCTGTTGATCGATTTTATATCCAAGACGTAAAGCTCATTTTCCCAGCTCAAAATCGCGTCGGCCCTCCCGGAAATGACTTTTTGCGGCGGGGTGCCGATCTCTGCAGACCTAACCAGCCCCAAACTAAAAAGAGTGTTCAGTATCAGGCGGTGGATGTAGTCGCCGTGGTCAAACATCCTTAAAACCCGAGCGTCAATGTCTTCTTTGGGAGCTTTCTTGAACTTAAAAAAAATCGACCGGGGGCATTTGCCGGCATCGGTGATATAGAACCTGGTTTGATCTTTATTCTTGGATCTTTCCCGATCCAAGTAGAATTTATCGATGAGCTCTTTTAACATTTAAGGAAAGAGGGTTTGAGACTGCAGTATCTTGACCAGGATAATGAAAACTATCACCCCGATAGTGGCGGCTAAGCCAAACTCAATCGGTTTACATCTGCCTCCAACATTGCAAACGAGCCAGCCCAAAAATAGGCAGATGAAGAAGGCGACGACAACGAAGATTGGTCCAAACATATTGGGAAGATTATCTTTTTCTCCATTGGGGAGCTCTCCTGGCTCTTTTTAAACCGAACTTCTTGCGCTCGCGCATTCTCGGGTCCCTAGTCAGGTATCCGAGCTTCCTTAGTATTTTATAAGCTTGATCGGTCAATTTTACAAGAGCTCGGCCCGATCCCAGCCTGATTGCTTCTGCCTGGGCCTTGATGCCGCCGCCGCCAACCCGGATTTCGGCTCTCAAACTCTTTGGATACTTTATGCTGGCTAAACTGCTTTGAGCCAGTTTCTGCAAAGCCAAAGTCGGAAAATACTGCCGGAAGTCTTTGCCGTTGACTGACATCCCATCCTTTGTCCCCGGATAAAGTCTGACTCTGGCGACGGCGGTTTTTCTTCTGCCGATCCCTTCAAAATATTCATCAGGAGCTTTGGCAGGCTCATTTTTAGCCTTAACTCTTTTCGCCACCGCCTTTTTTTTAACCGGGGCTTTGGTTTTTACCTTGTCCTTGGCTGTCATTTCTCAAACTTTAGGTTCTTAATGATTTTTTGGCTCAGTTTGTTGCCGGGAAGCATGCCGATGACTGCTCTCTGCAAAACGTCTTCGGGCCTTGTTTCAAAAACCTTCTTCAGAGAAGTATGTTTTTCCCCGCCGGGGTAGCCCGAATGGGAAAAATAGGTTTTCTGGTCTTTCTTTTTTCCGGTAATCAAGATCTTGTCAGCGTTTTTGACAATGACAACGTTCCCGCTCTCTTTGTAGGGAAGGAAGCTTGCCTCTTGTTTGCCCCTCAAAAGCAGGGCGATCTGGCTGGCCAGTCTTCCCAAAGGCTTGCCGCTGGCATCGATAGTGTGGATTTTGTTCATGACTTAGACTAGCTCGATTATCGCCATTTCGGCGCCGTCAGAATTTCTAGGTCCCAATTTAAGAATTCTGGTGTAGCCTCCCTGCCTCTGCTGATAGCGCGGAGCGATGGTTTTTGAAATCTTGGCAACCGCCCTGTCCGTAAAAATCTCTGACAGAATCCTCTTAGATTTTAAATCCTGTTTTTTGGCGATAGTAACCGCCTTTTCCATAAAAGAGGACAGTTCTTTGGCTTTGGCCTTAGTCGTCCTGATCTTTTCTTTGAAAATCAGGCTGGTAGCCAAAGTTCTCAGCAGCGCCTGACGCTGGCCTGTTTTTCTCGACAGTTTTCGGCCTTTCTTGAGCTTTCTCATGGCAAAAATTATTTCTTCTTGGGTTTCTTCTTTGGTTTAGACGCCTTCTTGGCTTTCTTAGAAACCGGTTTTCCCGGCTTCTTTGCCTTCGGCTTTTCGTCTTCGGCTTTAAAACTCTGGTTGATCAGGGAAAAATGGTCGACTAGGATTTGGCTTGCCTGAAACAAAGCTTGTTGCGGGGAGATGGTGCCGTCGGTCTGAACGTCCAGAATTAATTTGTCAAAATCGGTTCTTTCTCCGACTCGCATATTCTCCACCTGAAAGCCGACTTTGACAACCGGGGTGAAGATTGAATCGACTAGGATCTCGCCGACGTTCAGCTTCTCCCTTTTTCTTTTTTCTCTGGGCAGATAACCTATGCCTTTTTCGACTTCGATTTCCATTTCCAGTTCGGCTGATTTCGCGGTCAGGCTGGCGATGTGCTCCTCCTTGTTGACCAGCTCCATCTGCGAAGGGATTTCGACATCCTTTCCCTTGACGTCTTTTTCGCCTCTGACTTTCAGGATGGCCTTTTGAGGTTCGTCGGAAAACATCTTGAATCTCAGTTTTTTTAAGTTCAGCATAATCTGGATGACGTCCTCAAAAACTCCGGGGATGGTTGAAAACTCGTGGGCAACCCCTTTGATCCTCATCTTGGCCACCGCCGCTCCCGGCAGAGACGAAATCAGGACCCTTCTTAAGCTGTTGCCGACGGTAACCCCGTAGCCGGGGTAAAGGGCTTCAATCTCAAATACGGCCCGGTTGTCTTTTTCGGAAACGACTTTTGGTTTTGAGAATAGAGGTATCATATTATTTTAGTTAACTAGCGGCTAGCTTCTAGCGTCTAGTACTAGACGCTAATTAACTAGACGCTAGACGCTAATATATTTATCTGGAATAAAATTCAAAGACGGCGGAAATTTCTGCGGGCAGACTTTCTTGATCCAAAATTGGATCTGAAACCACTTTTGCCTCAAAAGCCTGGGCCTTGAACTCGAGCCAGTCGGGCAGCTTGTGTTTTTTGGCAAGCTGGAGAAGGTTTTGAAAGACTTTCTTTTTCAGCTTTTCCGGCTTTATCTTGATTTCGTCCCCTTTTTTCACCCGATAGGACGGGATATCGACCGGGCGGTTGTTGACTTTGAAAAACCCGTGCGACACCAATTGCCTGGCCAATGCCCTGGAGCTGACTACCCCCAGGCGGAAAATGACGTTGTCGAGCCGAGATTCCAGCCTCTTGACCAAAAGAATGCTGGCGTCTTCAGCGTTGGCAGAGGTCGCCTTTCTGGCCTTTTCCAGGATTTCTTTGACGTATTTTTTGAACTGTCTCTCTCCCAAGCCGTACCATCTCTTCAATTTCTGCTTTTCTGCCAGCTCCTTGGCGTATTCTGAGGGCGTCTTCTTCCTTCTTTTTCCTCTCAGGCCCGGAGCGTAAGGCCTTTTGATCATAGCGCATTTCTGCGAAAAACAACGCTCTCCTCTTAAAAAGAGCTTGGTTCCCTGTCTTCGGCAAATTTTGCACTTCGAATTGATCAGCATTTGATTAGACTCTTCTCACTTTGGGCGGCCGGCAGCCGTTGTGAGGAACCGGAGTGGCGTCCTTGATCGACAGGATCTCCAGGCCGCGGCCGGCCAAAGACCTCAGAGCCGATTCCCTGCCCGATCCAATCCCCTTGATAATCACCCAGACTCTGTTGACGCCGATCTTCTTGGCCCGGTCGGATAAAGCCTCGGCCACCTTTGAAGCGGCGAACGGAGTCGATTTTCTGGTTCCTTTAAAGCCCATGTTGCCGGCGCTGACCCAGGTCAGAACATTGCCCTTGAGATCGGTCAAACTGATAATGGTGTTGTTGTAGGTGGAGTTGATGTAAACGCAGCCTTCGTCAATGCCCAAATTGGCTTTCTTAGACAAAGCTTCTTCTGCTTTTTTGGCCCCGGCCTCGAGATTCGAACTGGGTTCGGATTTTGTAATGATTCTTTTTTTCCCCATCCTTCGCCCCTCGCTTCGCTCGTGGCTACGGATGGCAGGCCATCCAACGATACTCGATTACTAATTTCTCGAGTAGCGAAGGATGTCCTTCCGTAGCTTTAGCGGAGGAGGACAAATACTTTATAATTTTAGGTTGGTTCTGCGGCCGGCTTTCTTCCCGATCCGACCGTCTTCCTGACGTTACCTCTGACCGTCCTGGTATTGGTTTTCGTTCTCTGGCCCCTGACCGGCAGTTTCTTGATATGCCTGATGCCCCGCCAGGCGCCGACGTCCTTCAGCCTTTTGATGTCCATCATTACTTGCCTGCGGAGGTCGCCTTCTGTCTTATATTTCTTCTCAATGATTTCCTTCAAGAGATTGGTTTCCGCCGGCGACAAATCCGCCGCCTTCTTGTCAAAAGAAATATTGGCCGCTGTTAAAATCCGCCTGCTCAAAGGCCTGCCGATGCCGTAGATATAGGTCAAAGCGACTTCCAGGCGTTTCTGTTCGGGAATGTTGATTCCGACAATACGAGGCATATGTTTAGTATTTAGTATTCAGTATCTAGTATTTAGTATTAAAATCTCTCTTCTGTCGTATACTAAATACAAACTACTAGATACAAGATACTGCGTTAGCCTTGTCTCATTTTATGTTTTCTATTGGTGCAGATCAAATAAACCCGCCTTTTCCTGCGGACGATCTTACAGTGATTGCAGATTTTCTTTATTGATGCCTTAATCTTCATATTTCGTAACAAACCCCGCACTAATTTTACTTCTGAATAATTTAAGCGCAGTGCGCGCAGCGAATAACTGCACCCCGAACTGGAGCGAAGCGCTGCGCCCCAGAAGCGGGATGTGGCTATTCGCCACTCGCGCTTCGCGTGAAGCGTCAGGCGTAAAATTAGTGCGGGGCAGACCACAAGAATCTTCCGTCTCAGGCTACCTTCCAAATATGGCTGTCTTTAAGATGACGCTCTGAAGGTCGATTCTCGGTAAACAATTCTTCCCCGGCTTTCGTCGTAAGGGCTAAGTTCAACCTGGACATAATCGCCGGCTAAAATCTTGATCCGGTACATCCTCAGCTTTCCCGAAAGATGGGCGATTGCTTCCGGTCCTTCGTCGAGCTTCACCCTAAAAGTCGCACTCCGCAAAGCTTCAACAACAAGGCCTCTCTTCCTAATCTTTTTATCTTGTGGCATCAATTTGTTGGAATGATTTTAAGATAGCAAAAATGCTGATTAGGGTCAACCCCTCTAATCAAAGTTAATCATAATTTCTATTTTGCCGGAATCTTTCGGCAGTCTTTTGACAAAAGAAGGGGAAATCTTTATCTTGGCCCGGGCAACCTGGGTCAGGTTCTGGAAAGTCTTTTCAACTTCCTGGATGGATTTTTCCTTCAGCTGTTCTCTGAGAAACTCTTCTTTCAGCTCTAAGTAGACCTTTCCGGAAACCTCAAGATTCAGGGCCGCTTTCCCGGACTTCTCATCAATTGTCTGAACTAAAGGCAGGATTTTGATAGTCTCTGGCAAGGATTTTTGATCAGCCGCCAGCTTTGAGAAAAGGTAATTCTGAGCCAGCTCGTCCAGATCCTCTTGAGCCAAAAGGACCGCTCTTGTCCTTGCCTTGACCTGATAGCTGAAAGTCTTGACCGGATCGCCGGCTTTTGCCATTGATCCTTCGTCAGCAACAATCAGAGGAACGCTTTCTTTCGCCAGAACCAAACCGGCCACCGCCTTGCTTTGAAGAATGCTGTCAATCTTTGCCCCGAGCCTGGACCTGACCGCCTCTTTGGCTTTATTCAAATCTTCGGCTGAAACGACTGCAGTTTCTCCTTTAAAGCCTCCTTTCATGGCTGAAGAAGATTTAGCGTGAAAAGCGGTGTATTTCGGGGTTCCGGCAAATCCCGGTATCGAGAAAGTCGAAGGCCCAATATTGTAATCAGGTCCGGAAGCATCGGCTCTGACCTTGGCCTCGACCGTTCCGGGAACGAGCTTGCCTTTTTCGGTTGCCTGGCCGGGAACAACCGCTCTTTCAACCAGCCTGAAGAGCTTGCCGTCGCTGGAAACAAACCTGGTGGTGGCCATCAAAGACTGGCTGGCAGTCGAGTAATCATTGAAAATAGTGACCACTCCCTCGGCCTTCATTTCTTTAAAAGCTTTGCCAGTAGCTAAAAACTCTTGGGAAAGAGTCTGTTCTTCGGCAATGACCCTGCCCGGGAGGACGCGGGTTAAAGGATCAACCGTTTTCTGAGCCTCGCTGATTTCAATCTTTTCTTTTGCAGTCAGGGTTTCCGTTTTCAGCCAGACATCGATCTTGACTACCGGAAGGAAAAAGTAAGCCAAAGCTATTCCGCCGACCAACAGGGTGAAGGAAATCAGCCAAAGCAAAATCTTTTTACTCGGAAAATCCCGCTGCGACGGGACTGGCTTGATGTCGTCAACTGGCCTGTTTCTGACGACCTTCTTTGGTTCCAACTTTTCTTTCATCTCCGGCAAAACCTCAGCCGGCAGAATTTCTGGCTTCTTTTCGGAAATATCTATCTTATCTGGAGGAATAATGTCAAAGATTTTTTTAACCATGTTAAATCATTCTAGCATTTTAACATTTAAACATACAAACACAACCGGTGAATTTTGTTAAATTGTTAGGGTGTTAAGACGTTTAAATGGGCGCCAGAATGGCCTTGATCCTCCGAACTCCCGCGCTGACCGCTTCTTCCTTGACGATTTTAAAACGGCCCAGCTCGCCAGTTTCCTTAACATGCGGACCGCCGCAGATCTCCCGACTGAAAGGAGGCCCTGAGGACTTCGAGTGAGCCTCAGTCGAACTCCTTGTCGAAGGGTCGCTGATAGAATAGACTTTGACCTTGTCTCCGTATTTTTCCCTAAAAAACCCGAGGGCTCCCATTTTAAAAGCCAAGTCTCTGTCTATGATTTCACAGACCACCGGCAGATTTTCTTGAATCTTCTGGTTGACCAGCTCTTCAATCTGTTTAATCTGCTCTGATGTCAGTTTCTGGTGATGGCTGAAGTCAAATCTCAAGCGCTTGGCGGTAATGTTGCTACCTTCCTGCCGTACGCTTTCTCCCAAAACCAGCCTTAGAGCCTGGTGCAGAATATGGGTGGCGGTATGGTATTTTGTTACCTCGTAGCTCTGGTCTGCCAGGCCGCCGCGGAAAACGTGCTCGCTGGCGCCTTTTGAGAGCTGTTGGTGCTTTTCCAATTCTTCCTCAAACTCCAGTTTTTCTATTTTCTGCCCCCGGGCTTTGGCAATTTCTTCAATCACCTCATAAGGCAAGCCGAAAGTCTCAAAGACGTAAAAAGCGGTTCTGGCGTCAATCTCTGCGGATTTGCCCAATTCTTTTATTCCCTGACTCAAGGCTTTTTCAAAGCGGCCGGCTTCCTCGCTAAAAACCTGGGCTATTTCTTTTGCAGTTATGCCTAGTTCCGGGAAAACATCGTTGTAGATTGCGGCAACCTCCCCAATAATCTCCTCAAAAGGAAAACTTGTCATGCTCAAATCAAGTTTTTTTAGCGCTAGCAAAGCCCGGCGCAAAAGCCGCCTCAAGATATAGCCCTGAGTCTTATTTGAGGGAAAAACGCCGCTATGGGCAATCATGGCGGCGGCTTTCAAATGGTCGCTAATTAAGCGCATCGCTCTGGTTTCTAAAACGTCTTTCCCATAGATCTTGCCTGAAATCTGCTCTAGTTTTTTAATGATCGGCCAAAAAAGATCGGTCTGGAAAATGTCGGGAGTATGATTGACCGCCGCGGTGATTCTTTCCAACCCCCCGCCGAAATCAACATTCTTTTGAGGCAGTTCTTTCAAGGAGCCGTCCGCTTGCTTCTGGTACTGAATAAAAACCGAATTCCCTATCTCCAAAAACCGGCCGCAGTCGCAATTAGGATGGCAACTCAATCCGTATTTAGGATCGTGGGGAACGTCGGTAAACTCAAAGAAAACCTCGGAATCCGGACCCCCGATTTCTCCCAAAGGCATGCTTTTGGGCTCGCCTGACCTTGACCACCAGTTATTTTTCACCCCGTAAAAAAAGATTCTTTCCTCCGGTATTCCTAGTTTTTTCCAAATAGCAAAAGACTCTTCGTCCCGAGGCACGCTCGTAGCCTTGTCGCCCTTAAAAACAGAAACCCAAAGATTATTTTTTGAAAACCCTAACTCTTTTGTCAAAAATTCAAAAACCCAAGGCAATTGTTCAGCCTTAAAGTAATCGCCGAGCGACCAGTTGCCCAGCATCTCAAAAAAAGTGTCGTGCCGATTATCGCCCACTTCTTCAATGTCGCTAACGCGTATTGAAGGTTGCGAATCTGCCAAACGCTTGCTTCCCGAAGGATGCGGCTCGCCTAATAAATACGGTACTAAAGGCTGCATTCCCGAAGAAGTAAAAAGCGTGGTCGGGTCATTGGCCAATACCAAGGGAGAGGGCGGAATAATTTTGTGCCCTCTTTTCTCAAAAAACTCCAAAAACTTTTGACGAATCTCTCGAGAGGTCATAATAGTTAATGATAACAAAAAAACCAACCTTGGTAAAATGGAGTCCTCGGATCAAGTTCAATCGCATGGCAATAGAACTTCAGCTACGATCGTAGCTGAACCGCAACTCATCAACAAGACCTGGGTGCCTAGTGTCCCGAGGTCTGACCTCGGGACACTTTTCTTCTCCAATGAAAAAGGGTAGTTGCTTAGCTAAGCTAAGCAACTCTGTGGAACAAAAAAACAGCTATTAAAAAAGCAGACGCTGACAAAATCAAAAAGCGGGTTTCCTCCGAACCCGCTTTTTTGATTAATGAACTAGAGATCACTTATAGCAAACGACATGATGTCGATCTGATACCACTCCTCCTTGATCTTACGTTCGAATTCCTTCCATTCGAATTCAGAACGAGAAAAGAGCTGGCGGATATAGAGGTACAAACAGTGTGCCTCCACCAAAAACACTGCCGTCCCAGCGAAAAGCCAGAACAGGCAAATGGATAAATGGATACCCGCGCCTATTAGAGCGGTGAGAGCGCCGACGATCGCGCAGGCGCCATTCCACCAATCATTTGCATGGTCGGGGAAAAAAATCCCCACCGTGAACACCACGGCCCAACAGGGCAGGGCTGTCAAAATGCAAAATCGAGCAATCTTTTTTAAGGTTTCCATTTTTCCACCTCCAGATACTATAACAGTTTCCGACGTTCTTTGTGTCGGGCTACCTGACACGCTATCCTGTCCGTCCCCAGGAAAACTACTCAAGCAGCAATTTGGCTAAAACCTAGTTTCAACCAAATTGCTGCTGATTAACTCCCGGGGAGTTTCATTTCAATCCCTATTTATCTTTCAAAGAACATCCTTTATTCTGTCTAAATTATAGCATACATTTCTCCACCTGTCAATACTATTGCCAAAACCCCGTCTTACCGTTGCTATAGCAATGATAAGGCGGGACTTTTGAACTAAATCTGTCATCTTCCGATGTTTAACCCGAGGGGTTAAACAGTTAAGATCCAAAGAGCCCGAGGGGCTGCGGGGTATGCCAAATAATTAATCAACGAGGTTAAAAAACTAAAATCAACAAAAGCGCCTCTTTAAGATTTTCTTTTGCTTCTTGAAGCGTTCTTCCTTGAGTATTAACGCCGGGAATTTCTTCTATCCAGCCCAAATGCCATTTCCCACTTTTTTTATATATTGCGGTGAATTGTTTTGCCATATATTCTCATTATACGGTTTTCAACGACTGCGTCAAATTTTTAAAATAGATCTTTGTGGAAAACTTGGCTTCATTCAAAGAATGACTCCCCCTCCCAATAATTCTTCTCCTTTGTAAAAAACAATTGATTGGCCGGGAGTGATGGCTCTTTCCGGCTTTTTGAAATTAACTCTGATTCTCTTTCCTGCTTCAGAGATTAGAGCCTCAACCTCTTTTTGCCGAGAACGAATCCTTGCTTTTACTTTTAAGGGCAGTTTTGGAGGTCTCCCGAAGATCCAGTTAATCCTTGCCGCTATAAGCTCTTTTTTAAACAAATCCTTTTCCTTTGTTGTCACTATCAAGGTATTCCTCTTTAAATCCTTTTTCAAAACATAAAAGGGACCTCGACTCTGCTCTTTTGGGAAGAGATTAGCGACTATCCCCTGCCTCTGACCGATGGTAAAAAATCCCAGTCCCGGATGCCGACCGATAATCTTGCTTTTACTATCAACAATGGCGCCGGCTTTGCCTTTTAAATAATTTTTGAGAAACTCTGCTGTCTCTCCGGCCAGAAAGCAGAGATTCTGGCTGTCTTTAGTCCTGGCGGCAGCCAGTTTGTGCCTTGAGGCAAGTTTTCTCACTTCTGTTTTCGTGTAATCGCCGACGGGAAACAAAGTCCGGCTTAACTGCTTTTGGCTCAGCCGCCACAAAAAATAAGACTGGTCTTTCTCCCTGTCTTTTGCCTTAAGCAGCGAGACATAAGGCTGGCAGACAACTCGCGCAGCCCCGTCAGCATGGTCCGAGCACAAAACGCTTTTGTGCTCGGTGACGGGGCGAGCGCGTAGGATGCCAAATCTCGCCGGGATTTGGACATCTGGTGTCTGAAAGCCTTGATGTCGAGCGATTCTCGCGTAGTGCCCGGTGGCGACAAAATCAGCACCCATTTTCAGGGATTTTTTCAAGAATAAGCCGAATTTTATCTCCTGGTTGCAGACAACGCATGGGTTTGGCGTAAAACCTTGTCCTGTCCGTTCTAAGAAATAATCGACAACTTCTTCCTTGAACTCTTTCTCAAAATCAAAGATAAAAAAAGGGGCTTTAAGGCTCTTGGCCAAGATCCTGGCTCTTGTCTCAGACTCCAGAGAGCAGCAGGGATTCTCCTCCGGAAAACGGGGATTTCTCCAGAATCTCATAAAAACGCAGGAAATATCATAGCCTGCTTTTTTCAACAAAAAGGCGGTCACAGAAGAGTCGACGCCGCCAGACAAAGCAACGAACACCCTATGCGCCTTGTATCTCGTATCTTGTATCTTGTATCTTGTATCCATTAAAACAAATACTAAATACCAAATACTATATACTAGATACAAGTTTAGGTGTAGCGGTCGGCCACGTTCGAGGCGGCAAAAGCCTCGGGTTTTAGCTTTGGCTCAAAACCGTTGCCCCTGATAATCCCGGCTACCTCCCTGATCATTTCTCTAGTCTGGCCGGCCTCGCCGATGTCGGCGTGGATATAGCGGAACTCGTAGGACAATGGTTCTCCGATGTTTTTTATCTCTTTCTCAAGCTCCTCTCTTAAATCCAAAGCCAAATCGCAAGAAAGCAAAACCTCTTCTAATATCCTGGTTTTCCAGTTATAGAACTTTTTGTTCTGGTAATGGATTCTTTTCAGGAAGAATCTTCCGCCCTCACCTTTCCTTAGGACAACGACGACCAAAGGAAACTCCGGCGAATCGGAAGAAGAAGAGTCGCAGCCGACAATGACATCGTAAAATCTGTCCGGAATCTCCTGAATATAGCGGATAATCTCTCCAATGACCTGACCGAATGAGAGATAGCCGCGACTCGGATTGTAGAACAAGTCTTCTCGCATAATTATCTTAAAATACCAGAAAAAGATGAAAAAATCAACGGAAAGGCGTTATAAAATCCAAAAGCTAAATCCTAGCTTCTTCTTCTCAAAAAAAACCTTATCGCCTTGAAACAAAACAAAGCCAAAACAATCAAAAGCGGCCAGAACAACCAGTCAACCTTGAGTACGGTTATCAGCAGGGAGATGCCGGCAACGAACAGATTGCTTCGGGTCAGCATATCTTCGGGAATTTTCATAAAAGGAAGGTTCTGATTCAGTAGCTTAATTTGCGGCTCAAGCCAAGCTTTTTCGCCAGCCGCCTGGCCGGTTTTCTGTTTTTGCTCAACCAAAATCCTGTCTAGTTCAACAATGGCTTTTTGCCTTTGTTTTTCCACGAAATTCAAAGTCTTGACCGTCGCTTCCTGGACCTGCTCGGGCAGAGCATTTTCCTTCTGCGCTAAATTCTTTTCTTGAACCAAAGGATCGGTTCCTTGATTTATTTCTTGGCCGTCAGATAAGCCGTCTTTGTCTGTGTCGAGCTCCCTGGGATCAGTTTTAAACAATAATTCTTGTTCGTCGGATAAACCGTCTTGGTCGCTGTCGTAGTCAACGAATTTCCGATCGGGCAGGGAAACTTGCAAGCTCAGACTGACTGATTCTGCCGCCTTACCCGGCTCTGATTTTTTAACGTCAGAAAGCTTAACGGTAAAGCTGTGGTCGCCAAAACTGGCTTGCCAGTCAACCCATTTTTCCACCAAGCTGTTGTTCACAGCGGTAAAATCCGTTTCTCCGATCAGGTTTTGTTCGTCAAAAAAGCTAATTTTGCCTGTCAGATCATAACCCGAATGGTTCTGGAAAGCAGTGTAAATCCTGATTCTTTCTCCAACAAAAAAAGGATCTTTGGAATACCAAAGGCTGCTGGCAAAACCGGCATTTAGAGTCTGGCTAAAAGCAAAAAAACAAAAACCGAATAGAAACAATCCGGCAACAAAAAAAATTATTAACTTTAAGAGATTAAGTTTCATTTTCCTCACTCTACTGCTACGTAGCAGTAGAGTGACAATGCGAAACGATATTAAAGATCGTCTTTTTCCCGACTGGCCCGTGAGAAAAATCTTGTTAAACTCATTCTTTCAAACCCGCAGAAATGATTTTTTTCACCTGCTTTAAATTCAATGACGCCTGGCCGACAACAACGCCCTCTACCCCGCCCCGACTCAAGTAATCCTTTATATTACTGCCGTCTACGCTGCCGCCATAAAGAATTTCCGGCATAAAAGGAAACTTTTGCCTGAGAAAGCGGCGGATAAAGCCAGTTTTTTCTTTGACTCTCCGAGAGCTCAAGACCTTATTGCCCTGGGTGCTGACGGCAAAAGCCGGCTCGTAAACAAATAAAATCCGCGATAAAAACTTTTTCTCCACCCCGGCCAAAAGCTTCCCTAGCTGGCTGACAATTTCCTTTTTTGCCGCAGCCTGGGACATTTGTTTTAATTCGCCAAAGAACAAAATAGGGCATAATCCCACGTCCAGCACAGCTTTAAGTTTTTTATTAATAGTTCTTTCGGTTTCGCCGAAAATCCGTTTTCTTTCAGAATGGCCTAAAAGGACATAATCGCAGTCAAGGTTTTTAATCATCAGAGGCGAAACCTCGCCCGTAAAAGGTCCTTCTTGTTCCCAAAAGCAATCCTGGGCGCAAGTTTTAATCCCTTTTTCTTTGGCCAGCTTCTCCAAATAAACAAAGGGGGTAGCCACAAAAACATCGTACTTTTTCAAAAACTTCGGCTTGGATTTAATAACAGTCAAAAGGTTCTTGGCTTCCTGCCAATCGGACGGGTTGCACTTCCAGTTAAAAATAATGTATTTTTTCATTTTTTGTCTCGCATACTAAATACAAAATGCTAAATACTAGATACAAAAGCGACTATTAGCCCGCTAATCATTGCCCCCAAGACCACCAAAATAGCCCCTCTTTTCTTGGGTACATCTAACAGCATGGCGGCAATCGCTCCTGTCCAGCCGCCAACAAATGGTATGGGAAGAGCCGTCAGTACTAATACCGTCAAATCGCTGCCTATTTTCCCTAGCAAGACAGATGCCTTTTTCCCGACGGCGTTAAAAAGCCAATCAAAAAACTTTTGAAAACTCGGGTGCATTCTTGATAAAAACTTGGCGATGGGCCTGCCGAAAATAACAATGCCTAACAAGGGCACCAGATTCCCAGCTACCGACAAAATATACGCTTCCCATAGAGACAAGCCGTAAACCTTTAAAGCCAGAGGAATGGCGCCCCGCAATTCCACTATCGGCGACATCGCCACAAGGAATACCTTGATTTCAGGAATCATTGTTTTCTTAAATACTCCGCCGCTTTTTCCGGCTCAATTGTTGATATCTCAATCCTGGTACCGATCTCAAAGCCGGCAGAAATATTGGTTTTCGGTAAAATAGTCCAGTGCCAATGGTAATAGCTATAATCCTTGCCGTCGCAAGGCGCGGTGTGCAGATAAAAATTATAAGCCGGATTGCCCAAACCGTAATAAAGCTTAGCGAGCGCTTTTTTGAATGCCTCGGCCAAATGCTCCTTCTGCGATTCTTTTGCCTCTTCAAATTGCGAAGAATGTTTTTTCGGAGAAATGATCATTTCAAAGGCGGTTTTTGAAGCAAACGGGCAAAGAACAACAAACTCTTCATTTTCAAAGACAATCCTTTTCCTTGTTTTCAATTCCCAAGCTGTCATCTCGCAGTAAAGGCATTTATTATGCTTTTTGAAAAACCGCTCTGAATTCACCAGGGCCTGAATCAAATCAACGTCCAACAAAGGCGTAGTGATTAATTGCGAATGAGGATGCGGCTGGCTGGCTCCCGCTTCTTTGCCGTGATTATGAAAAATGGAAACATAGCTGACAAAATCCTCTCTTTTCAATTCAGAAAACCTTTCCTGATAAGCGTCAATTACCTCCTTAATATGGCTTTCTGGCAACAAAGCCAATGATTTCTCATGATCAGCGGTGATGATCAACTCGTGATAGCCAACCGCATTCAAACGCTGATAAAGCCCGCCTTCAATTGTTTCGTCTAAATGAGGATGCGGCAAAAACGCCGGGTATTTGTTGGGAATTATTATCGTTGTCCAATTCTTATACGGCTTTGCCATTGGCCATTCTTCCAAAACGCTGATCCCCTTCCCCTTGTAATAAACAGCCACCGGCCTTTCCTGGGTTCCAATCTGGCAAAAAGGGCAATCCTTTTCCGACATTTTCGCCTCCGCCTTTTTTTCTCCCTTGAACATTTCCGGCCGTTTTGCCCGGCCCGTAGCAATCACTACCCAATCCCGAGAAGCCAAATCAAAACGAAGCTCGGATGGAAACTTTTGTTTATTAGCGTTAACTCCCGATTGTTCTTTCGAAAACGGCATAGCTTTAAGCTTTACGTTTTTAGTATCTGCCCCTTATCATGTTCCATCTAATCTGCAACACTTCTAACAGCATCCTGACCATGCCCTTGAATTTCACCTTGCTCTCCGGATCATTGGCCCAGCGCACCGGAGTCTGGCCGATCTTATATCCCATTTTTTTGGCGAGAACCAAAATCTCCGGGTCAAACGCCCAACGGTCAATTCGACACTTAGGCAGGATTTTTTGGCAAGCGCTGGCGGACATGATTTTAAAACCGCATTGGGTATCCCAAATACCCCAAAGCCCCAAAATTGCTTGAACAATCAAATTAAATATATTTCCCAGCATTACCCGGTAAAACGGCTGGGGCGGCTCAATTATCGCTCCCTTAATATCCCTCGAGCCGATCACTATTTCAATGCCTTTTTCCAATTCAGGCCACATTTTTTCAATTTCGCTGATGGCAGTAGAGTTGTCAGCGTCCGTAAAAAGCCGATAATCCCCCCCTGCCCCCAATAATCCCTGCCTGACGACATAGCCCTTGCCATGATTTTCTTTATTATCAATCAACCGCAAATTTTGAATTACAGAGGCCAGGCCCCTGACAACTGCGGCTGTGCCGTCTTTTGAGCCATCACTGACAACAATGATTTCATAATCAAAAGTCTGCCGCTTTAGATAAACGTCAATTTCCCCCAAAGTCTTGGGTAATCGCCTTTCCTCATTGTAAGCCGGAATTATGACTGAAAGTTTCATCAATTTAATTTTACCACACTCCAAAGAAAACGAAAAACACTCCCGAAGGAGTGTTTTTACTTACGTGGGCCGACGCGCTGGCCGGCCGTTGTTATCGCTGCTGAACGATTTTGATCGGCGTGTCCTCCCAAACCAGCAGTTCTATTGAGTCCTTTTGGTCCATGGCCAACACGAGTATACAGATTATCCCCCTTAGCGATGAGCGCTTAACCTGAATAACCCTCATCGGCTCTGTCAAATGAACTCCCTGAGGGGGGACGCCCTTGTCAACAATGACTGTTTTCCCCCTAAGGCTTCTGGCTTTTGAAAAGTCGTGGAAGGTCGAAAAACCCTCTGGAACAGCCATTTCTTCCTCCTTCTTGAAAGTGGGATATGAAAAATTGAAATTTGCCTTTAATAAACCACGATTTTACAACCTGGTCAAGACCTCAAGCCCTTTGACGGTCAAGGCTACCGTGTCCTCAAAATGGCAGGATAAACTGCCGTCTTTAGTCTCGTAGCCAAAGCTGTCTGAAGATTTTTTCAGTTTCCAGTGTCCTGCCGCCACCATCGGCTCGACGCAAAAAACCATGCCCTCTTTTAAAATAACTTCTTCGTCTCCGCCATAGTCCTCGCCGACAAAGTTCAGGATCTGGGGCTCTTCGTGTAATTCCCGGCCTATACCATGGCCGCAAAGCTCTCTGATAACATTAAAACCCCTATTCCCAAGCTTCGCTTGGGACGGGTCGTCGGTCCCTTGGACCGAATAGACTTGAGATTCAACATATTGCTGGATTGCCCGGCTGATGTCTTCTAGCTTAATTCCCGGCTTTGCCGTTTTTTTGGCAATTTCCAGCGCCTTTTTGGTGACAACGATCAGTTTTTCCGCCAAAGGGCTGGCTTTGCCTACGGCAAATGTTCTCGCCATGTCGGTATGAAGCCCCTTGTATAAAATCCCGAGGTCTAAAGAAACCAGATCGCCCTGTTTGATAATCCTGGAGCCGGGCAAGGCATGGACAACCTGCTCGTTTATAGAAACGCAAAGGCTGGCGGGAAAACCGTCATAGTCCTTGAAAGAAGGTTTTCCTCCAAACTCAAAAATCAGGCCCTCGGCGAGCCTGTTTAACTCTTTGGTGGCGATTCCGGGCCCTATCGCTTTTTCCAGCTCTGCCATTATTTTAGCCAGGATCTTACCGCCTTCAGCCATTATCTTAATTTCCTCTGAAGTTTTAATTAAAATCATAAGCTCAAGATAAAGGAGGTCGGACCTCCTACGCTTTTTCGCCTAGAACCTTTAGAATGTTTTTAAAAACAATGGCCGGCGCCGGAGAGCCGTTGATTCTTTTGACGGAAATCCCTTGTTTTTTGAAATAACCAACCATAGGCAAAGTCGTATTTTTATAAACCTCGAGGCGAGCCCTGATGGTTTTTGGATCGTCCAATTTCTTTCTTTTCAATAATTTTGAGCCATCAAGCGGGCAGCGCTTCAATTTAAGCGTTTCTTTTGAATAAAGGATCGGGTGGCGCATAAGCTCGCAGATTTTCCGGTGAGAGTTGCGGAAAATGCTTTCCTTGGCAGAAACCTCAAGCAGAATAACTTTGATATTTTTGGCGCCGTAAAGCTTTTTTAAGAAAGGCAGCAAATCTTTTGCCTGGTCAACCGATCGGGGGCTGCCCGCCAAAAGCAAGCTCTCGCCTTTGGCAAAAAACTCGGAAATCTTTTCTCTCATCAGAAAATTAGTGAAGGGGTCGCTGTTTAAAAGTCCTGTTTGCCATCTTTTTTTCTCGTCACTGAGAAAATATTTCTTGCCGCCAACAACCGTAAACTCTCCCTTTCGGGCATTCATTATTCTCGCCTCAAGCACTTTGCTCGTTTCCAGATAATACAAATTGAGCTTGTCCGATAAAAGACTGGCCTGGGTGCCTTTGCCGCTTCCGGGCGGCCCCATGACTATCACCACCCGCTTTACATTTTTTGTCATTTTACTTTGATTTCAATTTTTATTCTTAAAATGAGGGTGTTTTGTCTTTGTATTTTGTATCTTGTATTTCGTATTTTGTATTTACAGCCGATACTAAATACTAGATACTAAATACCAAATACTGGTTAGAAGGTGTCGTACTCTCTCATCTCCAGCTGGGAGTTGACGGCGCGGATCGTCTCCAGAACGACCGAGACGACGATCAAAAGTGAGGTGCCGCCGACCAAAAATTGGAACGCCTGGACTCCGGTTATCCCTTGGACGATTGAAGGCATGACCGCGATTAAGCCCAAAAAGAACGCTCCCACGACCAGCACCCGGTTTAAAATCATAGAAATAAAAGTGGCGGTAGAGGCGCCCGGTCTGATCCCGGGAACAAAACCGCCCATTTTCTGTAAATTGTTGGCAATACTCTTTGGATCAAAGGTGACCATCGTATAGAAAAAAGTGAAGACGAAAACCAGGACAAAATAGAGGATGCCGTAAACCACTTGGTTCTGAAAAAAAACTCCCATTTGCTTGAAAAAGCTGCCGACCGGGCCGGCCAGGCCGCCGAAAAAATTGGCCAGCATCGTCGGGAATAGCAGGAAAGATATGGCAAAGATAATCGGAATGACGCCGGCCGGATTAATATTTAAAGGCAGATAGGTGGAGACTCCGCCGTAGAGCTTGGTGCCTCTGACTCTTTTAGCGTAGGAAACCGGAATATTCCTTCGAGCTTCAGTGATCAAAACGACTCCGCCGATGATCGCCAGAGAAGAAACGAAGAAAAGAATGTAGGAGAAAAGCCGAGTCGGATCGTAAGTGGCGGCCATCTGGCGAATGTTGTTTGGGAACTCGGCGATAATGCCGGCAAAAATCAGCAGGGAAACGCCGTTGCCAATCTTCTTTTCGGAAATCAGCTCGCCCAACCAGACCAGCATCATCGTACCGGCGCTGATCGTCAAAAGCGAAGTCAAAAGAGCCAAGGGCTCAAGCTTGCCGACAATCCCCTGCTGATGGAATATTGAAAGCATGGCATAGCCCTGAAGCACGGCCAGGGGAATGGTCAGAATCCTGCCGTACTGATTGAATTTCTGGCGGCCCCTTTCCCCTTCTTCCTTGTAAAGCTTTTCTAAGGCCGGAAAGATCATCGTCAGAAGCTGGAGGATGATGGTGCCGGTGATGTAGGGTCCCAAGCCGAGCATGACGATCGACAGGTTGTCTAAAGCGCCTCCGGAAAAGATATTCAAAAGCCCGAAGAACTGGTTGCCCTCGAAAAACTGGCGGAGCTTTTCCGCTTCAATGCCCGGAATCGGGATATTGGCCATAATCCTAAAAATGGCGAAAATGCCCAAGACAAAAAGGACCTTATTGCGAAGCTCGGGCACCTTGAATATTTGCAAAACCTTTCTGTACCACATAAAAGCTTTTACTTAGTTTCAATGCTGCCTCCGGCTTTCTTGATTTTTTCTTGGGCAGACCTGGAAAACCGAAAACCTTCAAAATTCAAAGTTCTGGTCAGCTCGCCCTGCCCCAGAATCTTAATTTCCGGAGTTTTCTTCCCTAAAAACGAAACCAGCCCTTTTTGAGCCAGGGCTTTCAAAGTGACCGCCTCGCCGTCTTTAAAAGACTTGTCGATCTCGCTCAAATTCAAGGAAATCCTAAATCTGGGCCTGACTATCGATCTGTGGCCCCTGAGTTTTGGATACCTCTTGATGACATCCCTGATGAGCGGTTTCAAGAGCCTGCCAGAACGGGAATTTTGCCCTTTGATGCCTTTTCCCGAATAAGTGCCTTTTTTCCCGCCCCGGCCGATTCTTTTCCCCCTTTTTGGTTTATGATTTGGCTTCAGCTGGTGCAGTTGCATTTTTGGTTTTCTTAATTCTCAGCTTTTCCAGGGCCTCGATCGTCGCCCTGGCGTTATTCAACTTGTTTCCGGTTCTTCCTAAAATCTTTGAAGAAATGTTCTTGATCCCGGCCAAAAGACAGATCGTCCGGATTGTTCCTCCGGCAACTAATCCCCGCCCCTGGCGCTGAGGCTTGAGCAGAATCCTGGCCGGCCCGTATTTGGCAAAAACTTCGTGGGGAATGGTGTCGTTGACTATCGGAACCTCGATCAGATGTTTGCGGGCAATCCTGGTGGCTTTTTCTACCGCCTGCTGGACGTCAGAACCTTTTGAAACCCCGACCCCGACCTTTCCTTTCTTGTTGCCGGCCACGACCACCGCCCTGAATCTCATGTGCTTGCCTCCGGCCGTCACCCTGGTGACTCTAGCCAGGTCCAGGAGTTTTGAGTCGAATTCGGAAACCGGCTTTGAAAAAGAGCCTCTGGCAAATCCCGTTCTTCTTTCTCCTCTGTTTGGAACAATCATTGGTTTTAAGGGTTAAAACTTTAAACCGGCTTTCCTGGCGCCTTCGGCCAAGGCTTTCACCCGGCCGTGATACTTGAAACCGCCCCTGTCGAAAACGACTTTCTTGATTTTCTTACCTAGAGCCTTTTTGGCGATCAGTCTGCCGACTTCTCCTGCCTGCAGGGTTTTGCCCGCCTTCTTGCCCAGTCCAAAATCGGAAGCAGAAACAACAGTCTTGCCCTTTTCATCGTCAACTAGTTGGGCATAAATGTGGGCGATCGACCGGAAAACCGAAAGCCGCGGCCGTTCCGATGTCCCAAAAACTTTCGCCCTTACTCGTAATTTTCTCCTTATTCGTTTTTGCCTCGTTTCTTTTATATCCATATACTAGATACTAAATACTAGCTACTCGCTACTTCGTCGTGGCGGTGGTTGCTTTCTTGCCAGCCTTTTTCTTAATTACCTCGCCAAAATAGCGAATGCCCTTGGCTTTATAGGCGTCGGGCGGGCGGAGCTTGCGGATTTTAGCCGCCGTCTGGCCGACCAGGCTTTTGTCAATGCCGGAAATCCTAATGACGTTCTTCTCGACGCTGAATTCGATCCCCTCTGCCTTTTTGACTCTTAAAGGATGACTGAAACCGACCCACAAGACAAGATCGCCATTCTCTATCTGAGCCCGGTAGCCCAAGCCCTCGAATTCCAAAGCCTTTTGGTAGCCATTGACCACGCCTTCGATCAGGTTGGCGATATGATTCCTGGCTAATCCCCAAAGAGCCGGAATCTTTTTTAGCCTCCTTTTCTCGATCTTGCTCTCCAAAGAAAATGAAAGGCTGCCGTCTTTGATTTCGGCGATGACGCCGTCCGGAACCTTAAAGCCGAGCTGGCCTTTTGGGCCGGCCACCGAAACGTCCTGGCCTTTTATTTCTACCTTCACTCCAGCAGGAATTAGAATTAATTTTTTGCCTACCCTGGACATATAAGTTTTTCTGCGTCTGTTTAGCGTTTTGTTTCGCGTCAGTTTTGCGTGAAAACAGTGCCCTTATCGCAGAACTGACGCAGAACCGTACGCAGAACTACGCAAAATTAACTGGTTTTTTATTACCATATCTCGCAGATAACTTCTCCGCCGAGATTCTTTTTCTTTGCCTCAAAAACCGGCATCAGCCCCTTTGAAGTTGAAACAACGACGATGCCCGATCCCCTTTTCGTCGACTTTATTCTCTTTGCTCCAAGATAAATCCGCTGGCTGGATTTAGAAATCTTTTTAAATCCAGAAACCGCGGGCAAGCCGTTTTCATATTTTAAAGCGACTTCGAGCGTCTTTTTTGCGCCTCTCCCTTTCTTTTCCACCTTGCCGACAAAATGGAATTTCTCCAAAATTTTCAAAAGTTCGTGCTTAAAATTGGAAAAAGCAAAAGAAACCGTCTCTCTGGAAGCCGCCTGGGCGTTCTTGATTCCGTTTAACATTTGGGCAATAGGATCCATATTTTTTGCAGTTATTCAGCGGCTAGCTTCTAGCGTCTAGTTTCAACTAGTCCCTAGACGCTAATCCCTAGACGCCATTTTTTCACCACGATGACTTTGTAATTCCGGGGATTTGTCCGAGGCTGGCCGCTTCCCGAAAACAAATCCGGCAAAGGCCAAAATCCCTCATAAATCCCCTTTTCCTGCCGCACCGCCAACACCTCCTGACAATCCGGGTCTTAAACTTTGGCTTTTTGTTAGATTTTGCGATTTGGGCTTCGGTTGCCATATTTATGACTTAATTGGAAACCCCAATAATCTTAACAGCTCGAGACTCTCTTCTCTTGTTTTGGCCGTGGTCGCAATGGCGATTTCCAAGCCGAAAATCTTTTTGGCGCTTTCCGGAGAAACTTCGGGAAAAATGATCTGTTCCTTTAGACCGAGGCTCAAATTTCCCTCTTTGTCCAGGCTTTTCGGATCAATGCCCCGGAAATCCCGCGATCTCGGCAACGCGACCCTGATCAGGCGGTCGATAAAATCTGCCAGCTTCTCTCCCCTCAAAGTCACCTTGGCGCCGATGGCGACTCCTTCCCTCAATTTAAAAGAAGCAATCGACTTCTTGGAAAAGGTCAGAACCCCTTTCTGGCCGCAGATCGAAGCCAAGTCGTCCAGGACCGCCTGGCAAAACTTCTTATTTTCTTCGCCGGAAAGGCCGGCCACCTGCTTGCCGAAACCGGTATTGACCACCGCCTTTTCAATTCTAGGAACAGCCATCTTATTTTGATAGCCGAATTTTTCCATCATTTTAGGAATTACTTCCTTTTGATATCTTTCTTTGAAACGCATATGTTTAGTTTTTTAGGGTCTAGTTTCTAGCGTCTAGTTTAATTACTATCCCCTAGACGCTAACTCACTAGACGCTAAATCATATTTCCTGATTGCACTTTTTACAAACTCTAAATTTCTTTTTCTCCGTTAATTTATAGCCCAGCCTGGCCGGCTGGCTGCACTTCGGGCAGACGAATTTCACATTAGAAGCATCCAGGGGAACAGAAACCTGGATCGTTTCCCCCTTTTCCCCGGACTTCTTCGGCTTTAAATGCTTTTTCCTCAGGTTCAGGCCCTCGACCAAAACCCGATTTTCTTTTGGGAAAACCTTGAGAACTTTGCCTTTCTTCGATCTGTCCTTGCCGGAAATAATAATGACTTGATCTCCTTTCTTTATTCTCATTGAGTTTAATTATCGCTTATATTTCGCGTCTGTTCTGCGTCTTTGTTTCGCGTCAGTTCTGCGGCGTAGCAAAGCATTTCTCGCGAAACTGACGCAGAACCTCACGCAAAACTGACGCAAAAATCGTTTCAAACTATCTCTTCTGCCATGTTGGCGATTTTATCATAGCCTCTTTCCTTTATTTCCTTAGGGATAGGCCCGAAAATCCTACCGCCCTTGGGATCCTTGGTCGCGCCTTCAAGAATGACCGCCGAGTTCTCGTCAAAACGAACGTAGCTGCCGTCCTTCCGGCGAAAAGCCTTTTTCTGCCTGACGATCACCGCTTTGACGATTTCGTGCTTTTTCACCAGCCTCCGGGGCTCGGCTTCCTTGACGACGGCGACGATGACGTCGCCGATGGCTCCGCACTTTCGCTTTGAGCCGCCCCTGACCTGGATACATTCGATGACTTTGGCGCCGCTGTTGTCGGCCACTTTTAAATTGGTTAACAGTTGAATCATACTTCATTTTAACATTCTAGCATCCTAACATTTTAACATTTCTGATTGTTAGAATGTTTAAATGTTAATATGTTTAAATGATTTTCTTAATAACTCTCCATCTTTTATCTTTAGACATCGGCCGGGTTTCCTCAATAACGACCCTGTCGCCGACCCGGTAGTCTTTGTTATCTACGTGGGCTTTGTATTTTTTTGACACTCTGTATCTCGCTTTGTATTTCGGGTATAACTTCTGCCGCTCAACTCGAACTACGATGGTCTTTGACATTTTATCGGAAACAATTTTTCCTGTTAGTTGGCGTTTTGGCATGAAATTACTCCTCTTTTTTAGACTTCTGTTTCAAAACCGTTGAGATCCTCGCAATGTCTTTTCTCAACTCTCTGACCTCGCAGACGTTTTTCAGCTTGCCGGAAACCAGCAAAAACCGCAGGGACCGCTGTTTTTCTTTCAGACTCCGGAGATCGGCTTTCAGGGCTTCGTCCGGAGTATGGCTCCATTCATTTATTTTCTGTGATGCTTTCATTATGACGACAATTTTCGCGTTTATTCGTGTTCTTTTTCGCGTTGATTCGCGTGGAACAGTTTTTACGCAAAATTACACAAATAAGAAAGCGAATTGACGCGAAAAAATCTTATTTTGTTTTATGTCTTCTTAACAAACTTTGTCTTGATCGGCAATTTGTCTCCGGCAGTTTTCAGGGCTTTGCGGGCGGCTTCCTCGTCAATGCCGTCAATCTCGAAAATCAAGCGGCCCGGCCTGATCGGAAAAACATAGTGGTCGACTCCGCCTTTGCCGCCTCCCAAAGAAACTTCGTTTCCCTTAGTGGTCACCGGTTTGTCGGGAAATATCCTTATCCACATCTTGCCACCTTTTTTAAAATAGCGCAAAATGGCCCTTCTGCCAGCTTCTATCTGGCGGCTGGAAATCCAGCAGGTACCAAGGCTTTTTAAGCCATAGGATCCGAAGGCCAGCTCGGTCGCCCTGTTTTCTATCCCCCGAGATCTGCCCCTATGCCATTTGCGATGTTTTACTTTTTTAGGTAGTAGCATTGCTTTTTTATTTTGCGTCAGTTCTGCGTGAAGTTCTGCGTCAGTTTCGCGAAACAGTTGTTATGGACGCAGAACCGACGCGAAACAAAACGCAAAACAGACGCTAATCTAAATCACTCAAATCTTTCTCCCTTATAAAGCCAGACCTTTATGCCGATGGCTCCGTAGGTACAGAAAGCCGAAGTGTGGGCATAGTCAATGTCGGCTCTCAAGGTCTGGCGCGGCAATTTTCCTTTCTTGAGCCATTCTCTCCTGGCGATCTCGTTGCCGTCAAGACGCCCGGCCATCTCAATTTTTGCCCCCTTGATTTCCTTGTTCTCCATGACGTTTCCCAAAGCCTGCTTCATTACTCTCCTGAACGGAACCCTTTTGATAATCTGCCTGGCAATCGCCTGCCCGATCAGAGGAGCCGAGGTCCAGGGATTCTTCACCTCCTGGATCTCGATTCTGATGTCGGCGATCTCGGCTTTCTCTCTTTTCCTTTTTTTCAGGGCGATTAGTTTTTGTTTCAATTCCTTTTTTAGCTCTTCGGCGCCGCTGCCGCCCCGGCCGATGATCAAGCCCGGCCTGGCACTTTTGACGATAACGTTGACTTTGCCCGGAAACCTTTCTATCTTGACGCTCTCAATCCCGGCCTCTTCAAGCTTCTTTACCAAAAACTTCCTTATAAAAAAGTCTTCCTCTAAAAATCTAGGGAAACGCTTTCCGTAAAATCCCTTGGACTCCCAGCCGTCAATGCCTCTTATCCTTAAAACTTTAGGGTGGGTTTTATGCGTCATGTATAAATTTAAAACGCTTTTCTTCTAAAAAACCTTTTGGCTCCGGCCGGCGTTTTGGGCTTTGCTGGCTCTGCTTTTAGCCTTGGCTTGTCTGACATTATTTTTTCTTTGGCTATTCTGGGCTTTGCTTTTAATTCTTCCTTTTTTAAGACCTCTGGTTTCCTGGCTTTCTTTTCTGCGACTCCCCGCTTTAAGTCAAGGACGATCGTCAGGTGCGAGGTTTTTTTCTGAATCGGGGAAGCCCGGCCGCGGGCTCTGGGCCGCCACCTCTTTAATTTTGGACCCTCGTCAACCAGAACCTTGGCCAGATAAAGGTTTTTTCCGTCGAGTTGAAAATTATTCCTGGCGTTGGCAACGGCCGAGTTCAAAAGGCCGAGAAAAGGCCTGGCGCCCCTCTTGTTCAGAAATGAAAGCTCTGCCTGGGCTTTGACGACTTCTTTTCCACGGATTAAATCGGCAACCAGCCTGAGCTTGCGCGGAGCTATTCTCAAATGTTTTAGTTTGGCGATGACCTGCACGTTGTATTTAACAAGTTTTATTACTTAGTCGGTTTCCCTGCTGCTGGCTTGGCTTCCGTTTCCTTCGCTGCCTGCACCTTAGCCGCTTCTGTTTCTGTTGCTTTGGCCTCCAGCTCTCTCTGCATCCTGCCGCCGTGGCGGGAAAACTTCGTGCTTGGAGAAAACTCGCCAAGATGATGGCCGACCATTTCCTCGGTAATCTGAATCGGAATGAATTCTTTGCCGTTGTGGACTCCGAAGGTAAAACCGATCATCTCCGGGCAAATAGTCGCTCTCCTCGACCAAGTTTTGATTATCTCTCTGGCCTCGGGCTTTAAAGCCTTGATCTTGGCCAGCAGCTTTTCATCGATATATGGACCTTTTTTTAAACTGCGCGACATTTTTATATTATATTATTTTTTCTTTCTTCTTTCGATAATAAATCTGTCAGATCTCTTCTTTCCTTTCCTGGTCTTGACTCCTTTTGCCGGTTTTCCCCAAGGAGTTTTCGGATATTTCAAGCCGATCGGGGTTTTGCCCTCGCCGCCGCCGTGGGGATGGTCGGGCGGATTCATGGCTGATCCTCTGACCGTCGGCCTAATTCCTTTTCTACGATTAGTGCCTGCCTTGCCAACATTTTTAAACATATGCTCTCCGTGGGAAACAGCTCCCACGGTGGCAAAACAGTCGTCGAGAATCTTCCTGGTTTCTCTCGAAGGCATAACCAAATGGGTCAACCCGCCTTCCTGGGCTAAGACGGTGGCATTATTACCCGCGGACCTGACCAGTTTCCCGCCCCTGCCCGGCTCCAGTTCAATGTTAAAAACCGTGATTCCGACCGGAACGTTCTTAAGCCGCAAGCGGTTGCCCGATTTTATCTCGGCATTGTCTTTTATAAGCACTTCGTCTCCAACTTTCAAGCCCTGGGGAGCGATCACGTACCTCTTGTCCTTGTCCTCATACTCCAAAAGGGCGATAAAAGCAGTTCTGAAAGGATCGTATTCCAGAGACAAAACTTTGGCCGAAAGACCGATTTTTTCCTGGCCGAAATCCAAAATTCGGTAAAGCCTTTTTGCTCCGCCGCCCCGGTGGCGGACGCAAATCCTGCCGCCGTAGCCGCGTCCGCCTCTCCTTCTTAGAAACTTCAGCAGTCTCTTTTCCGGTTCTTTTTTATCTAATTCTTTATACATAGTTTAGACCGTGGCCGCCTCGATCTTTTGGCCCGGTTTCACCTGGATAATCGCTTTCTTGTAGCCTTTTTTCCAGCCCTGAACCTTGCCCAGCCTTCTTTTCTTGGCGCCCACCTTGATAATCCTTACTCCGATTACCTTGACTTTGTACAGAGACTCGACCGCTTTCCTGATCTCGATTTTGTTGGCTGCGGGAAAGACTTTGAAAACGTACTGATTGTCTTTTGAAAGAAGAGTGGCTTTCTCGGTGACGTGGGGCGAGAACAAAATCGCTGAGCCGTCGAAAACTCTCATCTTGGAAACAGCCGACTGCTCTTTGGGTTTTTCTGGCTCCAGTGTTTTCTTCGGCAAAGGTTTTTCCGCCTTTTTTGCCCTTTTTAGTTTTTTAAAAAATCTTTCGAATATCATATTGGTTATTCAGCTTCATCCTTTTTTGAAAACGCCCTTTTAAATGCCGATATTGACTCTTTCGTCGCCAGCAAATATTTAAAAGAAAGGATTTTCAGGGCGCTGAGGTTGCCAAGACCGACCGTCTCCAATCCCGGAATGTTCCTGGAAGCCCGGATGAAATTCTTGTCTAATACAGGCAGAACGACCAGAACTTTCCCCTTGTGGAAATCGGCGATTCTTCCCCTCAAATCAGAAATTATTTTGGAAACTTCTCTGGTTTTGGGCCCGCTGATATTCAAACTTTCCAGAACGATCAAATCTCCCTGCCTGGCCTTTGTCGAAAGAGCCATCAGAACGGCTTTCCTGGCCATCTTTTTGTTAATCTTCTGCTTCCAGACCTTGTCGTTCCTCGGGCCAAAGATTACGCCTCCGCCGCGCCACAAAGGAGATCTGATTGAGCTGTGGCGGGACCTGCCAGTTCCTTTCTGCCGCCAGGGTTTTCTGCCGCCGCCCCTGACCTCGCCCTTGGTTTTAGTGTGGGCCGACCCCTGTCTTTTATTTGCGCTTTGGGACCTCGCCACCTGCCACAGCAAATCAGAATTAAGCTTGACGTCAAAAACGCCTTTGGGCAGTAAGGTCTTTCCAGTCTCTTCTCCGCTCTGGTTGTAGACTTTGACGAACATAACTTTACGTAATGGTCTGTTTTTATACTCCTTTTATTTCTAACAAAGTGCCTCTTCTTCCCGGAACCGCTCCCTTGACCGCTATGATATTATTCTCTTTATCAATCTTGACGATTTTCAGGTTTTTGACGGTCACTCTTTCTGCTCCCATTCTTCCCGGCATTTTCCTGCCCTTGACAACCCGGCCGGCACCGCTGGATCCGGTAGATCCCAAAGTTCTTAACTCGTGCTTGGTCCCGTGAGTGGCAGACAGTCTGCCTTTGAATCCCCACATTTTGACGGCTCCGGCTGTTCCTTTGCCTTTGGAGATTCCGGAAACCCTGACTTTGTCGCCTTCGCTGAAAATTCCTGCTTCTAAACTGTCTCCTGTCTTGTAATTCTTAATTTCTGCTTCAGGGACCCTGAACTCACGGATGTGCCTGAACTCTTTTCCTTTCATCGTTTTTTTAATCTTCTTTGCTTTAGTGATTTTCTCAAAACCCAGCTGAAAAGATGAATATCCGTCTTTGTCTCTGCTTTTAACCTGGAGTATCTGGCAGGGGCCTGCTTCAATCAAAGTCACCGGAACCACTTTTCCTTCGTCGAATATCTGGGTCATGTCGATTTTCTTTCCGAGAATGAATTTCATAACCGCTGATTTTCGCTGATCTAAACGCTGATTAACGCTGAAACTGGCAACCCCGTAGGAAATTAAATATTTTCCGTTAAATTTCTTAACCGACTGTTTGTATAAAGCAAGGTTTGTTTCATTTGATAAGAATTAGATTGAAAAGAAAATATTTATTTATTATGTTTTTGAAATAATCTCTCTTGGTTACTCCGAAAGATTAAAGTCAATTATCTCTAAATCTCTGGTTCGAGAAACAACGAAAACATAATCATTTCCTACGGGGCAACGAAAAACTGGGCGCTAGCCCAGCTTTCCGCAGACTAGTTTATTTACGCTTTTCTTTAAAATGCTGTTTCAATTTGTTTTACCATCATAAAACAAAAATCTTTTTAAGTAAAGAGTTTCTCGCGCACGCGGTTCAGCGTCGTTCCGCGTCTAGTTCAGCGTTAGTTCAGCGGACTTTACATTTTTATCTCGATATCCACTCCGGTGGGCAGATTGAGATTTGTCAGGGCATCGATCACTTTCTGTCCCGGCTCTAAGATGTCAATCAGCCTTTTGTGGACTCTCATTTCAAACTGTTCCCGGCTGTCCTTGTGGACGAAAGTCGAGCGGTTGACGGTGTATTTTCTGATCTCGGTTGGCAAAGGAATCGGGCCCCTTATCTTGACCTCGAATCTCTGGGCAGTTTCAACAATCTGACGGCAGCTGGCGTCGAGTATCTTGTGATCGTAAGCGCGCAGCCTGATGCGCAATCTCGGCACTTCAATAGTTTCCGTTTTTTCTGAAGCTTTGGTTTTGGTTGCCATTACCGGATAAAACTGTTGTTAAGGTAATTCTCTGGACTGAAAGTTTACTTCGTAATTTTGGTGATGACGCCAGCGCCGACCGTATGTCCTCCTTCTCTGATGGCAAACCGTTGTTTCTCTTCCATGGCGACGGCCGTAATCAGCTTAACCTTAACGTTGACGGTGTCTCCGGGCATAACCATTTCCGTTCCCTCGGGCAAGGTGACGTCGCCGGTGACATCGGTGGTCCTAAAAAAGAATTGGGGCTTATAGCCGGTAAAGAACGGGGTGTGGCGGCCGCCTTCTTCCTTGGTTAAAATGTAAACTTCTGCGTCAAAATCGGTATGGGGAGTGATCGTTCCTGGAGCTGCCAAAACCTGGCCTCTCTGGACTTCCTCTTTTTTCAAGCCTCTCAAAAGGACGCCGACGTTGTCTCCGGCAATGCCCTCGTCAAGAATCTTCTGAAACATCTCGACGCTGACGGCCGTGGTCTTGATAGTCGGCTTCAATCCCAGCAGCTCGACTTCGTCGTTAGCCTTGACTTTGCCTCTTTCAATTCTGCCGGTGGCCACGGTTCCTCTTCCTTCAATCGTAAAGACGTCTTCAATAGACATCAGGAAAGGCTTGCTGGTTTCTCTAACCGGTTCTGGAATCGCTTCGTCAAGAGCTTTGACCAGGTCCAAGATCCCTTTGGCCCACTGGTCGTCGACAGAAGTGACGTCAAGAGCTTTTAAGGCCGACCCCCTGATAATCGGAACCTTGTCTCCAGGATAACCGTATTTGTTCAACAGTTCTCTGACTTCAGATTCCACCAAATCAATGATCTCCGGCTCATCGACAGCGTCAACCTTGTTCAGAAAAACGACCAAAGCCGGCAATCCTACCTGGCGGGCCAAAAGAATGTGCTCTCTCGTCTGAGGCATGGGGCCATCGGGAGCCGAAACCACCAGAATGGCGCCGTCCATCTGGGCCGCCCCGGTGATCATATTCTTGATGTAGTCTGCATGGCCCGGACAGTCAATGTGGGCATAATGACGGATATCAGACTCGTATTCAACGTGACAAACATTGATCGTAACGCCTCTGGCTCTTTCTTCCGGAGCCGAGTCAATTTCGTTGACGCCTTTCTTGGTCGCCTTAAAACCCTTGAGGTTCAGCACCTTGAGGATGGCGGCCGTTAATGTCGTTTTCCCATGGTCGACGTGACCGATGGTGCCGACGTTTACGTGAGGCTTTGACCTCTCAAACTTTTCTTTTTCTGCCATGATTTTTTTATGAATTAGTTATGCTGTTATTATTTTATTAACTTTAACAAAATAGTCAAGGACTGGCAAGAACTTCTACCGTCTCTTCCCCTCAATAATCTCCCGAGCGATGTTCTGGGGCATTTCCTGGTAATGGAAGAATTCCATGGTGAAAGTTCCCCGGCCCTCGGTCAGAGACCTCAAAGAAGTGGCGTAGCCGAACATTTCCGACAAGGGAACCTCGCCGTCGATAATCTTTGATTCAAGGCGATCCGAAGTTTCCTTAATCTGGCCTCTCTTGGAATTGAAATTGCCGATGACCTCGCTGAAAAAGTTTTTGGGACAGATTATCTCGATTTTCATGATCGGCTCCAAAAGGACCGGCTTTGCCCTTTTGGCAACTTCTTG
The DNA here is from genome assembly GCA_030693425.1 of bacterium. Classification (NCBI taxonomy): domain Bacteria; species bacterium. The sequence goes on from JAUYAM010000002.1 coordinate 262,619, forward strand.
GAAAGCCTGGATCGAAGCGATCTTAAAAGCGAGCTCCGAAGAATCGACTTCGTGAAAAGAACCATCGTAAAGGCTGACTTCCAGATCAACCATCGGGTAGCCGGCGACGACTCCTTTTTCCATGGCTTCCTTGACTCCTTTTTCAACCGCCGGAATGTATTCCTGAGGAATGATTCCGCCTCTGATGTCGTTGATAAACTCGAATCCTTGACCGGACTCTCTGGGCTTGGCTTTCAGCCAGACGTGGCCGTACTGGCCACGGCCGCCAGACTGCTTGATGTACCTACCCTCAGCTTCAGCCTCAATCCTGATCGTTTCCCGGTAAGCGACTTGGGGGCGGCCGACGTTGGCCTCGACGCTAAACTCCCGCTTCATCCTGTCGACGATAATCTCAAGGTGCAACTCTCCCATGCCGGAAATGATAGTCTCCCCTGTTTCCATATCTCCCTTGACTTTAAAGGTCGGGTCCTCGTCTGACAGGCGTTTCAGGGCCGTGCCCATTTTCTCCTGGTCAGCTTTTGTTTTCGGCTCAATCCTGACGGAAATAACAGGTTCTGGAAACGTGATATTCTCCAGAACTATCGGGTGATCTTCGTCGCAAAGAGTGTGGCCGGTGGAGGTAGTTTTCAGGCCGACGGTGGCCCCGATCTCGCCGGCATAGATTTCCTCGACTTCCTCCCTTTCATTGGCGTGCATTCTTAAAATTCTGCCGATTCTTTCCTTGTCCCTGGTGCTGGTATTTAAAACATAGGATCCCCTGGTCAGTTTTCCCGAATAGACTCTGAAAAACGTCAGGGTGCCGACGTAAGGGTCATTTGCGATCTTAAAAGCCAGGGCGGCAAAAGGCTCCTCGTCAGAAGCTTTTCTTTCTACTTCCTGGCCGGTTTTAGGATCTATGCCTTTTACCGGTGGCAGATCCAAGGGAGAAGGCAGAAACTGGATAACGGCGTCCAAAATAGTCTCTGCCATAATTTTGCGGCCGTCTCCTCCTAAAATCGGAAAAAACTTCCCAGACAGAGTCGACTTCCTGATGGCTAAAAGAAGCTCTTCTTCGGTCAGAATATTGTCTGAAAGGAATTTCTCAACCAGTTCGTCGTCAGCTTCAACCGTTCTTTCTATCAGTTCGGCTCGGTATTTTTCAACCAGCTTTTTCATGTCTTCTGGGATGGGCACTTCTTTCATTTCCAATCCCTGGTCGTCCGCATAGACAAAAGCTTTTCTCGTTATCAGATCGACGACCCCACAAAGATTCCCCTCCGACCCGATCGGCAGCTGGATCGGCGAGGCGCTGGGCGTTAATCTGTTACGGATGGAATCGACGCTCTCGTAGAAATTACCGCCGGTCAGATTGAGTTTGTTGATATAGCACATCCTGGAAACGTTGTATCTGTCTGCCTGCCTCCAGACCGTTTCCGACTGGGGCTGGACTCCTTCTTTGCCGTCAAAAACGACCACGGCTCCGTCCAAAACTCTCAAAGATCTCTGGACCTCGGCCGTAAAATCAATGTGTCCGGGAGTATCGATAATATTGATCCGAAAGTCGTCTTTGCCTAAGGGGCCGAAGTTCAGAATCTTTGTTTTCCAAAAACAGGTGGTCGCCGCCGAGGTGATGGTGATCCCCCTTTCCCTTTCTTGAGCCATCCAGTCCATTTGCGTCGAGCCCTCGTCGATATTACCGATTTTGTGGGTTTTGCCGGTGTAATACAAAAGCGTCTCGGTGGTGGTAGTCTTGCCGGCATCAATATGGGCGATAATACCGATGTTGCGGATTCTTTCTAAAGGATAGAGTCTAGGCATTTCAAAACTTGTATCTTGTATTTGGTATCTAGTATCTAGTATCCGAATATTAAATAATACTAAATACAAAATACTAGATACTAAATACTAGGTTAGTTATCGGGCAAAATGGGCAAAAGCTCGGTTGGCCTCGGCCATCCGGTGAGTATCAATCTTCTTTTTGACGGCGGCGCCTTCGTTGTTGGCTGCTAAAATTAGCTCTTCGGACAGTTTTTCCGCCATCGGCTTTCCTTTCTTGGACTTGGCCGCTTTGATGATCCAGCGCATCGCCAAAGTGATTTTTCTGTCGCCCTTGACCTCGACTGGAACCTGATAGGTCGCTCCTCCCACTCTTTTGGGCTTGACTTCCAATAAAGGAGCGGCGTTTTTCAGAGCTTCTTCAAAAACCTCGAGGGGCTCCTTTTTCGTCTTTTCTTTTATGATCTCGAAGGCCCGGTAGACGATTTTAACCGCCACCGTCTTTTTTCCCCGACGCATCACCTGGTTGATCAATTTTGCAACCAGAACGTTGTTGTAGCTGAGATCCGGCTCGATTTCGCGTTTAGTTACTTTTCCTCTCATAATAAAAATTATTTAGGCGTTTTTGTTCCGTATTTAGATCTTTCCTGTTTGCGGTTTTCCACTCCGCCGGCGTCCAAAATTCCCCTGACTATGTGATATCTGACTCCGGGCAGGTCTTTGACCCGGCCGCCTCTGATGACGACGACCGAGTGCTCCTGAAGATTGTGGCCTTCACCGGGAATATAAGCGGTGACCTCCATGCCGTTGGTCAGGCGGACTCTGGCCACTTTTCTCAGAGCGGAGTTTGGCTTTTTCGGAGTCGTCGTGAAAACCTTCAGGCAAACGCCTCTTTTGAAGGGGGAAAAATAATCCTGGGGACGATTTTTCAAAACATTAAAACCGTAGGTCAGAGCCGGCGTCTTGTCCTTTTTGGCAATCTTTTTTCTGCCCCTTTTTACGAGCTGATGGATTGTTGGCATAGGATCCGGAATCAAAAATTAAAAGTCAAAGTTAAGGATAGCAAATGATTTTTTTACTGTCAACGCGATTACCCGACCAAAAACTTAAAGACTGAAAAAACAAGGGTATTGAGGAAGCGAAAACCAAAGAGAACGAAAAACACCAGCAGAAACGGGCCGTACTGATGAAAAAAAAGCCTGACTCTGGAAAACTTTTCCGGCAGCAAAGAAAAAAGGATCGACGAACCGTCGAGCGGAGGAAAAGGCACCAGGTTGAAAAATCCCCACAAGAGATTGTACAAAATAATCGTCCCTAAGAGCTGGATCATTAGCCCAGGCAACGGGAAAACCCTGATGATGATGCTGAAAAAAACCGCCACCAGGAAATTGGCTGCCGGCCCGGCCAGGGAAACTTTCAACAGGCCCCACTTTTGATCTTTAAAATTATAAGGATTGACCGGCACCGGCTTTGCCCAACCGAAAAGAGGCCCCCGGCCGGCTGTCACCATGAATAGAAGCAAAGGTACCAAAACCGAACCAAAAGGATCCAGGTGCTTTAAGGGGTTTAAAGACAACCGGCCCTGGTCCTTGGCAGTGTTGTCGCCCAGAGCTTCTGCGGCCAATCCGTGAGAAACCTCGTGGATGACCAGGGAAAAAAGCAGAACAACTAAAGTGAAAATCGTAAACATGAAATTATCTTACCACAAAAGGTTGTAAAAATACAGGTTTTAGTGTAACATTAAACCCGAACTAAAACATTAACCAGCATTAATAAACGTCATGGCGAATATCTGCTCAATCTGCAAAAAAACTTCAACCGTAACCTGGAAGCTGAGAAAGCTCCGGGGAAAATACAACCCCACCATCAAAAGAAGAAAGTATCCCAATTTGCAATGGGTTCGTTTGAATAATGGGAAAAGAGTTCGAGCGTGTACAAAATGCATCAAGGCAATGGCTAAAACATAACGGTCTTAAAATCCAAATTTCAAAATCCAAATTACAAATAAATTCCAAATTCCAAAATTCTAAACCGTTTAAATATTTAAACTTTGGTCATTGGATATTGTTTGGGATTTGATGCTTGGTGCTTGGAATTTAATATTTACGGGCTGTAGTATAACAGTAGTATACCACTTTGGGGTAGTGGCGGTCCCGGCGCACCTCCGGGCAGCCCGACATCTAAACAAAAACCGTATGAAACTTCTGCCGGTTAAATGTAATTTCTGTGGAAAAAAGTTTTATCGCTCGATTGGCAGAATTAACGAATCTAAAAAATCTGGTTGGAAACAATTTTGCTCTCCACGGTGCCTATCTCGCCTTAGGACTACGAGACAATTTTTAACATGCGCCAATCCAACTTGTGGGCAAAAATTCTATCGAGAGATTTCGCAAATAAAGATAGTTAAAAGATCTTTTTGTTCTTCATCCTGCACCGCCGTTTTTAACAACCGCGAACGCTATAAGAACCTGCCGCCAAATCTATGCGCTAACCCTTTATGCAGAAAACCGATACCGCGTGGAAGGAAATACTGCTCATCAGCTCACCGCATTAACCCAAAAAAGATACCGGAAGATTTACACAGAGAGCAGATTATTAATCGGATCAAAGATTTCTATCGAAAGCGGAAAAGAATACCGGTTAAGCGAGAGATGTACGGCATTTATAAAACAGCGAGATACTTATTCGGTAACTGGAATAATGCGGTAAAGGCGTCTGGCTTTAAACCGAATCCGGTGATGTTTTCGGAAAAACAGATTGCCAACGATGGTCATATTTGCGATTCCGTCGCCGAAAAGATAATCGATAACTGGTTGTCTGCCAGAAAAATCATCCACCAAAGAAATGTCGCCTACCCCGAAAGTCCCTATACTGCTGATTTTGCCATCAATGGGAAATTGATAGAATTTTTTGGATTAGCTGGAGAAATGAAAAATTATGATAATATTATCTTAGAGAAAAGAAAGATATCTACAAAATCGAAAATCCCCCTTATAGAAATTTATCCCCGTGACCTGTTTCCTATTAAAAACCTCAATAGAGTTTTATCCAAACAATTACTAGCTTAAAATATGACCAAATACATTCTCCACGGCGGCTATACCAAAGAAATAAATCGAGATAACGATTCATTCTTCACCGAAATCACTGCCGATGCTAAAAACGGGGCACAAATTTTGCTTTGTTATTTTGCCAGAAAAAGTGAAGAAACCCCCCGCGCTCTTTCGAAGAGACAAAAACAGAATAATTAAACACAGTAAAAATAAAAGATTAGAATTTGTTTTGGCTAGCGAAAATGATTTTGCTGAACAAGTAAGAAATGCTGACATAATTTTCCTTGCCGGCGGCAAGACGTTTCGGCTCGTCAAAAAACTTTCTAAATTTCCCGATCTCGAACGGTCCTTCAAAAATAAAATTGTCGTTGCCTCTTCGTCCGGTGTTTATGTTCTATCGAAATATTTTTGCACGAATTTCCCGCCAAAACTCGGTAAGGGATTAGGAATTCTCAATATCAAAACCTTTTGCCATTATGACCAAAAAACATACGGCAAGTGGCTGAAAAAACTCATCGCCCATAAAAAGAGTTTGCCCATCCTCACTCTCCCCAATTACAAATGGGTAGTAATTTATAAATAACTTCTCGTCTCAAAAAAGACCCTCGACCAAAAAACGCCCCGCTAAAAGCGGGACGGTCTTTGATGGCCCAATTCCCTCCTAGTAGAATAATCCGGTGAAAATTCACTGGTGGGTGTCCGCTTCCGCCGCCCACGGGCGGCGGAAATAAAGACTCCCTAAAAAAATGTATTGCCGAATCTAACTAAGAAGGAACAGGACCGCTTATATTGTACCGCAAAGCAAAATCACTGGTCAAGCAAAAATCGGCTGGCAAAAAGCGCGCAGCCGATTCTTTTAGAAACAACTATTCGGTCTCTTTAATCTGCTCCTCTATATCCCATGTCTCGAATAAAGACCATCCGGCGTTGACAAATTCGAGAGAAATGAACTTTGTCTTGGGATAAAGAAAAACTCCCACTCCGCCCAGAATCTCGTTCTGGAAACGACTCACTTCTTCTCGCTTCAGCACGTCGCCGGTTGAGCCATAGTGGATGGCCAGAATCCTGACATGTTCCTCAGGCTCAAACACCCGCGTTGAAGCCAAAACCTCGCAGGTATTGTTCCGGCCAAAACGATTGGCAGTTCCCAAAACAATATTTCTCAACTGCTCAGTACCAACCCCCGTCGCCAACATACTATCCAGAACCACAAAGATCTTGAACATATGATCCTCCTCACCAAAAAGATTGAAAGGACAAACAGTTTAATCTTTATTACCAAAATAAATTGTTTTTGTCAAAACAAAAGTGGCCACGATTGCTCGCCGCCACTATGTTTTTCCAATCAGTCCTTGAATGCCGACCGGCTAAGGCATAGCCGGCGGCGGGGTAAAGTCAAAGGGATTTGGCATCTGTCCCTTTGGACAGGGCTTGAACGTCCAGTTATCGTACATATGGCTGAGGGGAGATTCCCGTAAACTGCTTAACAGCTTTCTGGGATAAACCCCGCCCCAGTTGGACGCTACGCCGTTAGTGACGTAGGCCCAAAACAGGGTCCCGACCGTTTCAGCGACCGGAATCCACCACTGCCAGCGTTTGACCTTCCCATTAGCGTCTACCCAGGCGCCACAACGAGGCCCGCCATACCTGGTAGACGCTATGATTCCGGCGTAATTCGCCAGAAACCAGTTGAGCTCTACATTTGCCCAAGCCCCTGGCGTATACGGATCGTGCGCCGGATTTGAATGAACCGGCGCATACACGCCAGAGGCCATGTAATTTATCAACCATACAGACGCGGCAATAACGATCAGCAACTTGACTTCGTTGCTGACCACGATCGCCGCCACCACCTCGTCCCCAAGAATAGGAGAAAGTGTGGTAATAGTAAGGGCAACCGCGCCGATCGCGACACCTTCCAGAATGTCCTCTTGATTATAGTCGCCGCAGATGATCATTCTCTCATCTCCGGCGAGAGGAACGGTCTGATCTGATTCCTGGCATTCTTGCGGGAGCAGGCCAGTGGGGATGCCATGATCCTCAACCCAAAGATTGGCGTCAATGATGAAATCTTGTGGGGTGAGGACCGGCGGCTCAGGCGGAAGGGGCACGCCGGGGGCGTACTCATTTTCCGGCCAGATGGATTCAGATGGTTTGGGACCGCAGGCGCCCGCGATGAGCGCCACCAAAACCATAATAATAAGAATCGCGATTGTCTTTGAGCTTTTCATTTTGCCCTCCTTTCAGGGCATAAAACTAATGGATTGGACTTGCGGACTGATTGGCAAAGAACTTAATCTAGATTATAAAATGATTATCAACTTTTGTCAAACCTCACGCCAAAAACGCCCGGCCTTTCCCGGCCTTTTTTGATTCTCAAACCTAGAACAAAAACAATCGATAAACCTACGATCGTAGGTTTATCGATATTTCAATGTCAATGGATTTACCCCGGCAATTTAATTTTAACTAAATGCCCAAAACCTTGACTAGTTGCTTTATCAAAGAAACGACTACTGCCGGCGCCAGCAGGCTGACCGAAGGCACGCCCTCGTCATCAGCAAAAACCCAGGGCTTTTCAATAACAACAACTTTCTTTTCCGCCTCATTCCATTTATAGCTGTATTCCGGAGTAATCTCATAATCGTCAGCCAAATTCTTTGCCTGGTCAGCGGGTATGGAATTCCTTAAAAGAATCTTGGGAATGCCGTAAAGTGAATTGGCTTTATTAATCAGGTTGGCATCGATGTTTAGCCTGTCACGGATCCCTTCCATGCCCAAATCGCCCCCTTCTTTACTTATCATTTCAGCTCCGCTGCAAGTCGGGTTATCGCAAGACAAATAAAACTCTTTTTTGTCTTGGTGATAGTCAATTTTAGTAGTTGGCAATAATTTTAGATTTCTTGAAGTCTGACATTTGGGACAAACTCTTCTATACTTCATTCTTTCTTCAATAACCTTTTCCGGCAGATCAATTAAAACAAAAAAGTCCGGATCATCCCGATAGCCAATCAACTCCCTAAAGAATAAAGAATAGGAAACCTGATCCAAGTTTCTCGGAAAGCCGTCTAAAAACAATGCTTTTTTGCTAACTTTGGAAATTTCCCTTTTTAAAAGAGCTAAAATAAATTCGGTAGGCAAAAGCGTTTTAAGATCGCGGCCCAATAAAGCATCAATGGCTTTTTCTATGGGCAAATAGCCACGATAGTTTTTCTCTAAAAACTCAATCAATGACTTTTTCTCCTCCTCGCTAGCCTCAACCGCTTTATGAACAGATCTGACCAGATCTCCAATTGAAATCTGGGCCATTCTGTCTTCTCCAAAAATCTCAATCAACAATTTTGAATAAGTGCCCTTGCCTGAATTCTTTTTCCCTAAAAGGTAGGCGATAAAACTGTTTTTCTCAAGATAAGTTTTTATCTTTTCGATTTCCGGGCCCGCCTTTAAATGAAAATATTCCCATCGTTCGGATGGGTCTGATAAATTAAGCTTTTTGCTCAATCCTTCAACTTTGGTTTTAAAAAAAGGAAAATCCATATTCCTTGTATTTAGTATTTTGTATTTAGTATCTAGTATACGAAATACCAGATACAAGATACTAGATGCAAAAACCCGAGTTAATCTCTTTTCTCCGTATTAATTATTATTTTTGCGCCATCAGAAAAAGCCTTGATATTCCCCCGCTCGTCTGTTCTCATCACTTTGATACCATATTTTTCTAATCTTCCCAAGACTTCTGGAGCCGGGTGGCCGTACCTATTATCTTTACCGACCTGAATGACGGCAATTTCTGGGTTAACCTTCTCAAGAAAAGATTCTCCGGTCGAACTTGAAGAGCCGTGGTGGCCGATTTTGAGAACCTGGCTTGAAATATCGGTCCCCTCTTCTATTAGTTTCTTTTCAATAGATACGGGAGCGTCTCCGGTAAAGAGAAAAGTGTTTTTACCGTAAACCATTCTCAAAACCAAAGAGGAAGTATTATAGTCTTTGACTGCCTTTCCTTCAAAATCCTCCAGAGGCGCCAAGACTTCAAAGAAAAGGTTTCTGCCGACAAGGATTTTTTGGCCTTTCTTTAAGACAACTTTGCTTGATTTGTTTTCCTCGATTTCATTGCTAAGCTCCTGGAATTCTAACGTCAAACCCTTGACCCCTGTCCAGCCGACCAAACCTACCTTATAACTCTTCAATACCTCGACTAACCCGCTTATGTGGTCTGAATCAGGATGAGTGGCAATGATAAAATCAAGTGACCTGTCAAAGAAAGGCAATTCTTTACCAAGTTTTTCAACAATCTTTTTTGAAGGACCGCCGTCAATCAGAATCTGGGTCTTTTTCGGAGTCTCAATGAAGATAGCGTCTCCCTGGCCAACATCAAAGAAAACTACTTTTAGAGATTGCCCGCTGGCTTGAAAAACAGCTGTCCAGGCCAAAACATTAAAACAAAAAAGAATCGCTATAATGCCAATGATAAGTTTTCTGGATCTAATGTTCATATTCTAAGACAGGCCTGAATCCCTGAGTCGAATACCGGTCATCTGGAAGATCCGCAAACCTAAAAGCCGCTCTGCAGAAAACCTCGCCCCGGGAATAAGAACCTCCTCTTCCCACCCTTCTTGTATTAACAGCCAGATCTTCTCTGCCGTCTTTCGGGTTATAAGGATATTTATATTTTGACGGCCATGGCTCAATGCTCCCAATAGTGGTCGAGGTCCACTCAAAAACATTCCCGCACATGTCAGCGCAGCCATAGGGACTGTCTGAGTCAGGCGAAAATCTCTTTATTGGAGTCGTATCCTTGATTCTGTATTCAGCGTTGCAGATATCAGGATCCCAGCTATTTCCCCAGGGAAAGATTCTTGCTTCTGTCCCCCTGGCCGCTTTTTCCCACTCAGCTTCTGTGGGAAGCCGATATTTTTTTCCGGTTTCTTTGGATAGCCACCGGCAATACTCAATAGCGTCATGCCAGGAAACCTGAACAACCGGATGGTCCATCTTTTCATCAATGCCAGAAGCTGACCCTTGGGGATGTTTCCAGTCGGCCCCTTTTATCTCATTAAATCCTGGAGTAAAAACCATTCCAGTTCCTTCTTTTTCTGCAGTAGTGACATAACTCGTATCTTTAATAAAAGCTAAAAACTCTCTGTTGCTGATGGGAGTTTTACCAATATAGTATTCTTTAAGGAAAACTTTGTGCTGGGGTAATTCTCTTTCAAGCAATCTTTTGTCTATCTCGGGAAACCTTTTAAACAAATCTTCTATTTGTTCTTTGGTTGATCCCATCATGGATTCCCCTTCAGGAATTTTTACTAATTCTGGCTCAATCATACTGTTATTTTATCAAAAAACCGCCTCTTTGCCCACCTCCGTTGTTAAACTCCGGCGGGCAATGGCGATCAGGTCTAAAAACTAATAACTAAAAGCTATAAACTCGTTTATCCTGCCTACGGGACGACGCCTGCCCCGCATACAGCTTTGCTGTTGTACTGGGGTTAGAACCTATCTAGTAAACCTATAGAAGAGTTTTTTCTTTGAATTTTTCTATATCCTCTGGTAGTAAAAGCCGAGAAAAATTTGCGTATTTTTGCATTCCCAGAGATGGAGCGTGGGAAAAACCGACATATTCTAATTTCCTTTCTTTATATTTGATATAACGGATAGCCGGAATTAAATCTGTATCGGAGCTGACTAAAATTGCCGTGTCGTATACGTTATCAATGGCCCCTACTATTAAATCAACCGCGATTTTCACATCAGTGCCCTTTTCTTTATATATTTTGCCGATCGGCATGATCCTACCGCGCTTGATCGTAAAACCGTCTTTTCCAAGATTGGTAAAGAATTTTTGTTGTCCATATACTAATTGCTGACTTTTTTCAGTCCCGTCAAGATTTCTAAAAACACCCGTATAATACCTTTTTGAAACGCATATTCTATCGCCGACCAAAAAATCTACAAACGACTTAAAATCAAACTTAACGCCTTTGGGAAAATTTACCTCTTTATCTTTTAGATAGCCATAAAAATTGCTTCCGTCTATATAGACAGCAACTTTTTCTTTTGGGTTGAGATTATCCATATAAAATAATTATAGCATCGCTTGAAATAAAAAACTACCCTTGCCGAAGCAGAGGTAGTGTTCATAGTAGTTTCATCATACGCTCATATACATTTATGTCAAGGCCTGAAACCGACGGAACCTGAAACCATTAATCCTGCTCTTCGAGTTCATCGAATCTGTCATTCGACCCTGAAGGGTCTCAGACCCTGAACGGGATGATTCTCTGAATCAGAAGATCTGAGACTCTCAGACGTTCGTCCCGAGGACTCAGTCCCGAGGGAGCCGAATGGCCTGCTTGGTTGGTTAAACAAATTCTATTTTGAGATCGCGGTCAAAAACCAAAGCTATTTTTTGGAGGGTTTCGGTAGTAAAATTCTGTTGACCCGTTTCTAGACGAGCCACATTGCTTTGTCTAGTGCCGATCCTTTTTGCCAATTCCGCTTGCGACATTTTGTTTTGTTTACGCAATCTTAAAATCTGGTAAGCGATTTCTAGGCGCTTGCCATATTCGTCATAGTGTTCCTTCATCTCAGGGTTTTTCAATTGATTTTTCAAGTATTCTTGGAAATCAACTGCTTTTTGCATTTTTTTTGTTCTATTCATATAATTTCGGGTTATTTATGACGTCGTAATAATTTTCTTCAGCTTTTTTGATTTCCTGAACTGGCGTTCTTTCGGTTTTCTTCAAGAACGCGTGAAGTAAAACTATTGTTTTCCTGATAAATATAAAGTAGAAAATTCTGAATCTATTTTTGCTAAAATTTACTCTTAATTCCCTGATTTTCCCTTTTATATGTTTTGAATACGGTTCGTCTAAATATCCTTTATGCCCTCTCAGGAATTCAATGTATTTTAAGATTTTTGCTCTTTCTTTATAACCAAGATTTTCTATATACTCTAAAACAGGACTTTTGCTGGTTTGAGAATTCCTATAAAACTTTACTTTATACTCTATATTATCAGGGTATATCATAGATGATATGCTGTCAAGTAGTGCGTGTCAAAAATTATGTTAAAATACTTTGAATCTACCGTGCGTGCTCGTCCATCTTTTGAATTAGATTATTAGATTATATCATATTTTAATCAAAAAGCCGCCCCTCTGGCGATTCTCTAGACGCTAATTCCCTAGGCGCTAATTAACTAGTTTGCCAGGGGACGGGATTCGCCATGTCATCCGACATGGCGCTCTATCGAATGATAGGGCGAACCCGCGCGTAATGAAAAGCCAAGACCGCATCAACTGCGGTCTTGGGTAAAATCTGTTTTTTTAAAAACAGCGCTGTTTCTAGGCTTTGCCGAGAATTCTGAACATCTTGGTTCCGCACTTCGGACAAATGCCGGTCATAGCCCGTCTCTTAGTCCCGCCCTTTCCCTTCATGGTGATTTCCTTGGGGTCATTCATTTCTCTCTTTGCCTTGCACTTTACGCAATATGCTGTTGCTGTTTCTGCCATATTTTTAAGAAAAGTTTAATTTAATTGTTGGGAAAACCCTACCGACCTTTTATTTTCCGCCTCATCATTTTGCCTTCGGGCGGGATTTGTTCGTAAGTTTGCCTTAATTTACCTTAGTTTAAGCAAGTTTGTTCGTCAAGGGGTAAAACCTTTAAGCAAACATCAATAACTCTGGTTTAAAAGTTAAAGCCAGCCCCAGCAAAAGCAGTAAAACCCCGCCGATCAAGGCGCTCCAGCGGCTGTATTTGTCGGTAAAACCGATTTTCTGCAAGGTCATTGCCGCCAAAGAAAAAACAATTAGGTCGTCGAGCATGTAAAAGAAATCATAAACCAGGATATAAAGGTACTTCTGGAAGGCGCCGATCTTCTGGATAGCCAGGACTTGGGTAAAAATGGCCGGAAAGCCGGCCGAACAGAAAAGCTCAACCAGGTTTACCGAGAAAGCCAGAGCCACTATCCCCAGAAAAGTCGCAGGCAAGGCCGCCGGAACCAAAATCTTCCTGATTTTTGCTTCAATTTTGCTGTGAGACTTTTCGTCCGTAACCTTGCATACTCCCGGCTTCCAGGAAAAGAAATCTCTAATTCTCCAGAAACCGACGGCAACGGCGACAACCCCGATAATAATCCTGATAAAATTAATATAGCCGAGGAATAAAAACAGGTTCAGCCAGACGGTCATAAAAAGAAAGTAGAGAATGCCGGAAGCTAAAATAAAGGTGCCGCCAACCAGCCAAATCTTTTTCTTGGAGTTGACCGTCAGAAGCAAAGAGATTAAAAGAAGCAAAACCCACATAGCGCAAGGATTGAATCCGTCCATTACACCAACGACTACTGCCAATACCGGCAGAGAAATCTTTTTGGGGTCGAACTCGCCGATCAAAGGCAGTTTAAAAACCTTTGGCTCTTCTTTCTCGATTTTGTCCAGAGGGTCAGGGCAAGAATTCTCCAGGCAAAACCTGACCGCCTCTTCAATCTCCTTGCCGGTAGTCTGATCTCCGCCGTAGCCAATGACGGTTTTCCCGCCGATAAAAATCGTCGGCACCCTAAGAGTTTCTTCTTCGCCGGCCGCTTTCAAAAATTTCTCAAAAAGTCTGGCGTTTTCCTGGCTGCCGAAAACCTCATAGGAAACTATATTTAGATCCGGATAACCTGCTTTCAGGGTTTTAAGGAAAGCCTCGGCATCCTGGCAACGAGGACAGGTGGAACCGTAGAAAAAATGAAGCCGCGCTCGCAAGGAGGAATCACTATTGTTTGGCAAATTAGCATCAACCCTTGTGAGCGTGGCGGAACCCCGCACCGAGAGCCCTTCGCCGATTGCTAAAGTTTTTGGCTCTCTGGTGCGTGGGGAAATATCGTTATCCGCTAAAACCTGGCTGGCGAGAAAAGCGCCGGCAAGTAAAACTGACAAAAATAGAATAACTGAAATCTTCTTCCGAATCATATCTTCGATTCTAGCATATTTTCCGATAAATGAACTATCACGGGCAAGCCCGTGGTATCCTCAGGCTTCGCCTTCGGCGAGTTCTTTCCCGCCGCTTCATCCACGGCCAAAGCCGTGATTTTCACGGACAGGAAATAAAATCTGCCTCGTGAATTTTCCCACTTGGCAGACTTTACAGCGTAGATGACTACTCTATATTCATCGCAACGTACAAGATTGGCGTTTGTCGAAGATTGGCCATGTAGGCTTTAAAGCTTTCTTCATCGCCTTCGCCAAACATTATGCCCTTTGCTGTCGCGCCGCATCTCGGACAGATAACGCCTCCTATTTGCCCCCATCCAGTTTTCGTACGGTCTTCTGTCCAATAGTGGCGCTCTCCTCCCTCCTGTCCACTGCATATAAGGACTACTATTAGGGGCGACTCCCATACTCCGCCCACTCCGACTCCTCTAGGCATATTAGCCTCCTCTCATCATCATCAAATCAGAAAAGTCTTTGTTTGTAAAGTCTTGCATGACCCAAAGACGCGGGTGTGATACAATATAAAAAGGTCATCATAATTAAAAAGTAAAATTATAATAATATGAATCCTTGTTTTGCGTATAATAGTTCTCTTAGGTTTGCCAGGAGCTTTTTCGGCATTGTTGCTTTGCTTGCCTACTTCCTTCAAAACCAGTGGCTGGTCTTTGTTCTGGGAATTATTATGGCCATGGCAGCGATTTCTTTAAAGTATAATATCGTCTATCAGCTCCACCTCAATTTCCTCAAAAAACTCCTGAAGAGCAAAGAAGAAGAGCCGGTTGCCAAAGACTCGGCTGAACTTTCTCTTGCCTGTGGCTTGGGCGCCTCGTTCTTGCTTATCCCGGCTCTGCTCTTTGGACTTGATAAATGGGTGTCTTTTGGTTGGGCAATGGTTTTGCTCAATTCGTTTTTAATGCTCCTCGCCGGAATCACCGGAGCTTGCGTTGCTTCAATAATGTACGCTACTATCAAAAAGGCTTTGAGAAAGTGAAAAAAAACTATGGAAAAGCTAAAACAGCCGACCCCGAAAACGATCGGTACTCCAACCTATATTAATAAGAACTGCTGGTTAGCAACTACGCTTGGGTATCCGCCGGCTAAACGCTGCTGGTTTTGCGAGTTAAGATTCCGCCAGTGTCCTTTTGCCCAGTACCTAGGCATCAGTTTACTGTTAGCGCTTATTTCTTTTGTTCTTGCTTTTTTGATAGATGGCAAAATCACTCGCGCCCATGTCTTTATTGTTTTTATCTTAGTTTTAGCTTACGGTTATTTCACGACCCGAACTACGGAAAAGATCATCGAAGCGAATTTTGCCGAAAAACTAGCAAGAATCGCTCTGGAGGAGGCCAAAGCCTCTCTTGAAGGGAAAATCAAAGAAAGAACTAAGGAATTGGAGAATTTGACCAAAAATCTTGGCCAGAAAGTTGATATACGAACCACAGAGTTGGAAGAAAAACTAGAAGAGCTGGAAAAGATTAATAGACTGGCTGTTGGCCGGGAATTAAGGATGATTGAGCTCAAGGAGAAAATCAGAAAACTAGAAGAAGAGTTGGAAAAAGCAAAAACAAATGCTAAATCCAAGATTTAAATATCTGCAAATCGCCTTTAACCGCTCCTTGCCCGAAGTCAGGCATATGATTAATTTTTTGCCTGTTTCCGATAGAATTTTAATTGAAGCTGGCACTCCTTTAATTAAAAGGTACGGTGTCAAAGGAATCACTTTTTTAAAAGATTGCTGGGAACAAAAACTGCAAAAGCCGGGCTATATTGTGGCCGACCTCAAATGCATGGACAGAGGCTCAACTGAAGTTGAGGCGGTTTCTTTGGCCGGAGCTTCAGCAGCTACCTGTTTGGGACTAGCGCCAATTGAAACCATTTCTGAATTTATTAATAAATGCAAAATGGCCAATATTGATTCAATGGTTGACATGATGAATGTCGAGTTTCCATTTGAGGTCCTGCAAAAATTGAGAAAGCTGCCGAAAATCGTCGTCTTTCACCGCGGCGTTGACGAGGCCGATCTAAACCGGGAAAGACAGCTTCCCCTCCGCAACATCCGCCGAGTCAAGGGAACCTACAATAACATCCTGGTTTCCGTGGCCGGAGGAGAAACCGTCAGAGAAGTCACCAGCTCGTTTTTCAACGATGCCAATATAACGATTGTCTGGCGGGCTTTTTACGAAGCTCCTGAAAAAACGGCCGAGTTAGCCAAAGAATTTTTAGAGCTTATAAACAAAGTTTGAAAGCTTGCTTTAAAACGTAGTTTTCAAGCTTCGCTTATAAAATGATTCTCGATAAAAAGCAAAAATATCTCCAGATTGCCCTAAACAGCACTCTCGAGGAAGCGGAAGAAATCATCAGGCAATTGCCCGCCTCAGAAAGAATTCTGGTCGAGGCCGGCACCCCCCTGATTAAAATCTACGGCGCCAAGGCAATCTCCAAAATCAAAGCCTGGGCGGGGCCGGGGACTTACGTTGTCGCCGACTTAAAAACCGCCGATCTGGCCCCCAGAGAAGTGAAAATGGCCTCGGCGGCCGGAGCCTCGGGAATCACCTGCCTCGGAGTTTCTCCAATTGAAACAATAGACCTGTTTATTGATGAATGCCGCAAAGTCGGAGTCGACTCGATGGTTGACATGATGAATGTTGAAAATCCTGTCCTTACTTTGCGGAAATTAAAAACGCCCCCGGATGTCGTTGTCCTGCATCGAGGGGTCGACGAAACCGAGTTTTCCAAAGAAAGACAAATCCCCTATTACCAGATAAAGCAACTGAAAGGAAACTATGGCTGTTTGGTGGCGGTGGCCGGCGGAGACACCATCAGAGAAGTCCAGCGAGCCATTTTCAACGACGCCGACATTGTCGTCGTTTGGAAAGAGTTCTACCAGCCGACGGCCAAGACCACCGATCTGGCCAGAGAATTCCTTAAAGAGATCAAATGATCAGAAGAGAAATGCCTTCAAGACATTTATTGAAAGCTCGCCTGCTCCTGACAAGCATCGGTACCCTCGCTGTTATTTTATTATTCAACTTCGTTATTTTTCCCGAGATGAAAAAGACGCTGATTGAGATAATTCCAGAGCAAGTGAAAACAATAGAGGCCAAGCTTCTTTATGCCACGATCGCGTTTTCGGCCTTTATTCTTCTGATTAACTTTTATTCCTGGAATCTCATCAATAAATTGACTTGGCAAGAAAACAGGATCAAACAAGCCCTTCTGGAAAACCCGGAAGACCAGACGCTTAAAGACAAACTGATAGAAATCAGCAACAGAGAAGACCGCTATCTCACCCTGATCGAACCGATATTCATGATTGTTCTGGGGGCGATGATCGGTTTTTTCTCCATCACTGCCATCCAGCCGCTTTATAGTCTTCTCAACGCTCTCTAGTTTCTTCGTTTAGCCAAGATAAAATCACGGCTTCAGAAGAATTTAAAACTAACTCTGCCGCCCAAAAACAGAGAATTTGAGCCCCCCTGTTTTCCGCTTAAAATGCTTTGAGCAAAGTCAGATGAAATTCAGAACAGTTTCCCTTTCGGCCGAGTCCAGTCCTTCCAGCATCAAGCCGACTGACTGACCAGCTGAAGCCGACTCCTGATCCCCGCCCAGGGGTTTTTCTATTTTCCTAATGATCACTTCTCTGTCGGGAAAATTAGTGCATTTCATTCCAGCCTTAATTGTTCCTCTCAAAACTCTGCCGACAAAAACAGTCCCTTTTCCCAGAATCGAAAAAGAATCATCGACGATAAATTGGTTTAAATCCATACTATCCCTGCTTTTTATCTTTAAAAGCGTCTCCCAGATATTTTATCCCTTCTAAAACCTCTACCGGCAAGGCAAAAATTACGGTCTTTGAGGGATCGGGGTTGATTTTTTCAATCGTCGCCAAAGTCCGCAAGGAAAGGCCGCCCGGAACTTGGCTCAATCTTTCGGCTGCCTGAGCCAGCTTTTCCGCCGCGGTGTATTCGCCTTCGGCCCGGATAATGACCGCCCTTCTTTCCCTTTCTGACTCGGCCTGTTTTGCCATCACCCTTTTCATGTCGGCCGGCAGCTCAATGTCCTGGATCTTGATGTCGGTGATCTTGACTCCCCAAGCCTCGGTTGCCTCGTCAACAATCTTGGTGATCTCGTCGGCAATCTTTTCCCTCTCTGCCAGCAAAGTGTCCAATTCGATGCCGCCGATAACATCCCTCAAGGCCGCCTGGGCATACTCTCTAACTGCCTTGGAAAAGTTTTCAATGTCTAAAATCGCCCTTTCGGCAGAATCAACCCTGAAATAGACGACGGCATTGGTTCCGACCGGCACATTATCCTTGGTAATCACTTCCTGCTGGGGAATATTAGTAGTGATGATCCTCATATCAATTTTGATCATCCTCTGGATTCCCGGAAAGATCCAGTTCAAACCAGGCTGTCTGGTTGAGCTGTACTTTCCCAGAGTCAGAACCACTCCCCTTTCAAACTGGTCGATAATCTTTAAGCCGGCGACCAAAAGTATAAAAAGAATGAAGCCGACTCCTCCTAAAGATAATAATCCTCCGGAAATAATCCCTGTTTGGACCAGAAACCAGCCGCCAAAGCCCAAGAAAAGCAAAATGCTGATTAAAGAACCGATGGGATTACCCGACTGCGGTATTTCTTGCATGTTTTTAAAATTAAACTGTTGATAATTGTTAATTCATAATATTCTTTTGAAAAATCTCTGTCAACTTTCCCCGTAGGAAATTACCTGCCCGCCGAATAAACCAAAATTTTAGAGTAAATAATTTGACAATCTAATTCACATCTATATGCGGTGTAAATTAAATGCTTCTTGTCTTTACATTAAAATTTTGGGCGGCTTTGGCAGGCGGGAAATATTTTCTTGATGTTAATTTTAACCTTTGTTATCTATTTAATTAACTATATTATGATATCTACGGCGTCCTCGTTAAAATTGCGTACGCAATGTTAACGAGGATATGGATAATGTAAAAGGGTAAATAAATACTAAATTATTTAAACGGGTTTTCTTGATAAAAATATTTTTGCCGTCTTGGTTAGCCACGGAAAACTCTGCGTTTTCCTACGGGGTTTCCCCGTTCTCAAAAAGGTCTTTGCGGCCTTTTGGCAGATGGCCGTTCAAATTGAGATAAACCAAGAGGCCGAAAGGCATGGGCAGCCAGTAAGAAACAAGCCTGTATAAGAGGACGGAAAATAAGGAAACGTGGGCCGGAAAGCCCAGACTGATGAAAACCGTCACCATCGAAGCTTCCATGACCCCGGGAGCTTCGGGAAACAGGCTTAAAGCCGAAAGCAGGTAAGAGAGGATAACGCCGAGGATCAGTAAGGGAATGCTGGGCCGGTAGCCAAAAACAAAAAAAGAGAAATAAATAACAGAAAGATTGACAGTATAAAGCAACAGGGAAAAAACTAGGACCCTGACAGCTTTTGCCCGGCTCTGCAAAACCAAGCCTAGATCCCTCAAAAGTTCCCCGATAATCCCCTTGATTTTCTCTTGCCCAAGAAGTTCCCTTTTGGCAAAAACTCCGCCGATTTTATCGATCGGTTTTGCCGCCAGGCATAAAAGCAGAATCAGGTTTTTTGCTCTATTTCTGAATAAAAAATACCCTGAGAGCAGGACAAAGATAACCGCAATCAGAATGCTTAAAATCTCTTTCTGGGGGACGAGGGAAGGGAAAGACCGGCGGACAAGAATTATTGAAACGAAAGAAAAAATAATGTAATTCAAAAGGTTTAAAATCGAAGAAACCGTCGCTAAGAATAAGAAAGTTGAGGAAGAAATCTTGTGCTTTTTGTAAAAAAGATAGGCAAGAACGGCGCCGCCGACAAAAGGGGCCACCTGAAAACCCAAAGTTATCAAAGCTCCAACTTTAACCGTTTCTTTCAAAGATATCCTGGTGCCGGCGATCTCCAAAAGGGTTTTTGAAAGTAAGCCGTAAGTCAGATAGAAAACTCCTTCGGCCAAAATCAATATCAAAAACAGCTCTTTTCTGGCCTCGTTGAAAAGAGCGGGAATATCGTGGTAAGAAGAGCGGAATTTCGAGGAAACGAGAGAAAAAGCGACAACTATCAGAATAACGACGAACAGGTATCTAAGATAGCGCATAAAAAGATTTCAGATTTATTCGTATCTCAAAGCCTCGATCGGGTTTTTAGCCGCAGCTCTCTTGGCCGGATAAAGCCCAAAGGCTAGGCCGACGACAGCGGAAACGATTAAGCCGGCAAGGGCGGCTGAAAGAGGAAAAGTAAAGCTCCAGTCCAAGCCGACGACCTTGCTTAAAACCAAAGAAACTAGGAACGAAAAAACCGCTCCGGCCAGGATGCCGATGATGCCGCCAATGGCTGTCAGCAGAACCGCTTCCAAAAGGAACTGCCTTAAGATGTCTTTTTCGGTAGCCCCGACCGCTTTCCTCAAACCGATCTCTCTGGTTCTTTCGGTCACCGACACCAGCATGATATTCATGATGCCGATGCCTCCGACAATCAAAGAAATGGTCGCTACCGAAAGAAGCAAAGCCGTCAGGACGTCGGTGACAACGCTGACTCTTTGGACCAAATCCGCCTGAGTATGGACATGGAAATCGTCTTTTTCAAAATCGGTGATGTTGTGCATCTCCCTCATCGTCGCCTTGATTTCTTCAACCGCCCGGGGAACCGCTTCTTCAGAAACGGCTTTCAGGGCAATCTCGTGATAATAACTGGTTCCCAATAAATACTCCTGAGCGGTCGTATAGGGAATGACCGCCATCTCGTCAAGATTTAGCATCGAAGCCTGGCCTCTGGCCGGGAGAACGCCAACCACTTTGAAATCGCGGTTCTTTATTCTCAGTTTCTGGCCGACGGCTTCAGACATCCCAAAAAGATCCTTTTTGATTTCAGACCCGATAACCACCAGGCTGGCTCTGGCATTAATATCTTCTTCAGTGAAAAAAGCCCCTTCTGTCGGATAGATGTCGAGAATATCCGCCAGGAGGTCGGAGGCGCCGATTACGGTCGCCTGCTTCGTCTCTCCTTGGTAGCTGAAAGTGGCGGTTGTCATGACTTCGGGCATGACTTCGGCTACGCTCGGAACATTATTTTTGTCTTTCAGGGCCTTAAAATCCCTTTCTTTCAGGGAATCCGAAAAGAACGAAGCAAAATCAGAAGGGCCTTTCGGCTCCCGCCCCGGCTGGATGACGATCGTTGCCGACCCCATTCCTCTGATCTGGTTTAAAATCAAATCCTGGCCGCCCTGGCCGATAGCCATAATCAAGATGATGGCGGTAATGCCGATAACTATGCCCAAGATAGTTAAAGCCGAGCGCGATTTATTCGCTCTCAAGCCGTTCAGGGCGGTGATGAAACTGTACTTAAAAGTCATAGTCGTATTAAATACTTGCTTGGTCGCTTTCTATTCTGCCGTCCTTCAAATAGATGATTCTTTTGGCAAAGCTGGCTATGTCTGGTTCGTGGGTAACGAGAATGATGGTGTGGCTTTTTTCCTGGTTGAGATTTTTGAGAATAGCCATCACCTGCTGACCTGATTTTGTGTCGAGATTTCCGGTGGGTTCATCGGCAAAAATCACCTGAGGCCCTAAAACCAAAGCCCTGGCAATGGCAGCCCTCTGCTGCTCTCCGCCGGATATCTGTGACGGCCGGTAGCTCTGGCGGTAGGAAAGGCCGACCTCGCCGATCGCTTTTAAAGCCATTTCCTCCCATAAAGATTCCTTGATTTCGGAATAGTACAAAGGAAGCTTGGTATTCTCCAGAATCGTAGTTCTGGCTAGAAGATTAAAAGCCTGGAAAACAAAACCCATTTTCTTGTTCCTGATTTGGGCCAGCTCACTTTCTGAATAATCGTCGGATGTCCTGCCTTCAAAAGAATAATGTCCTCTCGTCGGCTTGTCCAAAAAGCCGAGGATATGGAGCAGAGTCGATTTGCCCGACCCTGAAGGCCCCATAATGGCGACGAACTCCCCTTTTTCAATTGAAAGGCTGATGTCTTTTAAAACTTCTGTTTTGACATCATCGGTAATATAGGTTTTATTTAAGTTTTTTATTTCAATAAGAGTCATTTGCTTTTCTTTTCTAAATTAATGTTCGGCAAAGCGGCTCCAAAAAGAATCAGGGCCCCGCCGATTAATGAATAGATTGTCAGGAATTCTTTGTAAAACAGCCAGCCGAAGAAAACTCCAAAAACTACCTCTGAAAGCATGATCAGGCTGCCCTTTTGCGCCTCGAGGCGACGGAAACCATAAATATTTAAAAAAGAAGCGCCGAGAACCAGAAAAGCGAATAAAATTAGTATAAGCCAAACTAAAGAAAAGCTCGGCAAAATGATTGTTTCTTTAAAGGCAAGAACGAAAATCAAGCTGGCGAGGGTAAAAATCAAGTTGTCTATCGCCATAACCTGAATCAAGGAATACTGACTGGAAACTTTTTTGGAAAAAACCTGCCAACCAGCGAACCCAAAACCGGACAAGGCCGACAATAATAAATAGAGGGGGTTTGTTTGTTCAAGAGTCGCAGAAAATATCACAAAAAGTCCGGCAAAAGAAATCAGAAGAGAAATGATTTTAATTCTCGTCAGTCTTTCTTGGAAGAGAACAGACCCTAAGAAATAGCCGCCGAGGGTCGAGGCAGCGTAAAAGACAAATAAGGTCAAGCCAATGGCCAGATAGTTAATAGCGACAAAAAAGCAAACCACTGATAATAACTCTGACAAACTCATCCCTAAAAACCATTTATAGTCTGTCGGCAAAATCCTTTTCCAGCTTCTTGTCAAAAGAAGGCATGCGAATAAAATTAAAAAAAGAATCAAGCCCCTGGAAAACGCTTGGTAAAAAATGCCGAAACCAAGACCAAGTAGTCTTGAAAAAACTCCCCACAAACTCCAGAGGAAAGCGGCAAAAACTAAAGAAATAATGCCGAGGGCTTTGTTTTTGTCCATACCTATTTTTCGGGCATCGAGGTAATCACCTTGTCCCCTTCTGACAGGCCTTCGACAATCTCTATCTCCCCATTGGATCCTCTTAGTCCAGTCTTGACTTTAACTTCTTTAACCTCGTTTCCTTTTCCCAGAACCCTGACTAGCTTGTCTCCGTTTGTGGAAATGATCGCTCTTTGGGGAATTAAGATCACTCCTTGCTTTTCGGCGGTCAGAATCTCGACGTCGGCCGTCATCCCGGACCTCAAGCGGCCGTCATCCTCTAGGAACTGAAGGTTGACTTTGTAAGTCGGCAGGCCCTCAACCATGGTTTCGGCCGGATCAATCTTGGCTACCTTTGCTTCAAAAATAAGATCTGAGCCATAAGCGTCCAGGGTCACTTTGGCAGAATCTCCAATCTTTATCTTGGCAATGTCAACCTCCGGAACCTTGGCTTCGATTTCAAACCCGGAGGCAGAAATCAAGGAAACTACCGCCGTTCCGGGAACAACGCTTTCGCCGATCTCGATTTCTCTTTTGGTAACAATGCCTGCAATCGGCGAAAAAAGAATATTTTTGGCCAACCTGGTCCTGATATTTTCAACCGCTGCTCCGGCCGATTCCTCTCTCGCCTCCTGGGCGGAAATCTGCTCTAAAGTCGCTCCGGCTTGCTTCAAGGCCAAGTCATCAAGAGCAAGATCAAGGCTGTTTTGAGCTGCGGTAAGACTTGCTCCAGCCGCAGCCAAGTTATAGGCGTTGGTCGATTTCTGAACCAATATTGTTTGTTCTTTGCCGGCAACAATCGCAATTTCTGAAAGAATGCTGGTTTTCTCGGCGCTCAAGTTTGTTTTTTCGGTCGAAGTCAGCTCATTGCTGAAAGGGACCGCGTCCAGACTGTCTTTTGTCTTTTGCAAAGCTTGTTTTGTTTCTGACAAGGCCGAATCTATGTCTGCCTGGGCCTGGCTCAAAACCGCTTTCTGGACCAGGCTGAAGGCGCCGCCGTCAAGATCGTTGAGAGCCTGAGAAGTCCATTTGCCGGCGTTTTCCGCACCAAGCAAGGCCAGAACCGCTTTGGCCTTGGCGCCAGCCAGGTCATCGTTCTGGATAAAATGATTGTATTGGATGTCGGTCAGTGAAAGAAGAGAAGTTTTGGCAGAACTGGCCGCTTTTTGAAGGCTGGTCAAGGCGCTGCTGTAGGCATTATCAAGGTCGGCCAGGGCTTTGTCTTTGACCGTCTGCTGATTCAGGCTCGCTTCGACCAAAGCCTTTTCCAAACCTTCTGCTTTGGTCTCAGCCATCTGCAGTTCCTCGGGCCTGGTTCCTTTTTTAAGCTCTTCTAACCTGGATTTTTCCGCCTCCAGGTTGGCCTTTGCCTGATTGAGCTCGGCCAGAGTCTG
The DNA here is from genome assembly GCA_030693425.1 of bacterium. NCBI lineage: Bacteria > bacterium. The sequence continues at coordinate 286,708 of JAUYAM010000002.1, forward strand.
GCTGTTGTCCAAAGCGATGATTCTTTCTCCAGCAGAAACCTTGTCTCCGATCTTTTTGTAGACAGAGCTGACTTTGCCGCTGATTTCAAATCCTAAGTCAAGGCTCTGGGCAGGCTTTATCTTCCCGGAAACGCTCACTTCTTGAAACAGGGTTCCATTTTTAGCCAGGACAAAATTGTATTTCGGCTTCCCTTTCCCCTTAAAATAGATAAAGCTGCCCGAAATTATCACAATAATGGCGATGACGACAAAAATATATTTTTTAGACAAAAGTTTTGCCATAATAAAGTTTAAAAGTTAGTTTAGAATCAGTTCTTTTTGTCGGCAGACCAGTTTTTGAACATTTCGACCAGCTGCCGGTAGGAAAAACTTTGGTCTTTGAGTTTTAAACTCTTGAGCTTTTTCAGAATCTTTGGCGAATCGGTTAATTTAAAGCTGTCTTTACGATCCAAAAGCAAGCCATTTTTTTTCAGCTTTGTCTTCTCAATCCCAGCAAGAGTTTTGCCTATTTCCCAAGTCTGAGCCAGATAGACAAAAGGCAGCGAGGACAAATCCATTTTCTTTCGTTTTTGCAAATAATAAAGGCCTTTTAATTTAATGGCTCTGACTCGTTTTTTCTTGAAAACCTCATTCAGATAAACCTCGACGCCGTATCTCGTCTTGGCCATTTGCTTCAAGTGAGGCAGAAGGTCTTTGCGCCAGTAAGCTCTCTGACCGGTAAAGGGCAAACTTGGTTCGAAATTGGAAGACGGAGATAAGGATATCTTAGCCAAAACAACTTCTGCCTGATTTGCCAAAAGAGGAGCAATCAGCTTTTCGAGGTGATCTTTTTTCAGGTTAAGAAGATCTGCGTCCAGGAAGACTATGATTTCGCCTTTGGCTTTTCTGACGCCGACAACCAAAGCAAAACCTTTGCCGTGGTTTCTTTTAAGATCTATTAAAGTTATCTTACCGCCAAAGCTTTCAAGAATCTTTTGGGTGCTGTCTGACGAACCGTCATTGACGCAGATAACTTCTGATGCTAATCCAGAACCCAAAACCGCTTCAACTAACCCTTTGACGGCTTTTTCTTCATTGAAAACCGGAATGACAATGGAAATAGTTTTCTGCTCCATAAAATTTATATTTGTCCATTATATTCTCAAGAAAACTATATGGCAACTCTTACTCTCTACGCCGCCGGGGCGCGTTGCCAAAAATACCTAGCTGTGATTTAATAAGGATCGCATTAAAAATTCTGACGAGGAGAAGGAAAAATGCCCACAGCTCATTGCAGTGATTGCGGTTGCGAGCTCTTTCCCGACGAAATCGAGCTCGCGGAAATAAAAAGGGATGGGCTCTGCCCGACCTGCAGAGAAAAAAATAGGAAGGAGGAAGAAAAAAAGAAAGAAGAAAAATAAAGCATTAGGAACCAAAGCGTCCCGCTTTCAGCGGGACGCTTTTAATCAGGGAATTAGAAACTAAGTTTCTAAGTGAATTGCTTGGAAACTTAGTTTCTTAAGGGTCAAATCTTTGCCGCTTCCAATAATCCGGTTTTGCATTTTTCCTTAGTGCTCGCTTTCTTGATTTTGTCACAGTAAGAGGCTTCCCTGGTGGCCCCGGCATAGCAATAATTCTTCCAGTCGTAGCCGAAAACCTTTTCACACAAAGCCGATTTTCCGGTGGCTTCGGCCACTGCCCGATAGCACTCATCCTTCCATCCTTGGGATCCCGTTCCTTTTATTTCGGCGCAGACGGCTTCGTCGCCTTTTTCCTTGGCGATCCCGTAATAGCAGTCGTTCCTTTTCGACAGAGAAACCACTTTCAAACAGTCTTTGCTGGATAAGCTGAACAGGGCCGACTGCAGATAGCACTTATCTTTGTCTTCGCCGGTCTTGGCCTCGCAATCTTCGCCAAAGCCGCCTATTATCTTCGGCAGGACTAAACCGATAAATTCCTCAAGGGATTTGGCATCCGCCGGAACCTCAACCTTAACTGGTTTGTTAAAGTCTTTTGAAAAAACGGTTAGTTTAGCGGTACTCGAAACCACGACGCCCTCGCGATCGACTTTCGCCACAAAATTGACTGTCGTCTTACGGGCCAAGAAATCCTTTTTGCCGATCCAGATCTCACCGTCTATTCTCTCCAAATAATCATTAATTCCCTGGGAAAGGCTTTCTTCGGACGAAAATTCCAGCCCCTCGATCTTTTCTATTTCCTGAAACAACTTTGCCAAAGCTTGTTTATCCACCGAGTATTTATAGTGATAAGTGTTTTGGCCGTCGATTTTCTCAGCTTTGAGTTTTTCTGTAATTTGCACCGGCTTAAACTTCCGGTACAGTTCGAGCATCTTTTCCGGAGGAATTTCCGGAACGCTCTGCGCCTGGTCAAGCTCGGCGAGATCTTCTTCGGTCATTCCAAATCCCTTTAAGGTTTCTTTGATCTCCTTTAAGTCGATCCTGACCCACTGGTTCTTCAGCGTCGACAAATCCATCTGAAAATCTGCCGGGAGCGAAAGCCCCTTGATAATCATATAGGCGACTTTATCGATTCCCCGGTATTCCATGGCAAACGGCTTTTCTGATCCGCCTACCCAGCCTTTTGGCGTCAGGTCAAATGAAAAATATGAAGCCTTATCCTGGTCGCTGGAAGCGCCTTCAAAGTTGACGACAAAACCTAAGTTTACCCCCGCTCCGAATGAAAAGGGCAATTCAGGCAGCTGCTTAACTGACTGGCTGTCGGCTTTTACTTCAAGGTCTATTTCGGCGGTTCCCGAAAAGCTTTCTGATTTAACCAGAACCGATTTCTCCATCATTTTTCCTAAAATTCTTTCCGGCGCCTGGAAGTAATAGATATAGGCGAATGCTCCCCCGCCGACTAACAAGGCTGCCACTACCGCTAAAACCACGAAAATCAGCTTTTTGTTAGGCGGCTTCGGGGGCGAACCGTAAATCCGGGCCGTTTCTTCATCGGTTAAATCATCGTCTGTCATCACCGGCTGCCCGGCTGGTGCCGGCCTGACGGCTGCCGCAGGAGGCGGCGGAGAAAAAGCGCCGGCCATATTGATGGCGCCGCTGATGTCGGCTTCCGGCCAGCCCTTGGTGATCAAGACGCTTCTGATTTCTTCCCTGGTCTTGCCTTCTGCCAATTGTTTTTTAATATGCTCGACTAGCTCGCGGGTAATCATGTTTTTAAAATTAGTTGCTTAATAATATATCTTACCTCAACTAAAAAGGTTGGTAAATACGCTCTATTTACAAAGACTGGCAAAAACAGCTTTTTTCCTATTTTAACTACCAGCCCTTAGTTGAAGCAGTCGCAGAAATCCTCAAAGATTAAAAAAGGAGCTAAGCTTCTTGATTCTCGCTGATTTTTTTTATTCTCTACTTGAGAACGCGGATTTGAGAAAAGTTTTTTCCGGTTAATCCTTCCAATTCTATTGGCTCGATGGAAAAGTTTCTACTGGCAATTTGTTTCGGAGAAAAAATCCATTCGGCATAACTCTCATTGCGCCTCTCTAACGCTCCCGCTCCGACCCAAAATTTAACGACGGAGGTTTTCGTCGATCCTACGGCAATAGTCACGGGAAGAGAAGTGCTTACTACCATAATTGTATTCTCATTTCGGTAATACGGCCGGCGTTTTGAAATCTGCACATAAGAGTCATGAATAATTTGCACCCTTTCCCGCCAAAAAGGATCTTTTACCTGTTCGGTATCGGACTTCACATTAAGCTCAATTGCTTGGATCTGCTCTGGTGTTAAGGACGGAAACTTCCCCGTTCCTCCCAGTTCTCCGGTACGTTTTGCTATTTCTATTTCAAGATCCTTTTTGAAATCTTCATGGCTTTCGTATTGATCTTCAACGCGGCTCAGGGTAAATAAAAAATTGGAAGGAATATGTGGTTTTACGAAATCTAAAAGGTTTTTAAAGCCTGCAATATAATGCTTGGTATCCTCTTGAGGAATATTATTCATTATGGGGACAATGACGTCATCGGAGAAAAAATCAAAATGGACGCCTGGCGGATAAGCAGCAATTATAGGTTTCAACCAGTCAATAAAATAAATCATACTAAACAGCTCTGCCCAATCCGGCTCGGGAGATTCGGCTAACCGCCAGAGCTTATACCCTCCAAAAACCCATACAAAAGATATTTTTTGTCTGGTTTCTACGCTTTTATGGATAACGCTCATTATGTGTTTTTGACAATCGGGCGAGAGAGCGTATTTTCTAAATTTCTTTGAGGTCAGTTTTTTATATATAAACTCCTCAATACCAAAATCATCAAGAAGTTTTTTATCTTCCGTTGTATATTCGTAGGATGTACAGTTCTTTAACTTGGTTGAAAGATATTCTTGTATTTCCATAAAACAAGAGATGCGGGGAGGATTTGAACCTCCGTACCCTGCTTTGCAGGCAGGTGCCTGAACCACTCGGCTACCGCATCAAACCGTCTTTATCCTATCAAAAAACCCCGTACAACAACAGAGTTGTATACGGAACAAGCCGCCTCTTTGGCGATAAAATCAGAAAACGTGGGAGGTCGGACCTCCTCTGTCCTTTGTTTTTAACTTAGAAACTTAGTTTCTAATTTAGAAGCTGAGTTCCCCTATTCTTGCCCAATCAAGCTCGTTAAGAACGACGATCTTGTCTTCGCCGATAATGTAAAGATAATCGTCCAAATAGATGGCTCTTTTGGCAGAAATATTACTGACAGCCTTTTTCATTTCTAGGTTGTCTCCTTTGTAAGAGAAAATGTAGCCTCCCTGGCTTCCGGGCAAAAAGAAAACCTCATGCTTTGTGTCTAGCAAAAAGGCGTGGTGGGTTGAAAGAACGTCAGACCAGTACTCGTCCAAAGTGTATTTTGCCACTTCTCTGGGATTTGAAGCAGAACTGACGTCGAACAAGGAAACCTTGACTTGAGAACCCTCCTTGCCAATGCCCAAAACCTTGTCTTTGGAAATTGGCTGGAGATAAGACGAATAGCCGGGAATCTTCAACTCCCCTTTCATGGCCGGATTCCTGGGATCAGCCAGGTCTAAGACATAGAAGGGATCGGTTTCCCTGAAAGTAACCAGATAGCCCCTGTCTTCAACAAACCTGGCAGAATAGATCCTTTCAGTCAATCCTAGATTTTTTACAGAGCCGGTAATTTTCAGGTCTTTGTCTAAGACATAGACGTCGTTTGCCATTTCATTTCCTCCAGAGCCGAATCCCCAACCCCACCACCTTTGGCCAATAGTGACGGCAATTCTCAAATTGCCCTGGTATTCATCCAAACTAAACTGATTCAAAGGATGGCCGGGAATGCTGCCGACGGCCGCAACCTTAAAGTCAGACAGGCTTATTTTAACAATGCCTGTTTTCTCCAAATCCCGCATGTTTTCTTTTAAATAATCTCCCAGCCTGTTTGTCAGTTCGTTCTCAAACTTCAATCTTTCATCATCTTTTAAAGAGCTTTGAAACTTTTCCAGGATCATCTGAAGCTCCATCATTTTTGTCTGCTGGCTCAAATCATAGCCAGATAACTTCTCCAGTTTTTCAGCAACCCACGAAGGAAAAAGGTCTTTGGCTTTTTCTTTAAGAAAACTCAAGAAAAACCTGGTCGTATCCTCAAAGTAAGAATAGGTTGCAAAGATTGCGTTTCCCGACATATAGACAACAGAACTTCCGGTAGAACCGACAAAGGAAACATTCTCTTCTATCTTGCCGGATGAGGGATCTAGGATCATGGCCGTGAAGGTGGTGTCAACGGGAACAGGGTCTACGGGGTGGTAAATGTCCTGACATCTAATACTCAACGGTGTCTCTCCAGCTTTCAAGATCTCGATTGGGCAAGGGCTATTTTGATTAATATTCGTCTGGGTCACTAAATAAATCTTGCCGTCTTTTAATCTCGAAGCGACCAGCCAAACATTATTATCAAGCTTTAAGCTCCACTTTTCTTTTGGTTTTTTGGGGTCAGAAACGTCATAGCCTACGATCTCCTGATTGGAGAAAACCACCAAGGTATTCTTTGTTAAAAGAAGATTGCCGTTTTTTTCAATCTCGGCGTCAAGCTTTAAATCTGCCGGCGGAAAAGCTTTGATAACCTTGGTGGTGGAACGGAATTCCGGTGGATACATTTCATCTTCTAGAAAAGGCCTGCCAAGATTTTCCATCATTGGCCACCACGAACGCTCCTGAGAAAAATAGATTTCCTTTCCGTCGGTCTTGACAATGTCCGGCTCGTCAATGCCGGTCACCTGGACCGTTGTTTCAGAAACCCTTTCTGCGGCTCCTGACCCGAGGCCGCCGGGCACAGCCATAGGCATTGCCTCTTTTAGGGCAACCATATTGTCAAAAGAAGTGCTCGCTTCGCTGGCCAGTTGAAGATAACTCCTGAAATCTTCCTCAGAAACAAACTTTTTGATATCTTTCAAAGACATTTGCTGCCCGGGAATCCTCGGCAAAACGATTCTGGGAAGCTTTGGAAAGTAAATAGACAGCTGCGGCAGCAAGCCCTGAGAATCCATCCAGATAAATCCTAGAGCCAGCAGAAAAACTGTGCTTAAAACTAAAAACGATAACTTACTGCCAACCTCTTTTTTAAAGTTGATCATGTTAAATGTTTTTTTAATTTCAAATTTATTTGCCCCAGAACTCGTCAGCCTCCTTTTCCATTTTATGCAAACGGGTATAATAATCGGGAAATTCGTTCAAGTGAGCTAAGGCGATCTTGCCGGTTAAAAGAGGGTCGTCGTTAGTGACATTGGTAAGGGAATCTCTTTTGCCGTGCTCCAGCTCGACATCCATGCCTTGTCTGAATTGGTCAACGTCGAATCTCTGCCAGTCAAGGTCCAGGGCGTCACCGACTTTTTTAACTTCTTCTAAAGAAAAATGGTTTTCGCTCATAATTACCGTTATTTTAATAAGTTTCCGCCGTAACAGGAAACCCTGGATCAGAGGGTTTCCTGTTCGGGCTTTCAATAACTACTTTGAAATGATTCCCTGGAGAACCTGGATCGCCTTTGCCAAAAGCCTGGACATCTCTTCTAAAATATTCAGAAGCTCTTTCAGGTCTTCGTTCGGAGGCGTCTGGCTGCCGGTGATAGAAAAGGGGTTGTCGCTTTCGTCCCAATTGATTGAAGGCGACGGCCAAATCAGATCGGGCTTTATAGATGTGTTGTCACTCTCGGAGCGATAAATAGTCATAGTCCCCTGACCGACGCTGATCCTGACGACGTAATCAGAACCGTTGGGGATGTCGCTGGAAATCTTCCAGGAATAAGAGTTGGCAAACAGATTAACTGTTGCTATATGTTTCACAAAAAAGATATAGCCAGGATCGTCTGTGTTTGAAGATCTTCTGAAAAGGTCAATTGAAGCTTTTGACCAATGGGGCGGCATAATTTTCGCATTATTGGTTTTCAGTTCTATAGGATAAGTAACGCTCCATTTAACGGTCTGAATCTGGCCTCTATCCCAGATTTCCCCGCCATTCGGAGAAACCACGGTCACTTTATAGTCAACCGGGAAAATACACTTGTAGGTTTCGTCGTCGACAACTCCGGTTTGAGGCAAATTGCATTTTACCTGGACTTTCTGGACTGCCTTTTGGGTCACTGGCCCAAAATAGCCGGTTGCCTGTCCGGGGAAAATGGTGCTATCTGCTCTCAAAGCTTCCTGGATGTTCTTGACTTCTTCGCTCCTGGTGCCGATGGAAACTCCTGCTAAAGCGCTGTTTCCGGCAGCTAAAACCAGGATTGAAAGGAAAATGATTAAAGTTTTTTTCATATTCAATGTTTTTTAATTGTTAATCGATTCGACCTTTCTTCAAAGAGAACGCGGGAATTTTAGAATCGTTGCGTTACTCTTTTACATCAACCAGCTCAATTTTTTTGACGCTGGCCGATTCCAAATCAATTCTGCCTTCCCAGCTCTGGCCGTTTTTCTTGTAAATTACGGCCGCTTCTTTTCCGGACAGAACTTCTATCTTATTTCCTTTTTTAACCAGTTTGAGCTGGATTAAAACCGGTCTAATTTCTTTGATTTCTGCCTCAAGGGGAATTTCTTTCCTGACTCTCTGGCTCTGTTCGCTGATTTCCCTAACCGCTTCCTCTTCTTCCTGATTGAAAGACAAAGACGGTTGAGGCAATTCTTTTATCTGGGAAACCTTTTTCCCTCTAAAATCGACCTCGACCAGAAAAGCCGAACCGGATACAGCCTGAGGCGCTGCTAATTTTTGGGCACTGCCGACATCTGAAAATAAAGGTATAGACTCCGGCATTTCCGACTCTTTAGCTAATTTCCCCAGGCGCACCAGCATATAGCCCCTGGAGCCGGCAAGCTCGGTCTCTCCAATGATGCCCCCTTGCTCAATCAATGATCTAAAATTGGAATCTCTCAAAGCGATCTCCTTGGCCAGGGCAATATCCGGCCTCTGAAAAGTGGGAACTCTTAAAACCAGGGCGAACAGGACAACAAAGGCAAATCCCAAGGCGACGCTTCTGAATGGGCTAAAAACTTCTTTTTTGGCATAGTTTTTGAGCAAAACCGCCCTCAATTTCTGTTTGTGGCCTAAAAGTTCGATTTCGGGAACTTTTACTCTTTCCAGTTTTTTTTCTAAATCCTGATTTTCCATGTCCTAAGTCATAACGTTAAAATCCTAAGTTGGTGGCATTTTTGCCTTTAAGTATTTTAAACCGCGGTGAATCAGGGACTTAACCGTTCCCTCTCTCTTGCCTAAAATTTCTGCTATTTCTTTTATCTGCTTTTTTTCGAAGAACCTCAAAACCAAAACTTGCTGGTATTTTTCCGGCAAAGTCATAATCTCTTTCTGGATGCAAAGAAAATCCTGGCAATCTTTCAGCCTTTGCTCAGCAGCGACAACTTCTCCAAAAAGATCTTTTTCAAAGACCGGATCTAAGACCGAATTCAGGGAGATAGTCGGCTTTTTTTTGCGGAAAAAGTTGGCAATCTCGTTTGAGGCGATCCGGTAGAGCCAGGCCCCGAACATAGGCTTTCTCCCAAAAAAACTCTGCCACTGGAACTTCCTGACGTTTTTTAGGGCTTTGAGAAAAGTCTCGGAAACTACATCCTGGCTCGTTTCCAAATTGCCGGTTCTTTTTAAAACATAGCCGAAAATCCTGGAATAATACTGATCGTAAAGCCGGCCGAAGGCTTCGGGATCTGTTTTCGCTTTTTTGGCTAAATCTCTTTCTTCTTCCGAAGTCATTAAAAGGCTTGGTCCGTAACGGCCAGATGCAACCGCTGAATCTATGCAAACTACGCTTTTTTCTGGCCGTAATTTCTCCAGGCCGCAGAAACGACCGGATCCATAATATCGAGCTCATTCAGGGCGACTTCCCTTATCTCCGGGCTGGTGATTTCTTCCTTGTCTCCGGCAAACCCAATTACTTTGGCGAGAATAGCCGCGGCCAGTTCTTCAACTTTGTCTTCGGCAAGATTAGCCGCCCGAGCCGCTAATCTAACTCCTTTCTTGACCTTTTCTGGATCAAAGGCTTCCTTGCTGCCGTCTTTTTTAACAACAAATTTAATCATAAAATTTTTTAAAAATGATTATCTCTCCGACCTTTAAACAATTCTTATTTTAAGCTCCGTGTTTGATTTCTATAACGTCGCCGTCTTGGACAACATAGTCCCTGCCCTCGGTGCGGATCAGGCCTTTTTCCCTGGCCAGAGCAAAACTGCCTATAGCAACCAAATCCTTATAATTAATAACTTCGGCCTTAATAAAATGAGTTTCAAAATCAGTGTGAATCGTGCCGGCTGCCCGCGCCAATTTAGTCCCGGTTTTGATCTGCCAGGCCTGGACCTGTTGGGAAACCGTAGTAAAAAAGGTGATCAAATTCAATAAAGAATATGCTTGTTTGATTAAAAGATCCAGGCCTGAGTCTGCAGGCAATCCCAAAGACTGCCTCTCTTCTTTGGTGAAACCGGCTGCCCCCAGTTCTTCCAAAACGTCAACAATCAGAAACGGCCAATTGTTTTTCCGGAAAACCTCTTTTGCTTCCTGCTCTGATTCTTCTTCTTTGGCATTCAAAAAACAGAGCCTGGGTTTGAGAGAAAGCAATTGGTAGTTTTTAAGAATCTGGTTTTCCTCCTCGCTAAAGTCTTTTTCTGCCAAAATCTCCCCCTTTTCCAAAACAGCTTTGATTTTTAACAGCAGTTCCGCTTCTTTCTGGGCCTCTTTTTTCCCGGACCTGGCCTCGCCGCCAACGCTCTCAATTCTTTTTCTGACGGTTTCCATATCCTTTAAAACCAGCTCGGTGTCCAAGATTTCTTTTTCGCCAACCGGATCAACAACGTTTCTGGTGTTGATAATATCGCTGTTTTTAAAAGCGCGCAGGACATAAATAATCGCCACTGTTTCTCTGATGTGCGATAAAAATTGGTTTCCCAAACCCTCGCCCTGGTGGGCGCCCTTAACCAAACCGGCAATATCAACAAACTCCACTGTCTCATAGATTTTCCTTGCCGAGCCGGTCAGCTGAGCCAGAACGTCAACCCTCGGGTCAGGAACTTCAACCACCCCGACATTGGGATTAATGGTGGTAAAAGGATAGTTCGAGCAGTCAACCTGCTTTTTGGTCAGGGCTTGAAATAAGGTGGACTTTCCCACATTAGGCAAGCCAACAATTCCGATGGATAAATGAGAAGCCATTACTCCAGTCTAAAGCAAAACAAAGGATTTGACAAAAAGCTGGACAAAAATAAAGGCTAGTTATTTAACCTGGTTAAGCAACTATTAAACTGCTTCTGTTTAAATTTCTTTCGACGTAACGTTATTTGAGTATGCCTACCGAGAGTTTTTATTTGCTTAATTCGATTTGACAAAAATCTAAAGTTGCCGCAGCATAAAAGAGCTTTACCCATCCGCTCGTTCATAGAAAAGGAGTACATTATGCAAACAGTTATCACCATCACCGAGAAAGACTCGTTCAAAAGGGCTGATATCGCGAGACGCATCCGGCACGCCGCGGAGAGATTGTCCGAACGGCTCGAGGACGGGCCTAACGGGACATTCCGCTTCACCGACCACGGGCGGGCGGGAGATGGTAACCGACCGGTGACGGTTAGCCACTCCCACTTTCAGAAAATTCCCGGCATCAAGATCGAGGACGTCTAAGAGAGCATTGCTCTCAGGACCGGTTCTATCAAGGAGCCGGCCCTTTATTTGCATACTCGCAAATCCCTTTAAAATCGCACCACTGGCACTGCCAGCCCGGAGTCGGTTTAAAATCGCTTTTCTGGATTTCTTTAATCTCTTTGACAATCTTTTCTTTTTCTTTTTTGATATCTTCTTTGCCGCCCAAAAAAGAAACGCTTTTACCCTCGTCTAAATAATAATAAGTCAGTTTTTTTGGCTTTAACCCTAAAACCTCTTCAGCCGCCATCTGATAAATCAAAAGCTGTTTTTTGTCTTCGGGCCGCAATTTTTCCTTGGCAGATCCTGTTTTGTAATCAATGATTTCCACTCCTCCGTCCAAATCGTCAATCCTATCTATCTTGCCAATGAGAGTATGGCTGCCGATTTTTAAATTAAAATCCTGCTCCAAAGCCGGCTTACCTGAAACCAGCAATATTTTCGGCTTTGTTTCCATAAGCTCTTCGTAGAAACTTTTAAGCGTTTTTTTTCCCGACTCAAAATAGTCTTTTTTCTGTTCCGGGCTTTCATACCATTCGTCCAGCCACTCTTTCTCGTAAATCGCCAGCAGCTCCTTAAAACCGGGCTTATTTCCCGAGGCAAAAGCCAAAGCAAAACTATGCAAGGTATTGTGCATTGTCTTGCCAAAAGAAAACATGGCTTTGCCCCTGACAGGAATCTTTAAAATATGGGCAAACTTGTACTGTAAAGGGCACTTGTCAAAGGCGATCAGCTGGGTGAAAGAAAACCTTTTAGGCAACTCCAGTTTTGCCGGTTTCGCTTTTCTTTCAACTTTAAGAGAAATTTCCTTGGTTGAAATAATCTTGCCGTCGTATCCCAGCTCCGGCAAAAACCGAGACAGCCTTTTTGCCTGAACGCCCCCGTAACTTTCAGCCGAAGTCAAAAACAAAGCGTTTCTGGCGCGGGTCAGCCCCACGTAAAAAAGCCTTCTTTCTTCCTGGAGATGAAAATCCCCTTTGGGAAGGATATCCTTAATCAAGGGTTTTGGAATTTCAATCGGATCCGGCCTTTCAATGCTCGGGAATCTTTTGTCAACAAGATTGATCAGAAAAACATACTTAAACTCCAAACCCTTGGCCGAATGGACGGTCATGATTTTAACCGCTTCCGGCCCCTGCTCAATATCAAAACTAAGTCTTCCCTCTTCCCCGGACTCCAGCTCCATATCCAGCTCCTCCATAAAGCTCTTCAACCTTGCGTCCAGATGAGATTCTTCAAAGGCTTTTATCCGGCTATGGAATTGGAAAATGAGGTCAAGATCCTCTTTTCTTTCTTTCCTGACTAAATATTCAAGAAAGCCCGAATCCTCAAGAAAAGCCAAGAGGATTTCGGAAACGTTTTTTTCCAAAGCCATCCGGGTATGCTTTTCCACCAGGACCAAGATTCTAATAACGGTTTTTTGAGTCTTGCCGGAGACGCCGCCAATCAGGGGCAGTTCCTGAAGAGCTTCATAAATCGATTTTGACCGGCGACGGCTGTACTGGTTGATTCTGGCAATGTCTTGGGGGCTAATTCCCAAAAAGGGAAGGCTGAGAATCCGAAAAGAGGCCGAACTCTCATGATAATTGTCCAGAAACTTAAAATAGGAAATGATGTCTAAAATCACCGGCTTTGAATATAATCCCTTGAGAGCTAAAAACTGGTAGGGAACGCCCGATCTTTCAAAGGATCGGGCAAAAGGCATCGCCTGATTGTTAGCCCTGACCAAAATGGCAAAATCGTTGAAACAGGCTTTCTTGTCTGTTTTCAAGAGCCGGCCAATCCTGGCGACAACGCCGGCAATCTCCTGCTCGGCGGTTTTAAAATGAAGGTGGGCAATTTCAGCTTTGCCCGCCCTCGCCGCTTTCAGTTTTTTGCTGATTCTATTCAGCCAGTCGGGCCTCAATGAGTCATCGAGCCGGATAAATTTATGGGCCAGGTCGAGAATATTCTGGAAAGAGCGGTAATTTTCCGCCAAGGCAATTTCTTTTGCCCGAGGAAAATCCTTTTTGAACTGGATGAGATTGCCCCAAGAAGCGCCCCGCCAGCGGTAGATCGCCTGAAAATCGTCGCCGCAAACAGTCAGGTTGTTCTCTGGCGCCGCCAAAAGCCTAACCAGCTCGTACTGAGCAAAATTTGTATCTTGGAACTCATCAACTAAA